>DATEGY010000356.1:0-7040 GCA_035279865.1 Gemmatimonadales bacterium | reverse complement strand
GGGAACGAGTCCAGCGACTCCGGTTTCCCCTGGGCTCCCGCCTTCGCGGGCGCCTTGGTTCTCGAGAAGTCGCCGCCCTCCGCGCCACCCTTGGGCGAGAGCAGCATCACTTCCCGCGCAATAATCTCAGTGGTATACCGGGTCTGCTTCTCCCGGTCTTCCCAGGTTCGATACTCGATCCGGCCTTCGATGTAGATCCGGTCACCCTTCTTCATGAACTTTTCGGCGAGGTCGGCGAGTCCGTTGCCACCCTTGTTGTTCCACATGACGACCCGGTGCCACTCGGTCTTTTCCTGCTTGTCCCCGCCCTGCCCGGTCCACTGCCGCCCCGTAGCCAACGACACCGTCGCGACCTTGGAGCCATTGTTCGTAGTCCGGATCTCTGGGTCAGCCCCTAAGTTCCCAATCAGTATGACTTTATTCAGACTGCGGCTCACACCTACCTCCGGTACTTAAGGCGGGCTGGTCCCAAGGATTCCCGCACAGTATATGAATCGCAAGTTATTCTGTCAATCAAAGATACGCCACTTCTCACCATTTTATTGGGGGGTGCCTCCTGCCGGAATGGCGGCGCGCAAGAGGATGGCATCCTCCACCGGACGTCGGTAGTACTTCGGCCGTCTCGAGACCTCGGTGAACGCGAATCTCGCGTACAGGGCGCGTGCCGCGACGTTCGATTCCCGGACTTCGAGAAAGACCGCGCGGGCGCCGAGGACGCGCAGGCGGTCGAGGCCGGCGGACACCAGGCTCTGCCCGACGCCACGCCGCCGCGACGCCGGGGCCACGCCGAGGTTCAGGATCTCGCCCTCATCCGCCATCTGCCGGGCGACCAGATACCCGCTCACCCGATCGCCGCCACCGGCGGCCACCAGGAAGACGAGGCCGGACGCGAGCGTCTCGGAAAAATCGCGCGAGGACCAGGGGTCCGAAAAGCTGGCGGCCTCGATCGCCTGAATCGCCGGTAGGTCACGGGTTTCAGCGGGTCGAACGCGGCACGGGGCGTCCGTGAGCTGCCTCCCATTTCGCCTGCGCTTCCGCCGGCCGCCCGTACTCGGGCTCCGCGGTGGCGAAGTCCCCGATCCGGCGGCCCGCGCCGGGCCGTCCCGCGAGCGCCAGCATGACCATGGCCGAAGGCGGAAGCTGGTCCAACGGGACCGGCGCCACGCCGGTCCACTTGATCACGTCGTCTCCGTATCGTACGGCTCCGTCCCCCACCGCCAGCGCCGGCCGCCGGTCCTGCGAGAGCGCCGCGAGCCCGGCAATGGTCGTGAGCGTCGGCGGCACCAGCGTGTCGACCCGGTCGGGGTGTACGACGTACACCCCGGCGTACACCTGGCCGCGCAGGGCGTCGAAGCACGCCGTCACCGGCACGCTCCCCACGCGCTCCGCCGCTCCCGCCGCCGCCGCGAGCAAGGAGGGAACCGCGATGACGTCGGCCCCGGATTCCTGCACCAGCCCTTTCGCCGCCGCCCACCCGATCCTGAGGCCGGTGAACGAGCCCGGGCCATCTCCCACCACCACCGCATCCAGGTCCGCCACGCGCACCCCGGCGCGGGAGAGCGCAAAGTCGATCAGGCGCACGATCTCGGTCGCGTGACGCCGCGCGCCCTGCTGATGGGCGCCGGACCCCACGCCCGAGCCGTCTCCCACGGCCACGCTCGCGATGTCGGTCGCGGTATCCACCGCCAGCATCGTGACGCTCACTCCTCCTCCAGGGACCGGCGGTCGGGATCCTCGTCATGCGCCAGGCGGAAGTGCCGGTCGAGTGGTGGCGCCCACGTCCCGGCCCGTTCGGGCCATTCGATGAGCACGATGGCCCGTTCGCGCTCCATCTCCTCGAAGCCCAGGTCCCGCGCGTCCGCGGGCGCCTTGAGGCGATAGCCATCCACGTGGTACACGGGGCCGGCGGGAGCACGGTACCGGTGGACGAGTGCGTAGGTCGGGCTGGTGGCGGGGGACTCAGCCCCCAGTCCGCGGCAGATGGCCTGGACCAGGGTCGTCTTCCCTGCCCCCAGCTCTCCCGAGAATCCCAGCACGGCCGGAGCCTGGAGCGTGCGCCCCAGCTCCTCACCGAACCGGCTGAGCTCGTCCGCGGTGAGGCGCACGGCGCCCGGCATCGCTCTCCGCCTTGAGGTCGAGGATCTGATCGCGCAGGAGGGCCGCGGCTTCGAAATCGAGCTGCTCCGCCGCCGCCTGCATCTGGGACTCCAGCAGCGCGATGAGTGCTTCGCGTTCGCGGGCGTCCGCCGGCCGTTTCGCGCCGCCCGTCTCCGGACGTCCCACGCGCGCATCCGCCACTCGCGTGACAAACCGGACATCGCCGACGGACTTCACGATCGACGTGGGCGTGATCCCGTGCTCCACGTTGTGCGCCTGCTGCATGGTCCGACGCCGGCTCATCTCGTCCAGCGCCCGCTGCATCGACCCGGTCATCCGGTCGGCGTAGAGGATGGCGCGGCCATGGAGATTCCGCGCGGCGCGGCCCACCGTCTGGATGAGAGAGCGGTCGGAGCGCAGGAACCCCTCCTGATCGGCGTCCAGGACCGCCACGAGGGACACCTCCGGCAAATCCAGGCCTTCGCGCAGCAGGTTGATGCCGACCAGCACGTCGAACTCCCCAAGCCGGAGCCCGCGGATGATCTCCACCCGTTCGATGGCGTCGATCTCCGAATGCAGATACCGCACCCGTACGGCCTGCTGCTGCAGGTAGTCGGTGAGGTCCTCCGCCATGCGCTTGGTCAGCGTGGTCACGAGCACCCGCTCTCCCGCCTTGGCCCGCTCCCGCACCTCATGCAGCAGGTCGTCGACCTGCCCTTTCACCGGCCGGATTTCGACCTCCGGGTCGACGAGCCCGGTGGGACGGATGATCTGTTCCACGACCACGCCGCCGGACAGCTTGAGCTCCTCTTCACCCGGCGTGGCCGACACAAAGATCATCCTCGGCGTGAGCCGGAAGAACTCGTCGTACTTGAGGGGCCGGTTGTCCAGCGCCGAGGGGAGCCGGAACCCGTAGTCCACGAGCGTCTGTTTCCGGGAGCGGTCTCCCTCGTACATCCCGCCCACCTGGGGCAAGGTTTGGTGCGACTCGTCGATCACGCAGAGGAAGTCGTCCGGGAAGTAGTCGAGGAGGCAGGCCGGGCGCTCACCCGGCGCACTCCCCCGGAGATGCCGCGAATAGTTCTCGATCCCCGAGCACCGCCCCACCTCGAGGAGCATGTCCACGTCGAAGGTGGTCCGGGCCTCGAGCCGCTGGGCCTCGACGAGCTTGTTCTGGGCCCGCAACTCGGCCAGCCGGTCTTTCAACTCGGCCCGGATCGCCCCCACCGCCCGTTCCACGGACGGGCGCTGGGTGACGAAGTGGGTGGCCGGGTAGATCGCGGCGCGCTTGAGCTCGGCGATAGCGTTGCCCGTGACGGGGTCGAACTTGGTCACGCGCTCGACCGCATCCCCCCACAGCTCGAGGCGAACGCCCTGCTCCTCGTAGGCCGGGAACACCTCGATGGTGTCGCCCCGCACACGGAAGGCGCCGCGCTCCAGCGCGACGTCGTTGCGCACATACTGGATGCGGACCAGGTCCTCGAGGATCGCGTCGCGCCCCCGCTCTTCCCCGACGGCAAGCGTCACCATCAGCTTCCGGTACAGCTCGGGGTCACCCAGGCCGTAGATGGCGGACACCGACGCCACGACGATGACGTCGTCCCGCTCGATCAGACTGGAGGTCGCCCGCAACCGCAACCGGTCGATGTCGTCGTTGATCGACGAATCCTTCGCGATGTAAGTATCGGTCTGCGGGACGTACGCTTCGGGCTGGTAGTAGTCGTAGTACGAAATGAAAAACTCGACCGCGTTCCGCGGAAAGAACGCCTTCAACTCTCCATAGAGCTGCGCGGCGAGAGTCTTATTGTGCGACAGGACGAGTGCGGGCTTGCCGAAGTCCGCGATGACCTGAGAGATGGTCATCGTCTTGCCGGATCCCGTGACGCCCAGAAGGGTCTGGTACCGGTCCCCGCGGGCGAGCCCCTGCGTGAGCTCGCGGATGGCGCGGGGCTGATCACCGGCGGGCTGGAAGGGGGTCTCAGGGGCGAAGGACATTCCCCCAAAGTTACACCGCGGGCCCCTCCAATTGAGCCCCCGAGTCCCGGCGTGAGACCTCGGTGACGCCTTTCACGCGGCGGACCGCGCGCATCACCTTGTTCAGGTGCGTCTGGTTCTCCACCTCCACCAGCAGGGCGCCGAACACGGAACCGTCCCGGGAGGCCAGCTCGGTCGAGCGGATGTTCGTGCCGGTGCCGCTGACCGCTTCGCAGATGTCCGCGTACAGTCCCCGCCGGTCTTCGCCGCCCACGGCCAGCCGCACTACGAACGTCTCGCCTTCGGACTCCTGCCAGTCGATCTCGACCCGGCGTTCCACCTCATTCGCCAGCGTCAGGAGGTTCGGGCAGTCGGCCCGGTGAATGGAAATGCCCCGTCCCTGCGTCACGTATCCCACCACGGCGTCGCCCGGCACGGGTTGGCAGCACTGGGCGTACCGGACCATGAGCCCGTCCACCCCCTGGATCTTGATCCCGCGACCGAGCCGGAGGCGCTGCATGACCCGCCCGAACCCGGTGGGTCGCGGGGCCTGTATGGCCTCCGCCGGCAGGTCGGGAAAGAGCGCCTTCATCACCTGGCCCAGGGCCACGTCCCCGCGGCCGATAGAAGCCTCGAGCATCTCGCCGGTCCCGACGGACAGGGTGACCGCCGCGGCCTCGAGCTGCTCGGGCAGCGGGGGCTTCAAGCGGCGGCGCCGGAACTCCCGGTCGAGGATTTCCCGGCCCAGGGTGACGCTGCGCTCGTGCTCTTCCTGTTTCACCCATTGGCGGATCTTGTGGCGGGCCCGGGCGGTGCGCACATGGGCGAGCCAGTCGCGCGAGGGGCGGGCGCGCGGGCTGGTGAGGACTTCCACGGTGTCCCCGTTGGTGAGCGCGCGGTGGAGGGGGCTGATCTTCCCGTTGATGCGGGCGCCCTGACAATGCTGGCCCACCTCCGTGTGCACCGTGAACGCGAAGTCGAGCGGTGTGGCGCCGGCGGGGAGCCGCTTCACGTCCCCGCGGGGCGTGAACACGAAGATCTCGTCCTGGTACAGATCGATCTTCAGGAACTCGAGAAATTCTTCGGGTGTGTGGGTATCCTGCTGCAGCTCGAGGAGCTGGCGGAACCAGCCGAGCTGATGGTCGAGCTCGTCCGCGGCCTTTCCTTCCTTGAACAGCCAGTGCGCCGCGATACCGTACTCGGCGGTGCGATGCATCTCGCGAGTGCGGATCTGGATCTCATAGAGACGGCCGCCGGGGCCGAACACCGTGGTGTGCAGCGACTGGTAGCCGTTGGGCTTGGGGCTCGCGATGTAGTCCTTGATCCGCTCCTGGAGCGGCGTCCAGGCGTGATGGACGATGCCGAGCACGTGGTAGCACTCGGCCACCGTGTTCACGAGCACCCGCACCGCCAGCCGGTCGTGGATCTCCTCGAAGGGCCGGTCACGCTTCTTCATCTTCCGGTGCACCGACCAGAGATTTTTCACGCGCCCGACGATCTCGGCGCCGGGTATCCCGGCGGTGGTCAGGGCCTGCAGAAGGGGCCCCCGCAGGCGCTCGATGACCTTGTCCCGCTCCTCCTGGGTCTGCGTGATGAGGCGCGACAGCTCGGTGTACTCGGCCGGCTCCAGGAACTCGAAGGCCAGATCCTCGAGCTCCGCTTTCACCCGCGCCATGCCGAAACGGTGGGCCAGAGGCGCGTAGATCTCCCGGGTTTCGAGCGCGATGCGCTGCTGCTGGTCCCGGTTGAGGTGCTCGAGCGTCCGCATGTTGTGAAGGCGATCTGCGAGCTTGATGATGATGACGCGGGCGTCCTTGGCGATGGACAGGAGGAGCTTCCGGTAATTCTCCGCCTGCTCCTCGGCCGTGGACCGGAACGTCAGATTCGAAAGCTTGGTCAGCCCGTCCACCAGCCCGGCGATCTCGGACCCGAAGTCGCGCCGGATGTCTTCCAGTGTGACGGCGGAGTCCTCCACGACGTCGTGCAGGAGAGCCGCGGCGATGGTGGTGGAATCGAACTGCTGCTCGGCGAGAATGGTGGCGACCGCCACGGAATGGGAGACGAAGTCGTCCCCGGAGCGACGCTTCTGCCCCTGATGCGCGCGCGCGCTCGCATCGTACGCGCGGGCCAGGAGGTCGAGATCGAGACGCTCCCGCTGACCCGCGACGGCGCGTGCCAGCTCCGGCGCCAGGAGCGGCACCGTTCCGGTCACAGGAGTCCCGCCTCCGCGAAGCTCACGAAACGCCCTCCTCCGATCACCACATGATCGTACACCGGCACGTCGAGCAGACGCCCGGCATCCACCAGCTGCCGCGTCACCGCCCGGTCATCCGCCGAAGGCGTCGGGTCCCCCGACGGATGGTTGTGCACCACGATGATCCCGGCCGCGGCCTCCGCGATGGCCGCGCGAAACACCTCCCGGGGGTGCACCAGCGAGCTGTTGAGAATCCCCCGCGTGACGAGGACATCCCCCAGGATCTGACTCTGCGTCCCGAGCGCCAGCACGTGGAATTCCTCCACCGGGAGGTCCCGCAGCCTCGACGCATAGAACCGGTGCACGTCCACGGGTCCCCGGACGCGGTCCGGCATCGGATCCGACTCCAGGAGGTGCCGGCGCCCCAGCTCCAGCGCGGCCAGAATCCGGGCCGCTTTGGTCCTGCCGACGCCGGTCATGCCGGCCAGCTCGGCGGGGGGCCTCCCCGCCAGCCGGCGGACCGACCCGTCGACCCGGGACAGCACGTCTCCGGCCACCGCGAGGGCATCCTGACCGGCCACCCCGGTTCCCAGGAGAATGGCCAGGAGCTCCTGAGCCGTCAACGCGGAGGCGCCGAGGAGCCATAAACGCTCGCGGGGACGGTCTTGTTCGAGGTGCTCTGAAAGCCGAAGCGGCATGACCTGTACCATAGGCCATGCCGCTCCGAAATCCCGTACCAGAACAACGCGCTACGCGCCGGCTCCGTGGCATTTCT
>DATEGY010000355.1:0-3924 GCA_035279865.1 Gemmatimonadales bacterium | reverse complement strand
GCGGTCGTCGGCGGCCGGCGCCGCTCCCACGATGCTTTCGAAACCTGATTCCGGGTCGTTGATGAACTCGTCCAGCAGCACCCGGCGCAGGCTCTTTTCGGTGCGCGAGTAGCGCGAGAACAGAGCGCCCTTGACCACCTCTGGAAGATTGCGAAGAGCAAATACCGGACGGTCGAGATTGGTGAAGTAGCGCTGCAGGAGGGCGGATTCGGCGGGCGTGAATTCCTGGTCGGACAAGACGTGCCTATCCTATCCCCGGCACAAGATCTTGGGGCTGAAAGCCATGGCTCCCCAGTATGTGGACCCATTCCCGTCGAGTTGTCCCCGGTTTCTCCCCAGCCCTGTTAAAAACCGACTGCAATACGGCGATCTCCGTAGTGTTCTAGCCTCGATTGGCGATGGACGAGATCGATTGGGCGGGGAGGTGGCGGGCCGTGGTCCGGGAGCGCGCCGCCGCGACCCATGCCAACCCGGGTTACTGGGATCGCAGGGCGAAGAGCTTTGCGCGCTCGACCCACACGCGATCGGACGAGTTCCTCACCGTCATCGCTCCCTTTCTCTCGCCGCGCAAGACGCTGCTCGACGTCGGCGCCGGCACCGGTCGGCATGCCGTGCCGCTGGCGGGGCGGGTCGAATGGGTGACCGCGGTCGAACCGTCCGAGGGGATGCGCGCCGAGATCGCGCCCCGCGACAACATGACCGTCGTCGCGAGCGCCTGGGAGGACGCGGACGTCGCACCGGCCGACCTCGTGATCTGCTGCCACGTCCTGTACGGCGTCGAAGAGCCGGTCCCGTTCATCACCAAGCTCAACGACACCGCGCGCGAGCGCGTCTTCGTGATGCTTCGGGAGAGCGAGCTTCCCCACCCCGCGGCCGTGATCCGCTCCCGGCTCTTAGGCGGGTCCGGCTCACGCCTGCCCAGGTTCAGCGAGCTCTTCATGCTGCTCGTGCAGATGGGAATCTCTGCGGATGTCAGCTTCGTCCGCTATCCGATCACGACCCGCTATTCGGGGATGGAGGAGGCGCTCGTCGACTGCCGCGCGATGTTCGGCGAGGGCTGGGAGGAAGGCGTGGGGCGTGCGGCCCTCGAGGAGATCCTTCATCGCGATGGCGACGAGCTGGTGTTCGACGGCGGAATGGCATTGTCGGGAGTTGCCCAGTGGCGACCGGTGTAGAGCTGACGATCCGGCCGGTGCGGCCGGCGGACCGCGACCGGGTGATCCAGATGACAAGAGACATCTGGGACGGACACGACTACCTACCGCGCGTGTTCGACGAATGGGTCGCCGACGCGGGTGCGACATTTCAGGCGGCGGAGGCGGATGGAGTGGTGGTGGGCCTTCAGCGCATCCGCCCGTATGCCCGGGGGCTCGCGTGGTACGAGGGACTGCGCGTCGCGACGTCCCACCGGCGCCAGGGAGTGGCGCGGGAGATGCTCGCGTCCGCGATCACCGAGGCTCGGGAGCAGGGGTATCACGAGATGCGCCTGGGGACCGCCAACCCGGACGCCGTCCCGCTCTTCGAGTCGATGGGATTTCGAGTGCTGATCGACGTGCGCTGGTGGCGTGGCACGCGAATGGAGGGCGGCGAGTCGGCGCGCATGCCCGAGGCGGCCGAGGCGAGGAAGCTGTGGCCGTCTGTTGCCGGCAGCCCTGGGATCGAGCTCTACGGGGGAGTCACGGCCGATTTCAACGGAGCGCAGGACCTCGGCCCGGATGAGCTGGACCGGCTCGCGTCGGCCGGCATGCTTCGAGCCGGCACCGGCGGCCGGGCGCTGGCGGGCCTGCGGGAGCCGTGGGGGCCGCACCTGGCCGTGGCGTTCGTTGCCGGCAGCGGCGGCGTCCTCAGGGACCTGCTGATGGCGCTGAGGTTCGAGGCCGACGCCGACTCACTCGAGCACGTGACCGTCGCCCTCCCGCGGGGGCACCCGGCCGCCGGTGACCTGAGCGCTTCCGGATACGATTTGGCGAATGCCGAGGACAACGCCTACATCTACAGTCTTGTCCTTTAAGTGACGCGTCGTTACGTCATTCTCGGCAACGGCATCGCGGGCCAGACCTGCGCCGAGGACCTCCGCAAGGCGGACCCGGAGGCCTCGATCGTGATCATCGCCGCCGAGCGCCACCCTCTGTACAACCGCGTCGCGCTGCCGAGATACCTGCGCGGGCAGGTACGCCGCGAGAAGGTCTTCATGCGCACGATCGAGGACTACGCCAGGCAGAACCTCGAGGTTCATTTCGAAACCTGGGCCACCGAGATCGACGCCCGCGGCAAGACGGTGCGTACGAGCCGCGGTCAGGAGTTTCAGTACGACGCGATCCTCATCGCCACCGGCGGCCGTCCAAAGCCTCCGCCGTGGCCCGGTGCCGACCAGGTCTCGGCATGCGTCGGTTTCCAGACGATGGACGACACCGATGCGATCATCGAGAAGGCGGACGCTTCCGAGCGCGTGCTGGTCATGGGCGGGAGCTTCATCGGATACGAGCTGGCCGAGGGCGTGAGCTTCCGCCACAAGTCGAAGCTCACGTGGATCATGCGCGGCCCCTGGTTCCTCCGCTACGTGCTCGACGCCGAGGGCGGACAGCTGTGCCGGCAGATGGGCGAGGCGCAGGGTGTGGAGTTCATCACGTCGGACGAGGTGCAGAAGTTCAGCCGTTTCAACGGCCGCTACCTCGCGGAGACTGTGAATGGACGCAGAGTCGAGTTCGACCTTTTGACGTACGGCGTCGGCCTCGACTACTACACCGAGCCAGTGGCAGGCACGGGCATCGAGCTCAACAAGGGAATCGTCACGGACTCCAAGCTGCGGACCGCCGCGCCGGACGCCTACGCTGCCGGTGACGTGGCGGTGTTCTTCGACCTCATGGTCGAGCGGCACAACCAGATGGGCACCTGGGACAACGCCGAGGCGCATGGACGGGTGGCCGCGCGCAACATGGCGGGCGCCGACGAGGACTTCTTCGACGTCCCCACCTACACGACGACGATGTTCGGTTCCACGCTCGCGGTGATGGGCGTCACCCCCGACGTGCAGCCCGACCTCGAGTCGGTGCGCACGTACAGCTTCGAGGAAAAGTTCTATCGCAAGCTCTTCTTCAAGGACGACCGCCTGGTGGGCGCGATCATGATCGGCCCACCCAAGGGACGCAAAAAGCTGATCGAGATCATGAGATCGCGGCACAAGATCGAACGTCCGAAGCAGGAGCTCCTCGACCCGGCCAACCTCAAGGACTGAGATCGATGCCGGCCGAGTACGCGTTCCTGACCCGGTGGCGCTTCAGGGCCACGGCAAAAGAGGTGTCGGACATCCTTGGCGACGCCCTGTCCCTGCCGCGCTGGTGGCCGGCGGTGTATCTCGAGGTGAACGAGCTCGCCCCGGGCGACCCGGTGACCGGCGTCGGACGCAGGATCGGCCTCTTCACCAAGGGGTGGCTTCCGTACACCCTCCGCTGGAGCTTCACCGTCACCGAGTCGACACCGCCTGACGGTTTCAAGCTCGTCGCCGAGGGCGACTTCGTCGGCACCGGGGTGTGGACGTTCCGGGAGGACGGCGACCACGTCGACGTCACCTACGACTGGCGGATCGCCGCGACCAAACCGCTGTTGAGGATCGGCACTCCGATCTTGCGGCCGATCTTCGGCGCCAACCACCGCTGGGCCATGGCGCGCGGAGAGGAGAGCCTCGAGCTCGAGCTGCGCCGGCGCCGGGCGACCACCCGGGCAGAGCGGGACGCCGTGCGGAAGCCCCCAGGGCGCACCCGCTAAACGCGCGGCGCCGTCCGCTTCGGCACGTTCGTCGTAGTATTCCACCCAGGAAGAATGACGTTCGCCTACAGCGAATCCGCCCACGTCGTCAGGAGTGCTCTCGGTGCCGTGCTTCGAGGACGGCGAGAGGCCGCCCGGCGAACCCTGACCGAGGTCGCC
>DATEGY010000354.1:0-2675 GCA_035279865.1 Gemmatimonadales bacterium | reverse complement strand
GTGGGTGTGGCTCCTCGCGGGTTCACTGGAATCGATCTCTCCGGTCCTGATCTCTGGCTTCCGATCGCTGCTACCGGACCGGCCATCTTTGCCCCTGATGTCCTAACCAGCGTCGGTGATTGGTGGCTGGGGATCATTGGTCGCATGCGGCCAGGAGTCGCAGAACCGGCAGCGATAGCTCAAGTGACCGCAGCATTCGCGAGTGCTGGACGCCCGGTGTTCAAAGGCGAGCCGCCGACGCACGTCCTGCTCGGGCCCATTCAGGAAGCACGCGGTCCCGACCGCTCCCGGGAGGCGAGCATTGCGCTCTGGGTGGGCGCCATGGCCGTCATTGTGCTACTCATCGCGTGCGCCAACGTCACGAACCTCCTTCTGGCCCGCGGCGTATCGCGACGGCGGGATATCGGGATCCGGCTGGCCGTGGGAGCGCGGCCGTATCGGATCGCCCGAATGCTGGTCCTCGAGGCGGTAGTTCTAGCGGGACTCGGCGCAATCGCAGCGATGCTTCTGGCGCTTTGGGGTGCACCCGTTGTGCAGGCGTACTTCCTGCCTAACGCGACCGGATCGTCGGTCCTCGATCTTCGAGGGGTCTTGACCATGTCGGGAGTCGCGCTGTGTGCCGCGCTTCTAAGCGTGAGCGTCCCGGCGTGGCGCGCGACCCGGCCCTCCCTCGCCATGTCCCTGACCTCGGGCCCGCGGGAGACTGGCGGGCAGCGCTGGCGCGGGATCAGGGGACTCCTCGCCGTACAAACGGCCCTCGCCGTCGTCCTGCTGGTCGGGGCAGGGCTTTTCGTTCAAAGCGTTCGGCACCTCGAGGGTCTTGACCTTGGGCTCCAACCGGATCGAGTCCTCGGCGTCACGCTCGACGCCCGGGGCGCGCGAATTTCTCAGGACCAGATACCCGCGTTGTACGCACGGCTGGCGGACGTGACGCGTGGCCTGGGTGGGGTGCAGTCCGTGAGCTTGTCCATGGGTTCGCCATTCCATTTCAGCTTCGGAGGGAGTCTCACCCTGCAGGACCGCCCGACGCCTAGGGAGTTTCCGGGAGGCGGCCCATACCAGTATGCGGTTACGCCGGACTACTTCAGCACCATGGGGATGACGATCGTCCAAGGCCGGGGGTTCACTCCTGAGGACCGGGCTGGGTCCGCCAAGGTGATCGTGCTGAACCAAACCTTGGCGAGCGCATTCTGGCCAAATCAGGATCCCCTCGGTCGGTGCGTCGTGATCGGGGACGACCGCACCTGCGCCACGGTCGTCGGCATCGCCAAGGATACGCCCCGGTGGACCGTCTTGGAGCTGCACGGGGCCCTCTACTACGTACCGCTTTCGCAACTCAATGGCGCCAGTCCGACGGCGCTTTACGTCCGCACACGCGGCCAACCCGATGCCATGATCGCCGCGGTGCGTCGCGCCGTGGTCGGGGCCGCGCCGAACCTCCCGTACATCGATATCGAACCCCTCGAGAGCTCAGTCGCCCCCCAGCTGAAGCCGTGGCGCCTAGGGAAAACGATGTTCACCATGTACGGTGCCCTGGCCCTGCTCCTGACCGCCCTTGGGCTTTATGGAGTCCTGGCATACATGGTCGGTCGGCGCACCCAGGAGATCGGGGTGCGGATGGCGCTTGGGGCCGGGGCGGGGCGGGTGCGTCGGATGGTTCTGCGGGATGGGATGGTGGTCGTTGGGCTCGGCATATTGGCTGGCGCTGCCGTGGCGATCATCGGCGGACGGTTCATCGCGGCACAGTTATTCCAAGAGTCGCCTCGCGATCCGGCAGTACTCGGTGCAGCGGGCGCGGCGCTCTTGCTCGCGGCGATTGCAGCGTGCTGGGTGCCGGCCCGACGGGCAACGCGTGTGAACCCTGTTGACGCGTTGCGGGCGGAATGAGCGTTCACTCGACCATGGACACACTCCTACAAGACCTGCGATTCGGACTCCGGAGTATCTTCAAGCGACCCGGGCTCACCGCGGCCGCGCTGGTGACCCTCGCCCTCGGCATTGGTGCCACCACCGCCGTCTACAGCATCCTGAACCACGTGATTCTCCACCCACTGCCGTTCCAGGGTGAGGATCGGTTGGTCCTGCTCAACGAGTTCGAGCCCGGACCGGGGATCCACTTAGTTCCGAACGGGGAGGTGCTCGAGCGACTTCGTGGTACAACACGCGCCTTCGACGCCGTGGAAATGATCGGCCACCGCAGCATGCAGTCCCGGCCTCCAGATCCAGCCAACGTAAAGGTCGGGTTCATGCTGCCCGACCTCCTGTCAACGCTTGGACTGGCCCCCGCTCTTGGACGCCCGTTCCTGCCGTCGGAGGAAGTGCCAGGGAGCCCACCAGCACTGCTGCTCGGGTACGGTTACTGGCAGCAAGAATTCGGCGGGCGCGCTGACGTCCTGGGGCGGACCGTCACTTTGAATGACACGGCCTACACTGTCGTCGGCGTGGCTCCGCGGTCACTCGACTATCTCACTGCGTTCTCTACGAACGACGTCTGGGCGCCTTATCAGGTGGGGCCGAACGGTTCTGCATACAGTGAGGTGGCTGTATCCCTCGCTCTAGCACGGCTGCGTGCGGGGGCGACCCTGGAGCAGGGACGACAGGAGTTTCAGCGCGTGTATGAGAATGCTTTTTCCGGGGATCCGAGCCTTCTTCTCCGTTGGCGGACGGAGGTTATC
>DATEGY010000353.1:0-3080 GCA_035279865.1 Gemmatimonadales bacterium | reverse complement strand
CGCCGGCAATCTCGGCGGACAGACCCTGACCCCGGGCCTGTACAAGTCGACGTCGACGCTGGCGATTTCCTCCGGCGACCTGACGCTCGACGCCCAGGGCGATGCCAATGCGGTGTTCATCTTCCAGATGGGCACCACACTCACAACGACCGTCGGTCGGCAGGTGATCCTGGCCGGCGGCGCCAAGGCGGCCAACATCTTCTGGCAGGTGGGCAGCTCGGCGACGCTGGGAACCAGCTCGGTGTTCAAGGGCAACATCCTGGCGCTGACATCCATCACCGCGGCGACCGGCGCCGCCGTGGAGGGCCGGCTGTTGGCGCGGAACGGTGCCGTCACGCTCGACGCGAATGGCGTTGGATTGGGGGCTCCGGCAGGCGCCCCTGCGACGACGTTCACCGACACGCCGCCCACGCGTGGGTACTGGTACTACGTCGTGAACATCACCGACCCCTGCAATCTGACCCTGGTCTCCAACATGAGCAACGGCTCGCTCAACTATCTCCTCGGAGACGTGACCAACGGGACGACGATCGGACAGGGCGATGACGTCGTGAGCACCAATGACGTGTCCGCTCTGGGGAGTGTGTACGGAACGGTCGTGCCAGCGTCCCCGGGCACCACGGCGCACCTGGACATCGGCCCCACGATGGATCGCACTCCGTCGGGGCGGCCCCATCCCGATGACTTCATCGGGTTCGAAGACCTGATCGTCCTGTCGATGAACTTCAGCAAGGGTCCCTCGCCACAGTTCGCCCGGGTACCTGCCGCTGCGGATCGCGATGAGCTGACCCTGGCGGTCCCGTCACGTGTCGAGGCCGGCGAGACGTTCACCGCCGAGCTGCGCATGAAGGGAGCCGGCAATCTGCAGGCCGTGTCCACGCAACTCGGCTGGGATCCGACCGTCGTCGACCCTGCGTCGGTGGAAGCCGGGGCCCTGGCATTGGCTCAGGACGGCGTCGTGCTGTCCTCGGGCCCCGGAGATGCGGATGTTGCAGTTCTCGGGCGCGAGCGGCCGGGCCTCTCGGGCGACGGCGTGATCGCGATCATCGGCTTCCGCGCCAAAGCCTCCGGCGATCCCAAGATCGGCATCGCGAGCGTGGATGCGCGCGACCGTTCGAACCAGCAAGTGGACTTGTCGCGCGGTGGGCCCGCGGCGCCGCTGGTCTCCGCGCTCGCACCGGCATCGCCCAATCCCTTCACCCGTACCTCGGCATTCAGTTTCACTCTCGGGAAGGCCGGAGCGAGTGAGCTGGCGGTCTTCTCCGTGGATGGTCGACGGGTGAGGACGCTGCTCGCCGGCACATTCGGAGCGGGATCGTATCGCACCATCTGGGATGGGACGGATGACGCACATCGGTCGGTGAAGCCGGGGTTGTATTTCGTCCGGCTCGTCACGGCGGAAGGTCGCTTCAATCGCACCGTCGTCCTCATGAACTGACACGTCTGGACGCGGGCGCTGATGCCCGGTCCCGGAATCGGAAGCAACCAGACAACCTGTCCGCCGCGGCGAATCTGCCGAAGGGAGAATCAGCAAATGAACAAGCGTCTCCTCAGAATCATGTCCCTGGTCCTCCTGCTGGGGATCGCGGGACATGGGGCTGCGCCCGCACACGCGGCAGCCCCGCTCCCGGGCCCAGACCCCGTGTTCTCGCCTGCCTCGGGGACAACCTTCCTCACGAGCGTGGGCGGCAGCATGGCTGTTCCGGGCGACTTCAACCTCGATGGCAACATGGACTTCGCGGTGACCAATCCGACCGCGGGCACGGTGACGATCCTGCTCGGGCCGGGCTTCGCGACGCCTGCCGCTGGAAGCCCGCAAGTCATGTTCACCGTCGGTGCCAGCACCACCTCGCAGCCGGTCTACCTCGCGGTCGCTGATTTCGATGCGAACGGGAGCCCAGACCTCGTGGTCGTGAACAGGCAGTCCAGCGCCGCGACGGTGTTCAAGAACAATCTCACCGCCACCGGCACCGTGAACTTCACCCGGAGTGTGTTCCCGATCCCACCGTTTGCTGCCTCGGTCATGCCCGTTCAGGTCGCGGTCGGGGACGTCAACGGCGACTCCAAGCTCGACTTCGTCACCGCGAACTATCTGGGCAATTCCGTCGCCGTCTTCTTCGGAGACGGCACCGGTACTTCGTTCAGTGCTTTCCCCGCCAAGTCATACCCCCTCACCGGTGCCCCCTCGGGATCCAACCCCAACTCGGTCGTGATCTCGGACCTGAACCGGGACGGCAGGCTTGACCTGGTCGTCGGGGCCAACAACGGCTCGCAGCTCTTCACGCTCTTGAACGGCGGCTCCGCCTCAGATCCGTTCGCGGCGGCTCCCACCCCATACGTGATCGGCGCGAACCCGGTGGCCGCTGCGGTGGCGGACATGAACGGCGACCTGAACCCGGATGTCGTCGTCTCGAACAACGGCGGGGTCGGTGGCGTTCCGGTGATCTCGGTCCTGTTCGGCGACGGCAGTGGCGCGCTGGGAACCGCACCGTGCGCCTCGGGGTGCGGGCCTGGCACCCGGCTCGACATACCCGGCGTGGGCCTGAGCCCGCAGGGCGTGGTGGCCGGGGACGTGAACGGGGACGGCTATCCGGATATCGCCGTGGTCGACGACGCGCATGGGGCCACCGATGGGGTCAAGATCCTCCTCGGCAACGGCCTCGGCTGCTTCGGCAACACGGCACCCGTGGGCTCACCGTGCGGCACCTGGTCTCCGATCACGCTCCCCGCCGGAAGCGGCCCCGCGGGAGTCGGGCTTGCGGACGTGACGGGGGACGGCAAGCCTGACCTGTTCGTGGCGAATCAGCAGGTTCCGGGACTCACCTTGTTCACCAACAATACGAACGGCGCCGCGGCCTGTGCCACGACGCAGGCCCACCCAGCGCCGTGCATCATCTCGCCCGCCACGCCGTGCATCGGCATCGACGTGAACCTGAGCGGCGTCACGCCGGCGGGTTCTGCCGTGCGCGGGTACAGCCTGACGCTCAAGCTGTCCGCGGGATTGACGCCCTGCGCGGCGCCAGCGGCGACGGGGCCGCTTCCAACGTCGGCGTTGGTCACGACGAACGGGTTTCTCCAGG
>DATEGY010000352.1:0-2184 GCA_035279865.1 Gemmatimonadales bacterium | reverse complement strand
AGTTCACGATCGCGCTCTCACCCGTGCTGTTCGGCTCCGGAATCCGCCTGTTCGAGGGCGTGGACGCGGGCCGCGTGGCCCTGGAGCGGGTCCGCGCGGAGCCGACGCAGCGGGTGACCCACCTGACCTACGCAGTCCGGGAGCGGTAACTGTCTCGACCGCGCGCTCCCCCACCAAGGTCAGCAGCGCGGTGAGATCCTCGACGCTCTGAGCGTCAGGAAGGGCGAGCGTTCGGGCCGCGATCTCGGCCGCGCGCTCCTCCGGGAGGGACCTCACGGCGTTGTCGTGGAACTTCCTCACCAGCTCAGGCTTCGCCAGCGAGTCACCAAGGGCCCCGGCTCCCGCGCCGCCGGTGTCGCGATGGCGTTCAAGCTCATCGAATCAGCACAGACCCGGTGGCGGGCCGTCAACGCACCCCACCTCGTCGCGCTGGTTCGGGCCGGCGCGGTATTCAAGACGGCAAGCTCATCGAACGACCCGACGAATCAGAGGGTGGTGATCAGCAAGTCGCGTGATACGCCGAGCGCTCCGGCGGCGGCCGTCAGCCGGACCACCATGCCCGGCCTGGCGTGCTCGTCCTCCCTGCCTGCCGACGTCGCGCGTGCCGTCTCCGGGATACGCGTCTCCGCAACCGCTGACAAGGGTCACGATCGTCATCTGACATGACTTGCCTGATTTCCTCCGGCTTGACGCATGCCGATATCGGCATATGATGGCGCCCATGGCACGAGCAGCGACGACGTCGGACGTCTTCAACGCGATCGCCGAGCCGCAGCGCCGGGAGATCCTGGTACTGCTGCGGGCGGGTGAGCGGCCGGTGACCGAGTTGGCCCAGGAGCTGGGGATGGCCCAGCCGGGGGCGTCCAAACACCTGCGGGTGCTCCGGGAGGTCGGTCTGGTGCGGGACCGCAAGGCAGGCAAGCAGCGCCTGTACGGCCTTGACGCCCGCGGGCTGCGACCGATCCACGAGTGGACCGGCGGATTCGAGCAGTTCTGGAACGAGAGCTTCGTCCGGCTGGACGCGTACGTGCAGGACCTCAAGCAAGGCAGGAGTAGCTGATGAGCGCGACGGGACGAGGAGCGCCGGCACAGTCCGCGACGGCCGACCGCGAGATCGTGATCTCCCGGGTCATCAGTGCCCCACGGGAGCTGGTGTTCGAGGCGTTCACCGAGGTGCGGCACCTGTCGCAGTGGTGGGGACCTGAGGGGTTCACCACCACCACGCGGGCGTTCGAGTTCCGCCTCGGCGGGGAGTGGGACTTCGTGATGCACGGACCGGACGGGACGGACTACCAGGAGTGGATCTCCTGGACCGAGATCACCCCGCCGGAGCGTATCGCGCTGCTGCACGGTGAGTCCCGCGGCGACCCGAACGCCTTCGAGTCGGTCCTCACGTTCGCGCCCGACGGCGCGGCGACCCGGATCGAGATGCGCACGGTGTTCCCCACCAAGGAACTGCGCGACGAGGCGGTCGAGAAGTACCACGCGATCGAGGGCGGCCAGCAGACCCTGAGCAACCTGGCTGCCTACGTCGCCGAGATCGTTCGGAAGGGAGCGGAGGGCTGATGGCCGGGAAGGTGTTCTTCAGCGTGTCGATGTCGCTGGACGGGTTCATCGCGCCCGAATCCCTCGAGGAATTGATGGGGCAGCAGTGGATGGAATTGCAGCAGTGGGTATTCCCGCAGCGGTTCTTCCGGGAGAACCTGAAGCTCGGCGAGGGTGGCGAGGAAGGGCGCGACAACGACATCGTGCGGGAGACGTTCGAGCGCACCGGCGCGAGCGTGATGGGCAAGCGCATGTTCGACGCCGGCGAGCAGGCGTGGCCGGAGGAGGCGCCGTTCCACACGCCGGTCTTCGTCGTGACGCACGAGAAGCGTGACCCCTGGGAACGGCCGGGTGGGACCACCTTCCACTTCGTCAACGACGCCATCGAGCTCGCGCTCGACCAGGCCCGCGAGGCCGCCGGCGACCGAGACGTCCGCATCGCGGGCGGCGGCGCAACGATCCTGGAGTACGTGAACGCCGGCCTGATCGACGAGTTCTCGATCGCGCTCTCACCCGTGCTGTTCGGCTCCGGAATCCGCCTGTTCGAGGGCGTGGACGCGGGCCGCGTGGCCCTGGAGCCAGTCCGCGCGGAGCCGACCCGGCGGGTGACCCACCTGACCTACGCAGTCCGGGAGCGGT
>DATEGY010000351.1:0-7001 GCA_035279865.1 Gemmatimonadales bacterium | reverse complement strand
TCGACGTTGCCGAGGGAGTCCCGGGCGGTGACCTGGACGGCGGGGGTAATCGTGGCGCCCGCGCTGGTGCTCGTCGGTTGGACCGTAAACGTGAGGTTCTGTGCGTGCGCCGGGAGCACCGTAACGGTCGCGACCTGCGTGATCGCCTGGCTCCCCGCGGTGGCGGTGATGGTCTTCACGCCGACGAGTCTCGCGCTGACGCTCCCGGTCGCGACTCCGAGCGAGTTCGTGGTCGCGGCCGGTTGACGCAGGGAGTCTCCCGTCGCCGTGTCCGACAGAATCACCGTGACGTTCGGGACCGGGTTGCCGAGGGGGTCCCTCACCGTCACGGTGATGGTCGAGATGCTGTCGCCCTTCGATGCATGGATCGTCGCCGGTGCCGCCGCCACCGTCGACAGGCTGCTCGAGATCGCGCCCGAGCTGACGTTGAACAGGCCCGACTGGACCGTCAGGGCGGGGGACGCGAGGGTGGCGCGGAGCCGGTAGCCGACGCCGGTCTTGTCGAGCGAGAGCCCGGGGAAGGTCGCCACGCCAGCGACGGCGGCGACTTTCGCGGTGCCCGACAGGGTCGCGGCGCCCGGATTCGAATCGATGGTGATGGTGATCGAGTCGTGGAAGCTCGCGAGCGTGTTGCCGAGCGAGTCACGTGCGGCGACCTGAACGGTCGGGTGAATCGGTGCGCCGGCGGTATCCCCGGTGGGCGACGCGACGAACACCAGCTGCTGCGGGGTGAGGGCTTCCTTGAAATCGGCGGCACTCTCCGCGTTCCCGCCGAACGCCGCCCAGCCGCTGGTCCGGCCCGACTGGCTGACTTCCCGCGCCTGCCAGTGGTAGGAGACGTTGTCGGTCAGTGCCAGGCTGGCGGCCGCGACCGTGTTACCCGGCGGACTGAGCGGTGAGGAGACCTTGGCGACGTTCGTGAACGCGGTGCCCAGTGGCTGGTACTCGACCTCGAGGCGGACGAACTCTCCCTGCGCAGGATCCGTGACCAATCCTTTGAAGGTCAGCGCGCGCGTGACATTGGTCCCACCGACGGGGATGATCGTGACGTTGTCCGACTTGAATTGCGCGAGGGCACCCGGCGTCGCGAGCGAATTCCCGAGGACGAAGTCCGCCACGGTCTCCGCATTCCCACCGTAGGAGAGCCACGGTCCGACCCGGCCCGTCTGATCCACCGCCCGCGCGCGCCAGTGGTAGGACGAGTCATCCGCAAGACCGCCCACTCGCACCCGCGCGACCTGCCCGTTCTTCACTGGGGCGCCCGCGGTGATGCCGGTGCCCGTGAAGGCGACGCTGGTCGGCTTCGCTTCCACTTCGAGATGCAGGGAGTCGGGACGGTCAGGGTCGGAGACCACGCCCTGGAAGACCAGCGCGTTCTGCGACACGGTGTCCCCGGTGTTCACGACCGTCACTGAGTCGCCCTGGAGCTGCGCCAGGGTCGCCGGGGCCGCGGGCAAGCGCGGCGGTGACAACGTGAGCGTGTACGCGCCCGAATCTGCCGCCGTGTTGGTCGTGACTTCGACGACGTAGCTGCCGGTGCGCGGCAGGCGCTGATAGTACAGACACGGGTTGCCGGCGACGCCGCCGCAGGTCCCGCTCTCCGCGAAGGAGGGTTTGGAGAGCGTGGTGGTCGAATCGAAGACCAGGTAGCCGGCGGGCGCGGTCAGCTCGATCGAGACCGAATCGCCGATCGATCCGGAGAACGAGTAAAGCGCGGACGGATGATCCGAGCGGTGCGGCGCGCCGCAGGACGCGACGCCCAGGGCTCCCGTGACCTGGGAGCCGACGGTGGTCGGCGTGACCGTGCAGGCCTGAACGGTGAACTGGACCGGGACCCGCAGCTCGCCTTCGCTCGAGCCCGACCCCGTGACCACCACAGTGTCGCGGTAGGTGCCGAGCGCCAGCCCCGAGGGCGTAAGCGTCAGGGGCAGGGTGTCGGGCGCGGTGCCCGTCGCGGCCCCGAGGTGGAGCCAGGCCGAGCCGTGCGCGGTCGTCGCGGTCCAGGTGATGCGGCCCGTCGCCCCGTTCCCGACGATCAGCTGCTGGGTCCGTCCGCCCGTGGATCCGAGGGGAGCGGAATCGGAGACGGACAGGGGGCTCAGGGTGAGCACCCCCCCATTCGGAGGCCCGATCAGCTTGTCCACTTTGCATTGCGAAACGAGAAGCGTCGCGACGACGACGCCTCCGATCGGCAGGTATGGGGACAGCCGTTTCCAGGACATCCCCTTCATCTATTGGATATCCCGTGCCGCCACTCGGCCCCAAAAAGTGTGATAGGGCGCGAATCGCACAGGCACCGCTGTGGCGACGATACTGTCGCAGCGGTGCAGCAAGGGGGGCTGCCAGGGCGCATAAGGCGTGAAAACTACGGGGGTTGGAGGGGGGTGGGGAGGTAGCAAATTGCACAGGTTTAATGGCGAAGTTTGGGCGCCAAGACCACCTTGGACCTGGCAACCCATGCCACTGTCCCCTCGTCGTCACCAGATCGCTACGGCCACCGCCCTGCTCGTGATTCTGGTGGGGTCGGGCGCCTTGATCGGCTGGCGCTTCGACGTCGCCGTGCTCACGACGGTGGTGCCCGGCTGGCCGTCGATGAAGGTGAATACGGCGCTGGCCCTCGTGCTCGCGGGCGTCTCGCTCTGGATCTCGGTGTCGTCGGGCGCGGGATACCGGACCCGGCTGGTGGGTGCCGCGTGCGCCGTGGTGGTGTGCCTCATCGCGACGCTCACGCTCGCCGAATACCTCCTGGGCCGGGACCTCGGCATCGACCAGATCTTCATTCAAGATCCCACGACCATCTGGTCTCCGGGGCGGCCGGGCGTCAATAGCGCGTTTCAGTTTTTCGTGTTGTCGTTCGCGCTGATGTTCGGCTCTTCGCGGCAGCTCTCGCCCTGGCTGCGCGAATCGTTCGGCCTCATGGTGATGGTCGGCGCGTCCATCGTCCTCTTGGGGTACTTGTACAGCGCCGCCGAGCTGACGAACGACGCTTCGCCGACCCAGATGGCCCTCCATACCGCCCTCGCATTTCTGGCGCTCGCCACCGGTGTGCTGGTGAGGGACGACTCGGGGCCGGTGATGACGGTGCTGACGAGTCCCGGTCCCGGAGGGTCCCTCGCGCGCAAGCTGCTCCCCCGGTTGATCGTCGCGCTCGTGCTCATCGGGGCCTTGCGGCTGGCTGGTGAACGGATGGGGTGGTACGGGCTCGAGCTCGGGCTCTCGCTCCTGGTGCTGATGAGCTCCATCGTGACGACGTTGGTCACCTTGCGCTACGCGCGTTCGACGGATGACGCACAGGTGGGCCGGATGGAGGCTGAGCGAAGGGTGCGCGACGCGTTCGCCCAGGTGCGGACCCTGGCAGCCACCGCGGAGCGGAGTCGTGAAGCGGAGCGGACCCGGATTGCGCGGGAGATTCACGACGAACTGGGGCAGGCGCTGACCGGCGTGAAGATGGACCTCGCCTGGGTGCGGAGCCGCCTGCCGCAGGACCGGGCCATTCAGGAGCGCTTCGACGCCATGGGGGAGCTGCTCGAGGACGCGGTGCAGATCGGCCGGCGGATCTCGAGTGATCTCCGGCCCGGTGTGCTGGACGACCTGGGACTCGTCGCGGCGCTCCAGTGGCAGGCGCGTGAGTTCACCAAGCGGACCGGTATCGCGGTGCGGATCGATGCTCCGGGCGACGTGCCGGTCCCCGACGAGCGCGCGACGGCGGCGTTCCGGATCTGCCAGGAGGCGCTCACGAATATTTCCAGGCACTCGGCGGCCACGCGGGTGCAGGTCGAGGTCGTCCCGCATGATCACTCGTTGACGGTCGTAATCCAGGACAATGGCCGCGGATTCGACGCCGATGCCGCGAAGGCCGGATCGTTCGGGCTGTTGGGCATGCAGGAGCGGGCCGAGGCGTGGGGTGGAAGGGTTCGCGTCGAGAGCACCGTGGGAGCCGGAACGACGGTGACCCTCGAACTTCCGTTAGGGGAGGTGTTGTCCACATGATCCGCGTGATGTCGGTCGACGATCATCGCATCGTCCGGGAGGGTGTGACGCGCCTGCTCGCGGAGTCTCCGGATATCCGGGTGGCTGTGGAAGCGACCTCCGGTGCCGGCGCGCTGGCCCAGCTCCAGAAGGAGCCTGTGGACGTCGTGCTCCTGGATGTCGCGATACCGGGCACGAGCTTCGTCGAGACGCTCCGTGACCTGCGGGAGCGTTTTCCCAAGGTCAAAGTCATTGTGTTGTCGGGGCACGCGGAGGAGGAGTACGCCGTGCGGGCGCTCAAGGCGGGGGCGTCGGGCTACGTCACCAAGGAGCACTCGTCGGAGGAGCTGATCGCGGCCATCCGGAAGGCGCATGCCGGGGGGACGTACGTCAGCGCGGAGCTGGCGGAGCGGCTGGCGCGGGAGGTGGGAGGTCTCAGCGAGGCCCCCACCCTCGATGTGCTGTCGGACCGGGAGCACGAGGTCCTCAGGCTTCTCGGGAAAGGCCGGAGCGTCAAGGAGATCGGGGCCGACCTCCAGCTATCCGCCAAGACCGTCAGTACGTACCGGACGCGCCTGCTCGACAAGCTGGGTCTCAAGACCACGGCTGATCTCATCCGGTATGCGGTGGAGCACAAGATGTAGGACGGAGACCGACAGCCCGCCGTCTTCACCCCGCACATCCCGCCTTCCCGCCTTCCCGATACAGCCGTCCCGCCGCCGTCCGTATTCTGTTCCCCGTCGGACATGACGTGACTCGACACAACGAGGTCAAGGTGGGCCGGATTGTAATCGTCGAAGACTCGAAGGTGGTCCGGCGCCGCCTGGAGGAGCTCCTGGGGACGGTCCCTGGAGCCGAAGTGGTAGGGACGGCGGAGGGGGTGCAGGAGGCCCTGGAAGTGATTTGGCGGACCCTCCCCGACGCCGTGATCCTCGATCTCCGCCTGAAGGACGGCAGCGGCATGGCGGTGCTGGAGCTCATCAAGAAGACGCGTCCGGCCACCACGGTGGTGGTCCTGACGAACCACGGAACGGATGAACATCGGGTGAAGGCGCTGTCCCTGGGCGCCGACCGATTTCTCGATAAAACGGCGGACTTCGATCAGATCCCGGCCGCCGTAACAACGTGAACCGGGACAAAGGGCTTCAACTCACTCAGGAGGTGGTTGTGAATCGCAAGGGCTTTACGCTGATCGAGCTGCTGATCGTGGTCGTCATCATCGGTATTCTGGCCGCGATCGCGATCCCGAAGTTCGCCAACACGAAGCAGAAGGCGTATGCGGCGTCGATGAAGTCGGATCTCCGCAACCTGGTCACCGCGGAAGAGGCGTATTTCTCCGACTCGCTCAAGTACAGCGCGTCGACGACCTGCACCAACCCGCCCGCCGCCGGCAAGGCCGCGTGGTGCGCCACGACCGGCAACACCCTGGGGACGATCACCACGGGGACGGGCACGCAGGCTGGGTGGACCGCGAGCGTCACGAACATCAACACTCCGGTGTCCTGCGCCATCTACATCGGCGCCGTGACCCCGACCGCTCCCGCGGCGACGACGAGCGCCGAAGGCGCGCCGGTCTGCAAGTAAGTACTGGACGTCTCGGCGTCAAAGAACTAGACGTCTAGGGGTCTAGACGTCTAGTCGGTTGCAGGACCAGAGACCCCCGGGCCGACCCTAAGCGGCCCGGGGGTCGATGGCTCTCAGCTCCCTCCTCCCAGTAACCCCGGGCTTGCGCCCGGGGTCAGGTAAACCGTCTCCTCAATTGTCTTGATTGCCGGTAAAGTCGAAGGCGGCCGTCAGATCGCCGGCGTGGGCGTCCCGATCGGTCAGCGGCGCCAGTCCCCAGCGGTGCTCGATGAACGCGAGAATCGACGTCGTGTCGTAGCGGTGGTGATCCACGTGGTGCCGTTTCGCGAGCGGCGAAATGATGATCGTCGGCACGCGGCTTCCCGGGCCCCAGCGGTCCACCACGGGCGGGGCGACGTGGTCCCAGAACCCGCCATGTTCGTCGTAGGTGATGATGATCGCCGCGTGTTTCCAATCAGGCCCGTTGCGGATTGCGTTGATCAGGTCGAGCACATGCTGCTCGCCAGTGACCATGTCCGCGTATCCGGGGTGCTCGTTGTCGGGGCCCAGGGGCTTGATGAAGGAGACGGCGGGGAGGGTACCATTCCGCGCGGCGGTGAAAAACTCGGTCTCGTCCTTCAGGTGCTGCGCCTTGGCGGTGGTGCCGTCCCGGTAGTTGGCGAAGTACACGAACGGCTGATGATGGAATTGGAACAGCGGATCGGGATTGCCGGCCAGCGCGGCGGCGAAGCCACCGGAGTACCAGGCCCAACTGATCTTCTTGCCGGTGAGACGGTCGCCGATCGTGGCGAAGGTTTGGTTCGGTACGAGTTGGTTCGCCGGGACGCCCGCGGGGTGGGGCGAGTTGACGCTGAACGACGTGTTCACCGCGAAGCCGTCGGGCGTGACGAAGCCGTCATGCGCCAGATGCCCGAGGCTGTCGAGCTGCGCGACCACGCTCGCGGGCGCGTTGGGGAAGACGGGCGTGCGGGCCGCGATGAGCCAGATGTGGTTCAGGAACGAACCGCCGAACGCCGCGTGGAAGAAGTTGTCGCAGAGCGCGTACCGCGCCGCCTCGGCCGCCAGGGGCAGGGTGGCCGTGGGATAGAAGCCCATCACTTCGCCCTTCACGTCGCTCACCTGCGCGAACCGGTCCATCCGCCCGCCGTCGATCTGCGCTTGCTCCTGGTAGAACCGGTGGACCAGGTCGGGGATCTTCATGCTCGCGGGGACGTATTGCGTGATGTCGAAGGGCCCGTTGGCGAGGGTCGTCGGAAAGGGCGATGTGGGCGTCTGGGGCAGGGTGGTGAAGGGAGTGCCGGTGCCGTCCGTCTGGGTGGCGGCTCCGCCGGCATTGGCCAGGCCGTCGGCGCCGGGGAAGGAGCCGTAGAGGTTGTCGAAGGAATGGTTCTCGAGGTAGATGACCACGACGTGCTGCAGGCGGTCGAAGCCGGGGACGGAAAGAGTGT
>DATEGY010000350.1:0-6892 GCA_035279865.1 Gemmatimonadales bacterium | reverse complement strand
CTGCGCGAGGGCGATCAGATTCCCGCCCACCATGGTCGCCACCGCGAGGCCGGCGATGATCACCGGCCAGCCCCCTGCTCCCCCGAGCGATTCGATCACGACCCGGAAGAGCGCCGCGAACGCCGCGGCCTTGACCCCCGTCGCCATGAAGCCGGTGACGGGCGTGGGCGCGCCGTCGTAGACGTCGGGGGCCCACATGTGGAACGGGACGGCGGCGACCTTGAATCCAAACCCCACCAGGAGCAGGCCCACACCGATCAGGAACAGGGGCAGGTGTCCGAGCCCCAGGCTTTGCACCTGGGCTCCGATGAACGACAGGTTGGTGGTACCGGTCGCGCCGTAGATCAACGCAATGCCGTAGAGCAGGAACGCCGACGCAAACGCGCCGAGCAGGAAGTACTTCAGCGCGGCTTCGGCGGCGCGGGGACTCTTGCGGTTGAAGCCGGCCAGGACGTACACGGAGATCGACATCAGCTCGAGACCGAGGAAGATCACCATCAGGTCTTCCCCGCCCCCCATGAACATCATGCCCAGTACGGCAAAGAGCAGGAGGGGATAGTACTCGGGCGCGAGGAGCTGTTCCCGTTCGAGGTACCGGAAGGAGAACAGGACGGTCAAGGCCGCGGCGCCCAGGAAGATCCAGTCCGTGACGAACCGGAAATCGTCCACGGCAATCATCTGGGCGATGCCTTCGACGGACGTGCGGTTCCACCAGAGCCACCACACCAGGGCAGCCGTCGCGCCGAGAGAGACCAGGGTGGCCCAGCCGGCGAGCCGGAGGTCGGTCGGCGTGCGGTGCCGCCAGGCGACGAGCATCAGCACCAGCAGCGTGCAGACCGTCAGGGCGCTCTCCGGAGAGAGCGCGCGCATCAGATCGGCGTAGCTCGAGAGATCGAGGCTCATCGCAGGGCCGCCGGTGTCTGCGGACGAACCGTGTCGATCAGGTGCTGGGCCGCGGGCTCCATCCGGGACAGGAAGGGACGCGGGTACACTCCGATCCAGATGATGGCGGCCAGCAGGGGCACCAGGACGATCAGCTCACGTGGTGAGAGATCAAGCAGCTTCTGATTCTCAGGCTTGGTCAGGGGTGTGTAAATGATCTTCTGCAGGGCCGGCAGCAGGTACATCGCGGCCACGATGACACCGGCCGTCGCGATCACCGTCGCCACGGGATAGGTCTTGAACGCCCCGATCAGAATCAGGAACTCTCCGACGAAGCCGTTGGTCCCGGGGAGCCCGACCGACGAGAGCGATACGATGGTCAAGGCCGCGGCCAGGAGGGGAACGACGCGGGCCAGTCCCCCGAATGCATCGAGCAACCGCGTGTGGCGGCGCTCATAGAGCATGCCGGCCAGGAAGAACAGCGCACCCGTGGAAATGCCGTGATTGATCATCACCAGCAGTGCACCCTGCACGCTCTGGAGCGTGAGGGCCCAGATGCCCAGCATCACGAAGCCCAGGTGCGCCACCGACGAGTAGGCCACGAGTTTCTTGAAGTCGGGCTGCACCATGGCGACCAGCCCGCCGTAGATGATCCCGATGACCGACAAGGTCACCACCACGGATTGCACGACTGGCGACAGCGCCACCCCGGGGAAGAACGGCAGGGCGAACCGCAGGAACCCGTACGTCCCCATCTTCAGCAGCACGCCCGCCAGGATGACCGACCCCGCCGTCGGCGCTTCCACGTGGGCGTCGGGAAGCCAGGTGTGCAGCGGGAACATCGGCACCTTGATCGCGAACGCCAGGAAGAACGCCGCGAAGAACCAGAAGGCCGCGGGCCCCAGGTCCATGTTGTAGCGGAGCAAGGTATCGTAATCGAACGAGTAGGTGCCGGTGCTCTTCGCGGCATGGAGGTACAGCCCCAGGATCGCCACGAGCATGAGCAGCGATCCCAGGAACGTATAGATGAAGAACTTGATCGCCGCGTAGATCCGGTTGTCGCCTCCCCAGATCCCGATGATGAAGTACATGGGAATCAGCATCACTTCCCACATCACGTAGAACAGGAACAGGTCCAGTGAGAGGAAGACGCCGAGCATCCCGGTGGTGAGCACCAGGAGCAGCGCATAGAATCCCCGCTCCCGCTTCGTGATGTAGGTCCAGCTGCCCAGTACCGACAGCGGCACCAGGAACGTGGTGAGCAGGACCATGAAGAGCGAAATGCCGTCCAGCGCGAGGTGGAAGCGGATCCCCCAGTAGGGAATCCACGCCCAATCCACGACGAATTGCATCCCGCCGGCGGGCACGAACCGCCACCAGAGCGGTACGGAGATGCCGAATTCGATGAGGCTGACGGCCAGCGCCAGCACCTTCGAGCGCGAGGCGGGCGCGAGGTACAGCAGTGCCGCTCCGACGAGCGGCCACGCGAGCAGCGCGGGAAGGACCCAGGTCTCGTAGTTCATCGGATCGCCGCCCGGAGCACCAGGGCGACCCCGAGTACGAAGAGCACCACGTAGAACCCCACTTCACCGGTCTGCAGCTTGCTCCCGACCCAGCCCAGAGCCCGCGAAATCGCGCCCGAGCCGTTCACGCCGGCCCCATCGATCACGCCCTGATCGATGCCCTTCCACAGCACCACACGGGAGAGCCAGCCGATCGGCTTGACGACGACGCGGTCATAGAGCTCGTCCACGTACCACTTGTTCGCCAGCACCCGGCCGAACCCATGATCGGCGGGGGCCTGCCGGGCGGGTACGAGCGCGGCCGGCTTGAGGAGCTGAATGGCACCCACCACGCCGGCGAGCGCGACGACCACGGCTACGGCGATCAGAGTCCATTCGGTGCCGGGGCTCACGTCCTGGGCGGAAAGGAGTGCGGCGGAGGCCGACGTCACCGGCTCGAGCCAGTGTTCGAGCCACGCGTTGCCGCCGACCAGTCGTGGCAGGTTGAGCGCGCCGCCCGCCAGACTCAGGATCCCCAGGACGACCAGGGGTCCGGTCATGACCCAAGGGGCCTCGTGGAGGTGCCCACGCTCCTGCTCCCCGGTCCGGTTGGGGCCGTGGAACGTGTAGAGCATCAAGCGGGTCATGTAGAACGCCGTCAGCAGGGCCCCGGCGAGGCCGAAGGCCCAGAACACGTACCAGACCGGCTGGCTGGCGCCGCGTGCGAAGGCCGCACCGAGGATCTCGTCCTTGGAGAAGAACCCGGCGAAGGGCGGGATCCCCGCGATCGCGAGGGTCGCGATCCACATGAGGACCCACGTCCAGGGCAGGTACTTCCGCAGCCCTCCCATATTCCGCATGTCCTGGGCGTCGTCATGAGAGTGGGTGTGATGATAGGCGGCGTGCATCGCGTGAATCACGCTGCCGGAGCCGAGGAAGAGCAGTGCCTTGAAGAACGCATGGGTGGCCAGATGGAAGACACCGGCGGCATACGCCCCCGTCCCCACCCCGACGAACATGTAGCCGAGCTGCGAGACCGTGGAGTAGGCCAGGACCTTCTTGATGTCCCACTGCTTGAGGGCGATGGTCGCGGCGAAGAGTGCCGTCAGCGCCCCCACGCCGGCCACCACCGCCGAAGAGACGGGCGCCAGCGCGAACAGCAGATTCGCCCGGGCCACGAGATACACGCCCGCCGTGACCATGGTGGCCGCGTGGATGAGGGCCGACACCGGGGTCGGGCCGGCCATCGCGTCCGGCAGCCACGTGTAGAGCGGGATCTGCGCCGACTTGCCCGCGCACCCCAGGAAGAGAAACAGGGTGATGGCGGTGACGGTCCCGGTTCCCGGGGTGAACGTGCCCGGCGCCTTGGAGAACACCGTGACGAAGTCGAGCGCGCCCGTCGACTGGAAGATCAGGAACATCGCCGCCAAGAAGCCGAAATCCCCGATCCGGTTCATGATGAACGCCTTCTTCCCGGCGTCCGCGTTGGCGGTCACGTCGAACCAGAACCCGATCAGGAGGTACGAGCAGAGACCGACGCCCTCCCACCCGACGAACATCACCGGGAAGCTCCCGCCCAGCACCAGCACCAGCATGAAGAAGACGAACAGGTTGAGATATGCGAAGAAGCGGGCGTAGCCATCGTCCGACCGCATGTAGCCGACGCTGAAGATGTGAATCAGCGAGCCGACACCCGTGACGATAAGGATCATTACCGCGGACAGGGGATCCACCTGCAGGGCGGCTGTGATGTGCAGGGCGCCCACCGGGATCCAATCCCAGTAGCTGAACACCACCGGCGCCGCGGGATGAACGGCGGCGAGGTCCCTGACCACGGCGATCGCGACACCGAACGCCGCCAGGAGCATGCCCGGGCCGATCAGCGAGACGGCCGTCTTGGCCTGCGGGCGCTTCAGCGCCAGGGCGCCGTTCAGCACGAAGCCGAGCAGGGGCAGGAGTGGGACCAGCCAGACCAGTGACATCGGGGAGGCGGCCTCAGCCCTTCAGAAGAGTGATGTTTCGCAGATCGACCGTCTCCTTATGACGGTAGATCGCCAGGACGATGGCGAGACCGACGGCCGCTTCCGCGGCGGCCACGGCCATCACGAAGAACACGAAGATCTGACCGGCCACCCCCAGCCCCTGCGCGAACGCAATAAACGTCAGGTTCACGGCGTTGAGCATCAGCTCCACGCACATGAAGATGATGATCGCGTTGCGGCGTACGAGCACACCGGCGACGCCGATCACGAAGAGCACCGCGGCGACCGCGAGAGTGGGTCCCAGGAGCATCCTAGAGCTTCCGTTTCGCGAGCACCACCGCGCCCACGACGGCGGCGAGGAGGAGCACGCTGGTGATTTCGAAGGGCACCAGGTACGCGTCGTAGAGGGGACCGGCTACCGAGCCGACCATCCCGTGCTGCTGCTGGAGCTGGGCCATGGCACCCGGCACCTGAATCAGGGCGGGCGGCGCGGCCTGCCGCAGGAACTTGAGCTGCACGAACAACGTGGCCGCCAGCATCACACCCACCGTCACGCCGATCACGCCCTTCCGGTCCTGCCCCGCCCCCCGTCCCAGATTCAGGAGCATGATCACGAACAGGAAGAGCACCATCACCGCGCCGGCGTAGACCAGGACTTGCAGAACGGCGATGAACTGGGCGTCGAGGATCACGAACAGCGCCGCGAGCGCGAACATCGTGACCACGAGCCAGAGTGCGCTCGCCACCGGGCTCTTGCGGCTGATGCAGAGGACCGCGGAGCCGAGGGCCAGGACGGCGAAGATCCAGAAGACGATGGTGACGAAGTTCATTCGCCCTTCGGGTCCGCCGGGTCCCACAGCGTGGACACCGGGTGGGTCTGCGCGCAGAGACGCTCCAGATCGTAGACGAAGCGGTCGCGCGAATACTCCGCGTTTTCGTAGTGCCAGCCGACGTGGATCGCCTCTTCGGGGCACACTTCCTGGCAGTACCCGCAGAACACACAACGGAACTCATCGATCTCGTAGATCAGGGGGTAGCGGTTGCCCTGCTCGTCTTCACCCGGCACCAGCTTGATGCAGTTCGCGGGACAGATCTGCGGGCAGAGGCCGCAGGCTACGCACTTGGCGCGCCCCTGCTCGTCGGTGAGCATGCGGTGCGTGCCCCGCCACCGGCTGGACATGGTCCAGTCGTGACTGCCCTTCTCCTCCGGATACTGCATGGTGACCTTGGGCCGGAAGATGTGGGAGGCGGTGAGCATCATCCCCTGAGCGGTCGCGCGCAGGTACGACGTCCCCGCCGTGGGTCGTTTGAGGACCTTCACGCCGATCGCCATCAGGCCGCCTTTCGCTCCACCGTGCCGGAAACCACCCGGCCGCGGTCCAGGACCCAGACGAGAATCACGAAGATGACGAGGTTCACGGCGCCGAGTGCCCAGGCGAACTTGTGGCCCCAGGTCCATCCCAGCTGAACGCGCAAGTACCAGATGGCCGCGGCCAGGGTGGTCAGGTAGATCAGGGCGAGCGGCAGCATGACCTTCCACCCGAGTGCCATCAGCTGGTCGTACCGGAAGCGCGGCATCGTCCACCGGATCCACATGTACAGCAGGACGAAGAAGCTGGTCTTGGCACAGAAGACGCCGAGGGTGATCAGGACCTGCCACCACACGAGTCCCTGGGATGCGTCCCAATGGATGAAGAGGAGGTCCCAGCCGCCGAAGAACAGGGTCGCCATCAGGGCGGAGGCCGTCAGCATGTTCGAATACTCGGCGATGTAGAACATCGAGAACTTCATCGAGCTGTATTCGGTGTGATAACCCGCGATCAGCTCGCCCTCGGCCTCAGGGAGGTCGAATGGTACCCGGTTGGTCTCGGCGAGCGCACTGATCAGGAAAAGAAAGAACGCCACCAGGAGCGGTACGATGTTCCAGAACCCCTGCTGCTGCTCCGTGATCACCTGCGAGAGCGTGACATTACCGGCCAGGAGCAGCACGGCGACGGTGCTCATGCCCATCGCGATCTCGTAGGAGATCATCTGCGCCGAAGCGCGCAGGCCGCCGAGGAGCGCGTACTTGTTGTTGGACGCCCACCCCGCCAGTACGATGCCGTACACGCCCAGGGAGCTGATCGCCAGGATGTAGAGGAATCCCACCGGCAGGTCGGCCACCACCATCGGCACGACCCCCCACTTGGTGGCGAGGGGTGCGGCGAACGGAATGACGGCGAAGGTCAGGAGGGCGGGTGTGAAGCTGATCGCCGGCGCCAGGATGAAGAGCCATTTGTCCGCGAAGGCCGGGTAGGTCTCTTCCTTCACGATGTTCTTGAGACCGTCGGCGGCGGGCTGCAGGAGGCCGAAGGGTCCCACACGATTCGGGCCCAGGCGGTCCTGCATGAAGGCGCAGAGCCGGCGTTCGACCAGCGTCATGAACGCGACGCCCACCATGATGACCGTGAAGACCACGATCATCTTGATCAGCGATGTGATAAGAAACGGCCAGAACGTCATGCCGGCACCCCCGCCCCCGCCCCC
>DATEGY010000349.1:0-9942 GCA_035279865.1 Gemmatimonadales bacterium | reverse complement strand
AACCTGAACACCCCGACGTCCTGCGCGATCTACATCGGCGCCGTGACGCCGACCGCCCCGGCGACGTCGACCAACGCCGAAGGCGCTCCGGTCTGTCAGTAAGCTGATTCCGACGGGGCGCTCCTCACGGAGCGCCCCGTTGTTTTCTCTGGTTGCGAAGAGAACCTCCCTGCGTGATCTCTCTTCGCATTGCAGTGCGACATAACGAGTTACGTTGGGTTACGAAAAGCTGCTGAGGGGTGATTCCGGACACGTCACCCTGGCCACACCGACGTAGCTTTAACGCAGCCGTGGCGGTGGACCTGCCCCCCCCGCGCTTTCCCGACCGCGCTGTACCTCGTGGTCCCGATCGTTCGGAGACCAACCCCCTGCGGAGCCACAACCTGGCACCGGATCAGGCGGCGCGCTAAGCCCGCCTCATGCCGCGTCAGCCCCCGTTGAGAGGAGCTGAACGTGAACCGCAAGGGCTTCACGCTGATCGAGCTGCTGATCGTGGTCGTCATCATCGGGATTTTGGCCGCGATCGCGATTCCGAAGTTCGCCAACACCAAGCAGAAGGCATATGCGGCGTCCATGAAGTCGGACCTCCGCAACCTCGTCACGGCTGAAGAGGCGTACTTCTCCGATTCGCTCAAGTACGTCACCACCACGTCGTGCACCAACCCGCCGACCGCGGGCACGGCCGCTTTCTGCACCACCACGGGCAATACCCTGGGTACGATCACCACGGGTACCGGCACGCAGGCTGGTTGGACGGCGAGCATCACGAACATCAACACCCCGACGTCCTGCGCGATCTACATCGGCGCCGTGACGCCGACCGCCCCGGCGACGTCGACGAACGCCGAGGGTGCACCGGTTTGCCAGTAAGAACCAGACGGTTAGACGGTTAGACGGTTAGCGACGGGGTGCTCCGAAAGGGGCGCCCCGTTTTGCGTCTGACCACCCCAACCTCAGTCCGAGGTGTGCAGCTGGAGAAACGCGGCCGCCGCCTCTCCCGCCCGAAGGGTGATCTCGCGCTTCGTGGGACGCTCGGCCACGCCGAGGAGCAGGCTGACCATGAGATCCCTCCAGAGGAGCCCGGCAAACTGGGCGGCGAGGTCATCGGGGCGGCCGGCGAGTAGTCCCGCCGCTTGAGCCCGCGCCATGATCCGCCGCAGGGCAGCGCGGCTCGCCTCCCGCCCCGCCGACTCGAGCGCCCGGGCCACCTCCGGCGCCTGCACCGCCTCGGCGATGGCCAGACGGAACACCGCGATCACCGCCGGGTCGCTGATCTCGTGCATCAGGTGCCCACCGAAGGATGCCAGGACCTCCTCCAGGGTCCCGCGATCGCGGGGGACCGGGAGGTCGACCGGGACGCCGAGCCTCCGGGCGCGCTCGCCGATGCAGGCGATCAGCATTGCCTGTTTGTCCCCGACCAGGGCGTACAGCTCCCGCTTCGACACCCGGGCCCGGGTCGCGATCTCGAGCGTACTCGTCGCGGCGTATCCGTATTCCATGAAGGCGGCAAAGGCCCCCTCGAGGATGCGCGCCCGCACGGACGCTTCGTCGCCGCGCGCCTTCCGCCGCCTGGATTTCACCGCCATTCCCCCTCCTTGACTCGGATGGTACCGCGTGGTACCATTTTGACCATTAAACGGTACCCAATGGTACCATATCCAGGGGACTTCGTCGAGCGTCCAGTTCCCGCATTCGTTCGGAGGCCATATGCTGCCGGAAACCGTTTTCAGGATTCAGCTGGTGCTGGGGTACGTCGCCATGCTGCTGCTCTTCACGGCCTACGTCCTGCCCAGGCTCCGGGCGCTGGGGCCGCTGGCGGCTCAACGCGCCATCGCCACGCTCCACAGCTTCCGGTTCTTCGGGCTGGTCTTCATCCTCCCCGGCGTCGTCGGCGCCGGCCTGCCCGCTCCCTTCTCCACGGTCGCCGCGTATGGAGACCTGGCGACCGGCGTGCTGGCGCTCACCGCGCTGGCCGCGTTCCGGAACCGGCCCCTGTTTCTGGCGCTCGTCGGGGCCTACAACGTCGTCGGCGTGGCCGACCTGCTCCTCGACTACGCCCACGCCATTCAGTTCCAGGTACCGGAGCTGGCAGGGCAGTTGGGAGCGATGTACTGGGTCCCGGTCCTCTACGTGCCGCTCCTGATGATCACCCACGTGGCGGCGCTTTACTGGCTCGTGCGTCCACACCCGGCTCCGGCCCCGGCGCGGTGACATCCCCCCAGCCGGGGTTGCGGGAAGAGATCCGCGGGCGTTACTTAAGCGATCGAACTGCGCGGTGCGGACGTATGCGAAAGTTTGCCCTCGTCTTTTTCGTTCTTCTCGCCGCCTCGGCGTGCTCGCACGAGGCGATCATCAACGACTGCATGCGCCCCCTCGCGTTCGTTTCTCCGGAGACCCCAAGCATGGCCGTCGGCGATACGGTCACCCTCCGGCTCGTGGACACGAGCTTCGAGTGCACCCACGACGCCGCTCCGCTGGCAGCTCCGTGGTGGTCCCTGGATACCACCATCGCCAGTGTGGACTCGACGGGGCTGATGCGGGCCAGGGCACCCGGGATCACGCACGTCGGGCGCGGCGCTCCCGCCGTCATGCCTGCCTACGTCACGGTCCACCCCTAGACCGGCAGTCCGGAGTACCTTCAGGGGTCCCGAGCCCGGGCTCCCATGACCGTTCCGCACACCATCCTCGACTCCATCGGCAACACGACGCTGCTCCCGTTGCGCCATATCGTGCCCAAGGGATCGGCCCGCATCCTCCTCAAGCTCGAAAACGAGAACCCCACCGGCTCCATGAAGGACCGGATGGCGCTCTCGATGATCGAGACGCCGGAGTTCGAAGGGAGGCTCGCGGACGGCGCGCCGGTGGTGGAGTACACGGGCGGCTCGACGGGCGTCTCCCTTTCCCTGGTCTGCGCCGTGAAAGGCCACCCGCTCCAGATCGTGACCTCCGACGCCTTCTCCAAGGAGAAGCTCGACCACATGCGGATCCTGGGCGCCAGACTCGAGATCGTGCCGAGCGTGGGGGGCGGCATGACCGAGAAGCTGACCAAGGACATGATCGCGCGCGCCGGTGTGATCGCGAAGGAGACGGGTGCCTACTGGACCGACCAGATGAAGAACCAGGACCAGCTGCCCGCGTACCGCCGGCTGGCCGAGGAGCTGTGGGCGCAGACTGAGGGGAAGATCGACGCGTTCGTCCAGTTCGTGGGGACCGGCGGGTCCCTGCGGGGAACCGCCGAGGGGCTCAAGCGCCACAATGAGCACATCCGCGTATTCGCCGTGGAGCCAAGCGAGTCACCGGTGCTGTCGGGCGGGAAGTCGGGGGCGCACAAGATCGACGGTGTGGGCGCGGGATTCGTCGTGCCGATGTGGAAGCCCGAGCTGGTGGAGGGGGTGGAGCAGGTTTCGACGCCTGAGGCGACGGCGATGGCGCTGCGGCTCGCGCGGGAGGAGGGGCTCTTCGCGGGGACGTCGACCGGCGGGAACGTCGTCGCGGCTCTGCGCGTGGCGAAGGCGCTGGGCGAGAACGCGACCGTAGTCACCCTGATGGTCGACTCCGGGATGAAGTATCTCAAGAAATTTGGAGAGGCGGTCGAGAAGTGAAATCGGCCAACTGCAAGAGCGTATGGGATAGTGCCTGAGGGGGATGCGTGGTCTGCACGCCGACCACCCGCATTCCTGCCGCATGGGCCGCCGCCACTCCGGGCGGCGCGTCTTCGAAGACCACACAGTCCGCAGGCGCAAATCCGAGCTCCTTCGCTCCCCGCAGGTAGCCTTCGGGGTCTGGCTTTCCCTTCGTCACCATGTCACCCGTGATGAACACCTTGGGGAACGGGATTCCGACATGGCGGAGTCGAAACTCGGCGCATTCCCGGTGGCCTGAGGTGACCACGCCCCAGCGATCCCGGGGCAGGGAACGCACGAATTCCGGAGCGCCCGGGATCGGCACCAGGCCGTCGGTGCCGAATTCCTCCATCCGGTCGAGAGCGTTGGTCTCGGCGGCGATGTCCAAGTTCGGAGCGACGGTGCGGAGGATTTCGGACGTGCGGCGCCCGTGGGCGATGGCGATGAAAGGCGCAGGATCGAGGCCCTTCTCCGCCGCCCAGGCTTTCCAGACGCCTTCGACGATGCGGCGGGAGTCGGCGAGGACGCCGTCCAGGTCGAAGAGGACGGCGCGGCAGGGGATGGGCAGCATCGGGATAGAATAACGACGGGGCGCCCCGCTCGAGGCACCCCGCAAGACGTCCTGGCTGCAACCTCACCGGCGCGCGAAGGCCCTCGACCGTCGAGGCGGTGCGAGGAAGGGCGGCATGTCCCAGCAGAGCGCGGTGCCGGCCACGGTCAGCCCGCACATCCCGTTGTAGCCATTCGCCGCGAGGCTCGTGAACGTGGTGCCCCGTTGCTGGAGGGCGGGCGTCAGGATGCCGCGGCCCCAGCAATAGGCGGATCCGTCGCCGGTCAGGCCGCAGCTCAGCTGGTAGCCCAGGGACAGGGAGCCGAACCTGAGGCCGGCGCTGACGGCGCGTGGGGTGGGTCCTGAGACTGTATCGCCCGTCCCCAACCCGCCTCGGCGCCCGGAACCCCAGCAGTACGCGGTGCTGTCCGTCAGGAGCCCGCAGGCGTGGTCGCCCGCCGTCTCGATGGTGGCGAACGAAAGCCCGCCGGAGACGGCGAGCGGCTTCGCTGACCAGCCACTGGCGTACCCGAGCCCCAGTTCGCCGTCCGAGTTACTCCCCCAGCACGCGATACTGGCATCGGTCCTGATGCCGCAACTCGTCAAGTATCCACTGGCGACGCTGACGAATCCGGTAGCTCCCGGGACGGCGGCCGGACTCTGCGAGATGGTGGGCCAGCAGTACACGGAGCCACCGACGGCCACGCCGCACGTGTTGCCGCTTTCAGATATGTCGAGTGCGGTGTATTGAATACCGCCGGGGATCACAGTAGGGGTGCCGATCACGGTCGAGTCATGACCGCCGATCGTCCAGCAGTAGCCAAGGCTGTCCGCGATGCCGATACCGCAGGCGTAGTAACCGAATCCGCCGTCGTAATGGTCACCCACGCTGACTGAAGTGAACCTGCGCCCGGGTACCGTGTCCGGGGTCGAGTTGATGCCGGCAGCCGGATCGAAGATCCAGCAGGTGACCAACCCGGCAACTCCCGTTCCGCACGAGGTCGTAGATCCGGCTGCGATGGCAGCGTACTTCCGGCCTCCGGCAATCGGGTCCAGGGTGCCTGGGGAGTTACAGATAACGTCATAATCGGTACCACAGTGTTGTTCCCAGCAGGAGGCGGTGCTGTCGGCGAGGATCGCGCAGCGGTGATAGAAGCCGTCACTGATGTGCAGGATCTTCGGCGTTCCCGGAATGGCCGCGACGATGAACTGCCCCGGCGAGTTGTCGAACCAGCAGTAACCGAGGCTGTCGACGGACACACCGCAAGCCGAGACGATCTCCGAGCGAACCTCGGTGAGGTGCAGGCTGCCGGAGATGGGCGCCGGTGCGAGCGTCCCGTTCCCCCAGCAATAAGTCGTTCCGTCGGTGGCCGAGCCGCAGTGCATCCCGAGTGCGCTGACCGAGGTGAAGGAGTGTCCCCCGGAGAGGGCCACGGGGCTGTGGAACACGGTGTCGGTAGTGCTGCCGAGCAGTCCCGCAGTGTTCGACCCCCAGCAGTATCCCGCATGGCCGGTGGTCACGCCGCAGGCGGAATACGCGGAGGCACTGATCGAACCGAAGGACAGGCCACCGGGCAGGAGCTGCGGGGCCATGGTGTTCGCTCCCGCGGAGTCACCGGTCTGCCCGTCTTGTCCCCAGCCCCAGCAGTAGGCGGCCCCGGCAGCCGTAAGACCGCAGGCGCTCTGGCCCTTGGCAGTGAGCTGCGCGAAGTGGTGACCGCCGGCCACCGCCACAGGCGTGGTGTGGCTCGCGGTGTCACCGGTGCCCAGGGAACCGAGGCTGCCAAGCCCCCAGCACCACGCCGACGAGTCGGTGGTCAAGCCGCAGGAGAAGTCGACGCCGGGGAGCACTTCCCGGAAGGTGTGACCACCCGCGACGGTCACGAAATCGTTAGAAGCGATCGTGGTGCCGTTCCCCAGCTCCCCGTAGCTGTTGCCGCCGCGACAATAACCGGCTCCGGTCGACGAGGTGGCACAGTCGTTGAAGATGGCCCTGGCGAACTGCCCAAGCGTCGAGGCGACATCGAATTTCACGGTATCCGCGGCTAAGGGTGCGGTCACCATGATCTGCGCCGGTCCCTGACTCACGCCGTGGAGGAGGCCGGCGGCGGAGATCGACAGCACGGTGGGCGCGCTCGAGGACCAGGTCAGCGGCGGGTTGGGGATGGGATTACCGTTGTGATCGTTGAGCGTGGCGGTGAGGGTCAGCGTGTCGCCCACCAGGAGGAAGGCCGGATGGGCGCCGAGGACGATCTGGTTCTGTGCGGGGGGTGAGGTCGAGTCCTTGCAGGCGAGGAGGAGAAGGGCGGCGAGCGCGGACCCACGGACTGACCAGGCAGATGTCATAAGCGCCTCACGGGAATATGTGCGCAATCTGCACGCCGGTCCCGGAGGCCGCCAGACACGGGTGTTGCAAGGTGCTCCCCATCGCCAGACCCCTTACTTCTTCACATCTTCGGCGCTGGGCAAGTGCTTTAGGTCGTTCGGTTGCAGCAACTGAGGAGCTGACGTGTTGGCTGGCTACATCCTGCTGACAAGAATCGCCCTGGCCGTGGTCGGTGCAGTTTCGATGCTGCACTTCATTCGCCGGTATCGCGCGTACTTGCGGGATAGAGTCGACAGGGAAGGGGATTCGCAGAAGCAAGAAGAAGGGCGACTGCTAAGACTTGAGCGGAACGCCACTGCGCTTTTCCTCACTGCCTTCCTGTTCTTTCTGGCCTGGATGGTATCCGATGGAATGCAGTGGTCACGCGTCCTCGTCGTTGGCTTCGCGGCAGGAGCGATAGTCCTCGCCGTCGCTGGAGTAGTGGCCGCTGTTCGATGGGGACTCCACATGCCGCCAAAGAGGTGAGCCAGCGCCCCTCGGGGCTACCTCCGAGACAGAAAGTGCCGCCGGGTATCGTCCTCGATCGTCTCGAGCGGCCGACCGGTCTGCACGCAAACTCGGTTAGTGCTAATCGGTCACCGGAGAGCAATTCCGACCAGGGCCGCCGTGGTCGTAGCCCAGAACAGGAACATCCATCGCAACGTGGCAGTCATTCGTTCCTCGAGCCTGGCCAACTCGACCTTCGTCGCGCAGTTCTCCACCTTCTCCGTGAGCACTCCGATTTGATGTTCGAGCCGCGAGACTCGCTGCTCCAACCTCGCGTCGAAGCGTGCGAACAGGAGCTCCGTGTGCTCCCGCAGGTCCAGCCGGTAAGTGGCGTCCACTTGATTGAACCACTCCACCAGCTCATTGGCGACGTCATCGCCGAGCTGATCGTAGAAGCGTCGCGAAAGCTTCGCGGTCACCGGCACCGGATCCCCTGTGGAATGGCCCGGCGACAACGTAAGGATACGCTCTGCGGCATGCGTAGGTAAAGTGACGCGCCGAGTATCGGAATCACGCGTGACCCAGAGGCCGAAAATGACGACGGGGCACCGTGTTGACAGATGCCCCGTCGATCGCCTTTGGACCCGGATGTCGTCGCTACTTCTTCCCGACCAGCTCCTTCTGCTCCTTGATGATCTTCCCCACGATCCCGTACTTCTTCGCCTCTTCGGCACTGAGCCAGAAGCTGCGCCGAGTGTCATCCTCGATCTTCTCGAGCGGCTGACCGGTCTGGTCCGCCAGGACCTTGTTCAACCGGTCCCGCATCTTGAGAATCTCCCGCGCCTCGATCTCGATGTCCGCCGCCGACCCGCCCGCGCCACCCGCCGGCTGGTGGAGGAGAAAGCGCGTGTTCGGCAGGCAATATCGGTCTTCCTTGGGCACCGCGACAAAAATCAGCGCCGCAATGCTCGCCACCCACCCCGTGCCCACCATCCGCACCCGGGGCGTGAGGAAGCGCACCATGTCGTGAATCGTGTCCCCCGCCTCCACGTGCCCGCCCTGCGAATTGATATAGCACGTGATGTCTTCATTCGACTCGGCGGCGAGCGCCAGAAGCTGGGAGATCACGCTGGCCGCCACCTTCTGGTTGATCTCCCCAGAGATGACCACCGTCCGCGCCTTGAACAACCGCTCGGCGACGAATCCCCCGCCCGCTCCGTTCCGCTCCCGCTCCGGCCGATCTTCATCCATGGTTACCACTCCACCTCCCGCACCAGTTGCTCCACGAGATCCTCAGGTGTCCGTCCCGCCGCCTCCGCTGCAAAGTTAACCACCAGGCGATGCGCCAACACCGTCGGCGCCACCGCCTTGAGATCCTCGAAATCCGCCATGGGCCGGCCATCGAGCGCCGCCCGGGCCTTCGCGCCCAGCACCAGATACTGGGACGCCCGCGGGCCCGCCCCCCAGGTCACGTATTCCTTGATGAACTCCGGCGCATCACTCTCACCAGCACGAGTCGACCGCACCAGCCCCACGGCGCGCTTCACCAGGGGGTCCCCGACCGGAATGCGGCGCACCAGGTGTTGCATGGCCAGCACGTCCCCCGCCGAGAGCGCCGGCTTCACTTCGACCCCAGAATCACCCGTGGTGGTGGTGACGATCCGCTCTTCCTCTTCACGGGAAGGATATCCCACCCGCAGCTCGAACATGAACCGGTCGAGCTGCGCCTCGGGCAGGGGATACGTCCCTTCCTGCTCGATGGGGTTCTGCGTCGCCAGGACAAAGAAGGGGGCGGGCAGGGCATGGGTCGCCCCCGCCGCCGTCACCTGATGCTCCTGCATTGCCTGGAGCAGCGCCGCCTGCGTCTTGGGTGGTGTCCGGTTCACCTCGTCCGCCAGCACGATGTTGGCGAACACGGGCCCCGGCACGAACCGGAAGGTGCGCTTGCCCGTGGTCCGGTCTTCATCGATGATCTCTGTGCCCGTGATGTCCGACGGCATGAGATCAGGAGTGAACTGGATGCGCGAGAACTTGAGGTCCAGGCTCTCCGCCACCGTCTGCACCATCAGGGTCTTGGCGAGCCCCGGCACGCCGACCAGCAGCGCGTGCCCCCCTGAGAAAATCGCGGTGAGAATGCCGTCCAAGACCTCGGTCTGGCCGACGATGCGGCGGGAGACTTGGGACAGCAAATCCCGCCGGGCGGTCGCGAGGCGTTCGAGGAGCTCGACGTCCCCGAGAGCGGGGGATTGGGGATTCGGAATTGGGGATTGTGGCATGGTCGACATGGCGTTCGGGGCGAAGGTTACCACCTTCTACTCACAAGCGCCACATAAGGTTGCATCGTCAGGGGTTTGCTTGCGAAATTTTTCACAAGCGGGTAAGTTTTGCGCGCCAAATGCCACGCGAAGACTACAAGCCGGTATCAGCTTTTGGGTTTGGCGAGGGCGTCACCTTTGCCTTCGCGATCCTCGGCTTCGGCGCGCTGGGATGGCTCCTGGACGGATGGATCCACACCCGGCCCCTCTTCGCGGTCGTCCTCGGCCTCCTCGGCGGGTTCGGCGCCTTCATGAACCTGTACTACCGGGTGCAGCGGGAGATCGAGGCGGGGAAGAAGCGGGAAGAGAGAAGCGGGAAGAGGGAAGCGTGAAGCCCTACCTGCTCCTGGTGTTGATCGGTGCTGGGCTATCGGCGGTGGTGACGTTGTTCGGCGGCTGGTCGGCGGGGGTGGGAGGAGTGGTCGCGGTCGTGGCTCAGACCGGAGCAGTCCTCCTGATACGCCCCGTGATCGGTGCCCCCAATAAGACGTTCGTTCCGCGCTGGCTCGCAGGGATGGCCCTCCGCGCCACGCTCGTGATAGGTCTGGTGGTGTACGCCGCATTGCACCGGGGCACACTCGCTCCTCTGCCGGCGGCGCTGGGATGGCTCCTGGACGGATGGATCCACACCCGGCCCCTCTT
>DATEGY010000348.1:0-9393 GCA_035279865.1 Gemmatimonadales bacterium | reverse complement strand
GAGACCTCGAGCTTCACCACCCGCCGCACGGCCCAGCGGTCGTGCACGACTCGATACTCGATGGTCCCGCCGTCCCGCTGCCTGGTATACCCCCACTCGTGGTGGGTGATGAACTCTTCGTGACTTCCAGGGAGGGGCTCGAGGGCGTCACCGGTGGGTGTGGCGCTCACGCCCTGCCACCGCCCCGCGAGACGCCATTCGTGTCTCACTGCGCCGTCCACGGAGCTCCGCATCGGCAGCGTGATATAGGGTTCGTTGTACACGGCCCGGGCGATCAGGGCGATGGCCCGCCGGGGCACGACCTCCCGAATGAACACGACGCCACGCCGGACCTCCCCAGGCGCCGAGCGGCGCACATAGAACCTCAGATTGAGCTCGGAAAAGTCGCGGTGGAAGGGGAGGGGAAGCCCCAGCACCCGCGTATGCAGGAACTGGAACGCGACGACGCTCGCGTAGCAATGTCCCTCGTGACGGTCGATCTGCGTGCCGGCGGGGACGTACGCCTCGAGAAGTCCCGCATCCACCTCATAGTTCACCATCACCAGATGCCGCCACTCGGCGGTCAGAAATGGCCGGATCACGTGCCTTTCGCCGGCCAATGGAGGCACGCACCCAGGATGGCGAGGGCGAGCGGGAACAACGAAATGAGGCTTCCGTTCCGCACCAGGGGTCCCTGGCGCGCGGCGTAGTTCTCTCCTGCCTTCTCCATCTCCTCCCGCGCCTTGGGTGTGAGCCGCACGACCAGGTTCGCGAGGAACGTCGCCAGGGACGTACCGGGGACCAGCCAGCCGACGAGGTTGAGCACCGCACCGAGGCCAGGACCGGCGTACTCGACGAACGCGTTCGCGATCATCATCGACGGGGCGAGGCTCGCGAACAACGCTCCCAGGACCAGCAGTCCCGGTCCCGCACCCCCGGCTTGAAACAGAGGTGCCTGTCGGTGGTCGACCACGTCCTGCAGATACAACGCCTGGTGGAAGTAGTTGAGTCCGGCGACGAGAACGATGGTCAGGCCCCCCCACGCCGCAAACATGATTGGGAACTCAAAGAGATCCCAGGGCGACCTCGCGCGCCCGTCGGCCACTGGGGGCGGGGGATTCTCATCGGCTGGCTGGGGTGCGGTCGTCATGCCGGCTGCCGTTTCACCTTCTTCTTCTCACTCAGGGCCTTCAGCATCTCCAGTACCGCACGCACGGCTTCACTCCGCTCGGTCTTCCGCCGGATGAGCGTGATGCCCCAGGGCACGTCGAACCCGGTGATGGGAATGAGCACGGTGCCCGCCGGCGGGTGGCTGGCCTGCGACCGGAACCCGAGGCACCAGCCTTTTCCCTGTGCCGCGAGTGACCATACCGCGCGCAGCCCGTCGTAGGTGCCGCCGACCCGGGGTTCCAGGCCGGCCGTCCGGAGCGCCGACATGATCCGGTCGTAGAAGGCGGGATGGAAGGACCGCTCCATGAAGAGGAAGGGAACGTCGGCCAGGTCCCGCGCGGCGAGGCGTTTCTTGCGCGCGAGCGGACCGGTGGCACTGAGCAGGGCGGAATCCACCCGGTCGTCCTGCAGGAGATGGAGCTTGAGATCCCCCGTCTGGTCGAGGGCCGGATAGCTGTGCGCCAGTCCCAGGTCGATCTCCCCACGCCCGAGGGCATCGACCTGGAGGGGTGTCGCCATCTCTTCGATGACCAGGTGCAGGTGGGGGTGCTTTTCGGCGGTCGTGGCGAGCAGCCGGGAAAGAATCTCGCCGGTGGTCACCGTCGGAACCGCCGCGATCACGCAGCGTCCCTCCATCCCGCGCCGCGCCCGCGTCGTGTCGAGAACAATCCGCTCGAGCTCGAGCAGGATCGCGGGGCAATCGCCGGCAAGCGCAATCCCGGCCGGCGTGAGCTGGATGCCGCGGGCGGAGCGGTCCATGAGACGGAGGCCGCACGCGTGCTCCAGCTCACCCAGCTGCCGGGAAAGCGCGGGCTGGGTGATGCCGAGGCGTTCGGCGGCCCGGCCGATGGTCTGCGTCGCGGCGACGGCGAGCATGGCCCGCAAGTGCCGCACTTCGATGGCCGGGGGGAGCGTGCCGCCTGGGCGCCGGGTCTTGGCTCGCGGCAGGGTAATGGACGGCAGGACGGGCTCCCCGCGGACCCGGCTGTTGGGCCGTTGCCGCGCGGCCTCGAGCACGGCCTCGAGCGTCGTGCGGAGCACCGGCCGGCGGTCGTTCCTTCTCCACGACACGACCCCGACCAGTGTGGTCTCGAGTCCGGCGATGGGGACGGCCACGGTCCCCTGCGGCAACGCGCCCGTGGCCCGGGAGCGTCCGATCGCGGCCCAGCCCCGGCCGGCGGCGACCCCGATGTGGGTGTCCCGGAGTCCCCCATCGATCACCAGCAAGGGTGAACGGAGTCCCAGCTTCTGGAGATCGGCCAGCAGGGTCTGCCACCAGCCGGGGGCCATGGTCCGCTGGGGGAGGATGAACGGGAGTCCCGCCAGGTCCTGAAGGTCGAGCAGGGGCTGTTTGGCGAGCGGGTGCCGGGCGGGGACCAGGGCCTGATCGACGGAGTCCGCCCAGAGCGCCTCGCTCACGAGGGGTGCGGGAAGCGCGCCGCTCTCGACGGCGAGGATCAGGTCGAAGGTGCCGTCGAGGACCCCCTCGGTGATGTCGGGTGGATCCGAGTCCTTCAGCATCAGCGTGACTTCCGGGTGATGCCGCCGGAGCAAGTCCTCGGCTTCGGCGGGGATCCCGGTGGCGATGGCGGACAGCATGGCGCCCATGACGAGGCGCCCCCGCCGTCCCGCCGCCACCGCCTCCGCTCGATCAAGTGCGGTCCCGGCCTGTTCGAGGAGCCGCACGGCCCCGGACGCGAAGGCCACTCCGGCGAGGGTGGGGGAGACTCCCCGGGTGTGCCGTTCGAGGAGCTTGACGCCGAGCTCCTTTTCCAGGTCCTGCATGGCCCGGGACAGGGCGGGCTGCGCTACGTGCGCGCGTTTCGCCGCCAGCGTGAGGTTCCGCGACTCGGCGACGGCCGTGAAGTACCGCAAGTGCCGGAATTCCAGGTCGTCCCCCGGTATGCGTCCGCGCTATGACATCGCCATCGAGCCGGTATTGGAGCTCCTGCCACCGGTCCCGCTACACTGTCGCCGTGCCGAGGGGAATTCCCCTCCGGAACCCGACCAACGTCGGAACAGCGCACTCGCGAAGGGGACCATACGGTGACCAGTAAGAAGGCGCCAGAGGCGGCAGGCCAGTCCAAGAAACGCAGGATTCTGATCGTGGACGACAGTTCCACGCACCGGCTCTGGCTCGAGCTCATGCTCGGCTCCCGCTATGACATCGACATCGCCGAGGATGGGGAAGCCGGGCTGAAGGCGGCCGTGGCCAACCATCCTGACCTCATCCTGCTGGATGTGGTGATGCCCGGTCTCGACGGTTTCACGACCTGCCGCGCCCTGCGCGAACGGGCCGAGACCCGGAAGACCCCGGTGATCATGGTCACCACGAAGGACGAAGAAATCGACGTCGAAACCGGGTACACCTCGGGCTGCACCGACTATATCGCCAAGCCGGTCGATCAGATCGAGCTCCTGGCCAAGGTCGAAAGCTGGCTCGACGCCGCGGGAGCGGCGTGATGGCCGCGGTCCCCGTGCTGGACCTGACCGACACCCGCGTGTTCGTGCATCCCGGCAAGCTCGCGGCCTCGCGGACGCCCTGCCGGATCACGACCATTCTGGGTTCCTGTGTGGCCGTGTCGCTCTATGACCCGACGGCGGGTGTGGGCGGCATCAATCACTATCTCCTGCCCCGCGCGCCGCATGGCGAGACCTCCCCGCGGTACGGAGACCAGGCCCTGCCGCAGCTTCTCGAAGCCGTCGAACGGCTGGGGGCGCGGCGCCAGCAGGTGGTCGCCAAGGTGGTCGGCGGTGCCTGTGTTCTCGACGCCTTCCGTGACAAGTCCACGCACCTCGGCAATCAGAACGTCGCGATGGCGTTCGAGCTCCTGCACGAGATGCAGGTGCCCGTGATGATGGTCGAGACCGGGGGCAGCAAGGCCCGGCACGTCACGTTCCATCCGCACTCGGGCGACCTCGTCGTCCGGTCTCTGTAGACCGCCATGGACATCGAACTGCAGCGCCTCGTCGACGTCTATCGTGTGGAGTCGTCCGAGAATCTCGCGACGATGGAACAGGCCCTGCTCACGCTGGAGCGCGGCGGACATCCCGACGCCGAGCTGATCCGCAACGTCCTGCGCGCCGCGCATACCCTCAAGGGCAACAGCGCCACCATCGGCTACGACGCGGTCGCGGCCGCCGCCCACGCGCTCGAAGACCAGCTTGAACAGCTGCGCGAGGGCACGCTCGCCTTCAGCGGCGATCTGATTACCCGGTTTCTGCAGGCCGTGGATGAGCTGCGCGGCCTGCTGCGCTCGGCCGGCCCCGTGTCCGACAAGGCCGCCGAGAAGCGGGCGCCGGCCAAGGATTCGACGCTGCGCGTCGCCATCGGGCGCCTGGACACCCTGCTCGACCTGACCGCGGAGATCACGATCGCCCGCGGACGCCTGCTGCAGGTCGCCGGCACCACCGGAGCCAACGACACCGGACTGTCGAGCACGCTGGACCGCCTGGAACAGCTGCACGGATCGCTCCAGGAAGAGGTGATGAAGCTCCGGATGGTGCCCCTGGGCCCCACGCTCCGGAGTCACCACCGCACGGTCCGCGACGTGGCCAAGAAGCAGGGCAAGGAAGTGGAAGTCGAGATCCACGGGCAGGACGTCGAAGTCGATACGTCCATCGCCGAGCACCTCCGCGATCCGTTGACGCACATGATCCGGAACGCGGTGGACCACGGGATTGAAACACCGAATGAACGGCGCAAGGCCGGGAAGTCGGCCGCGGGCAGGATCGTGCTCCGCGCCGAGCACCGGGGCGGGTCGGTCGTCATCGAAGTGTCGGACGACGGGCGTGGACTCGACCGGGCTCGGATTGCCGCCAAGGCGCAGGCGCTCGGCCTCATCGCCGACGCCGGCGCGCTCACCGAGGAGCAGGCGCACGCGCTGATCTTCGAGGCCGGGTTCACCACGGCCGCCGCGGTGTCGGACGTATCCGGGCGCGGCGTCGGCATGGACATCGTCCGCCGGCAGATCAACGCCCTTCGCGGGACTGTCGAGATCATTTCGGCGCCGGGGCGGGGCACCCGCTTCGTCATCCGGCTCCCGCTCACGGTCGCGATCATCTCCGGCTTCCGGGTCAGCGTGGGGCACGACGGCTATGTGTTGCCGCTCGAAGCGGTGGAAGAGTGCCTCGATTTCTCCGCGACCCGGGCCCAGGAGCAGAGCACGGGCGACGGGGTGCTGAATCTGCGGGGGGGCGCCGTGCCGTTCGCGCGCCTCCGGGATCTGCTGGGACTGGCTCCGGCCGCGACGTCGCGGCGCGCGAGTGTCGTCATCATCCGCCACGGCGATGCCAGAGTCGGCGTGGTGGTGGATTCACTGGACGGTGACTGCCAGGCGGTGATCAAGCCCCTGGCGGCCGTTCTCAACCGCCCCAAGGGCATCGCCGGATCGACGATCCTGGGCGACGGCCGGGTGGCACTCATTCTGGACGTTCCGCAGCTGGTGGAGCTCGCCACACGACGTGTGCGCGCCCGCTCGGCTGCCTGACCACAGGGAGAAGGACATGTTGCGCTCGTTGAAGATCGGGGTTCGGCTTTTCGGCCTGGCGGCCGGGCTGATCGTGTTCATGATCATCCTTGCGATCGTGGGAGTGACCGGGGCGGGCTCCGTCCAGTCGCGCCTCCACGACGCGATGCAGACGTCCAAGGACGTCGCGCTCATGGTGGACACCGCGCGGAGCGCGCAGGTCCACTTCAAGATTCAGGTGCAGGACTGGAAGGACATCCTGCTCCGCGGCCGTGATACCGTGTCGTTCGACAAGTACATCGCGCAGTTCACCCAGGAAGAGCAGGACGTTCGCTCGACCCTGGGCGCCGTGGAACGGCTGTTTGCGGCCACCGACGCCGACACGTCGATGGTGGTGCGCCTCCTCGCGACTCACGCCGAGCTCGGCAAGAAGTACCGGCAGGCGCTGGCGCACTACGATTACCGCAACCCCCGCTCGGCCCAGATCGTCGACAGCCTCGTGAAGGGTATCGATCGTGAGCCGACCGCCATGTTCGACTCGCTCTCCGCAGTCGCGACGACCGACGCCGAGCAGGACCTCGTCAAGATCGATACGCTGGCCCAGTCCGCCTACAACCGGATGCGCTTCGGCTTCCTCATGATCGTGCTGTTCGCCACGGTGGCCGCCGTCGGGCTCGCCCTCACCATCATCCGGGGCATCGTCGGTCCCATCCGCCGCGCCGTGAACCTCGCCGAGGCCGTCGCGAACGGGGATCTGCAGACCACCGTCACACAGGACTCCGCCGATGAGGTCGGTCAGCTGCTTGGGGCCCTCGGCACCATGACGGGGAAACTCCGGGAGACGCTCGCGCAGGTCCGCGCCGGCGCCGTGGCCGTGTCGGCCGCGTCGACGCAGGTCGCGCAGACCGCCCAGTCCCTCTCCCAGGGCACCAGTGAGCAGGCCGCGTCGGTCGAGGAGACCACCGCGGGCCTCGAAGAGATGAGCGCCTCCATCACGCAGAACGCCGAGAACGCGCGCCAGACCGAGACCATGGCCCTGCAGGGCGTCCGGGATGCCGAAGCGTCGGGCGAAGCCGTCAAGCAAACCGTGTCCGCGATGACCACGATCACCGAGAAGATCGGGATCATCGAAGACATCGCGTACCAGACCAACCTCCTGGCGCTCAATGCCGCGATCGAAGCGGCGCGCGCCGGCGAGCATGGCCGCGGCTTCGCCGTGGTCGCCACGGAAGTCCGGAAGCTGGCGGAGCGCAGCCAGGTCGCCGCGACGGCCATCACCGACGTCGCCGGTTCCTCCACCGCGGTCGCCGCGCAGTCCGGCACCCGGTTGGCCGAGCTGGTGCCCGCCATCCGCCGTACCGCCGAGCTGGTGCAGGAAGTCGCCGCCGCCTCGCGGGAGCAGGCGTCGGGCGTCAATCAGATCAATCAGGCCATGGGGCAGGTGGACCAGGTCACCCAGCGTGGTGCCGCGGCGGCGGAAGAGCTCGCCTCGACCGCCACGGAGCTCGCGGCGCAGGCCGAGTCGCTCCAGCGCCTGGTGTCCTTCTTCCGGGTCGACGAGGAGACCAGCCACCGCGCCGAGAGCATCGCGCTCGCGACGCTGGCCGGCGAGTCGACCAAGAGCAACGGACATGGCAACGGGCATGGCAACGGCCATGGCAACGGCCACAGTCACGCTGTGAAGACGCCGGTGGCAGCGAGCCCGGTGACCACCGAACCGCACTTCACGCGGTTCTAACCCGAGAGGATCCAGGGCCATGACGACCACGAAGACGGATCCTCTTCAGGCTCAGTACCTCACGTTCGTGGTGGGGGAAGAGGAATACGGCGTCCGCATTCTGCGGGCGAAAGAGATCATCGAGTACGGTGTCATCACCACGATTCCCAACGCGCCGCCCTTCATCCGGGGGGTCATCAACCTCCGGGGCAGCGTGGTGCCGGTGGTGGATCTGGCGGTGAAGTTCGGGGGCGCTCCGTGCGCCCCCACACGGCGCAGCTGCGTCGTGGTGGTGGAGGTGGAGCGGGACGGCCAGCAGACCGTGATGGGCATCATGGCCGACCGCGTGACCCAGGTGGCCGAGCTGCCTGAGGACGCCATCGAGCCCGCGCCGGCCTTCGGGACCGGCGTGCGGACCGACTGGCTCCTCGGCCTGGGACGCACCGACCGTCGCTTCATCTTGCTGCTCAACACCGACCGGGTGCTGACCGACCTGGATATCGGGCAGCTGGAAGTCGCCGCGGCATGACGTTGGTCACGGAGTTCGCGGTGCCGGGGCTGACGGACGCAGAGTTCGTCCAGTTCCAGCGGCTCATTCACCAGCGGGCCGGGATCGTGTTGTCGGACGCGAAGCGCGCCCTGCTGGTGGGGCGCCTCGCGCGGCGGATGCGGGAGCTGTCGCTGACGTCGTTCAGCGCCTACTACGCCGCGGTGCAGGCCGGGGGCCAGGCGGAGATGACGCGCCTCCTGGACGCCATCTGCACCAACGAAACGCACTTCTTCCGGGAGGGGGCGCAATTCGACCTGCTCCGCGACCGGGTGTGCAGTGAGTGGCTGGGTGATGAAGAGGCGGGCCGGCGCTCGCGGACGATCAAGGTCTGGAGCGCCGCCTGCTCGACCGGGGAAGAGCCGCACTCCATCGCGATGGTGCTGGAGGACCGGCTGGGACGGCTGGGCTGGGGGATCGACATCCTCGCCACGGATCTGTCCACCAAGGTGCTGAGTCAGGCCTCGGCGGGCGTGTGGCGGGCCGACCGGGCGGCGCCGATCCCCGAGCACTACCTGAAGTCATACATGCTGAAGGGCGTGGGCCCGGAAGCAGGCAAGGTCAAGGCGGGCGCCCAGATCCGGAGTCGCATCCGGTTCGCGCAGGTCAACCTGCGCGAGGCCGACACGGCTGGATGGCCGGGCGGGGAGCGGTTCGATGCGATCTTCGTGCGCAACGTGCTGATCTACTTCGACGCGCCCACGCGGCACGACGTGCTCCGGCGGCTGGTGAATCACCTGTCGCCGGGTGGCTACCTGTTCCTCGGCCATGCCGAGGGGATGGCGGGGGCCCACCTGCCTCTCAAGTCGGTGATGCCGGCGGTCTACCGCCTGGTGCCGGCGGCGGCGGGACGGGCCGCGTGAGCAAGCCGCTCCACGTGCTGGTGGTCGACGACTCCGCCGTGGTGCGGGAAGCGATGACGGCGGTCCTGGCGGGCGGTGACGGCATCACGGTCGCCACGGCGCCGAATCCGATCGTGGCGCGGCGGCGGATGGCGTTGAAGCGGCCCGACGTGATTGTGCTGGATCTCGACATGCCGGAAGAGGACGGGTTGACCTTCCTCCGGGCGCAGATGGCCCAGGATCCGATTCCGGTGGTCATCTGCTCGAGCCACAGCGTGCAGGGATCACGGGCCGCGCTGCAGGCGCTGCACGACGGCGCGGTGGAAGTCGTGGCCAAGCCGAGAATCGGCGTCCGGGAGTTCGTGCAGGAGTCGAAGATCATTCTCCTGGACGCGATCCGGGGCGCGGCGGAGGCCCGGCTGCGGAAGCGGGGCGCCGTCATCCCGGCTCCGGCGCCGCGGGCGGTGGTGCCGTCGGCTGTCGCGCCGCTGTCGGGTGCGTCGAGCCGGCGCGTGATCGCGATCGCGGCGTCCACCGGTGGACCGCAGGCGCTGCACGAGGTGCTCGCGGCGCTGCCGGCGGACACGCCGGGGATCATGGTGGTGCAGCACATGCCGGCGGGGTTCACGACCGCCTTCGCGAAGCACCTGGACGAGCGGTGTGAGATCT
>DATEGY010000347.1:0-14465 GCA_035279865.1 Gemmatimonadales bacterium | reverse complement strand
CTGGTGTTGGTGCTGGCGGGGTCGTGGGCGCCGGGCATGCAGGCGGGGTTGCTGCACTCACCGTGGTCCACGCCGCTGCATCTCGCCACGATTGCCGCCGCGGTCACGGCGATCGCGGCTCTCTGGAGACGCCGCTGGCGCCTGGCGCGGATCGCCGCGGCGGGGGAGATCGCGCTCCTGTTGTGGGGCTGGGGGCTCGGGCAGTTTCCCTATCTCATCCCGTCGGACCTGACCATCGAGGATGCGGCGGCGCCACCGGCGACGCTCGAAGGGGTGACGGTTGCCCTGGTGCTGGGAGGTATCGTGTTGATCCCGTCCCTGATCTACCTGTTCCGCGTCTTCAAGAGTGCGAAGACTACAGAATCGCCTTGACGATCAGGAGGAGGATGAAGGCGGCGAGCGGGCTCCAATCGACGTTGGCGTACGTGGGCAGGACCTTGGCGATCGGGTCGATCATCCAGTTGGTGAGGACATAGGCCCAGCGGGTCCAGCGGTTGAACTGAAAAGCGCCCAACAGTCCTCCGAAGAACCGTACGACCAGGGCCAGGATGAGGATGTCGATCACCCCGCCGAGCAAATAGCTCGCGATCCCGAAAACGCCACCCTCCGCCGCGTACCGCATCTCGTAGAGTACGCCGACCACGCCCTTCGCCAGCCACACCAGCAGGATCCCCGCCACCGCCGTGCCGACCACGAGCCACCAGCCCGCGTGGGAGGGCAAGCCGCCGAAGCGGACCACCCGGGTCTCGACCGGCGCGAGCACCGGATCGGACGACTTCTTCAAGAAGCGCCCCAGGGCGGAGAAGGGAGAGATTTTCTGCGTGCGGACCAGCCAGTTGGACGTGGCCAGGGCCGCCGAAAGGAAGAAGGCGCCGGTCACGATGTCCCGCACCACCGTCACGATGGCGTACATCGGCTCACTGGAACGCCTGGGCGACGATCCGGTCTTGCTCCACCTTGTGCGGCCCGGGATACCCTTCGGCGGGGCTCGACCGCTCCGGTCTCGACACATCCCGGACGGTGAGGCTGGTCAGGGTGTCCCGGAGCTTGGGGAGGACGAACTTCCGCGCGCCCATGTTGCGGGGCTCCTCCTGGATCCACATCACCTCGGTGAGCTTCGGATACTTCTTCGCCAGCGCCGCCACGCCCTCCGCGGGGAAGGGATAGAGGAGCTCGACCCGGCCCACGGCGACGTGGGCCGCGCCGGCGCGCGCCGGCGCGGCCAGCAGGTCGTAGTAGATCTTGCCGCTGCAGAGCACGAGCCGGGTGACCTGGTCGCGCCGGTTCGCGGCGTCGGCATCATCCAGCACCGGCTGGAAGGATCCGCTGGTCAGCTCCGCCAGGGATGACGTGGCGGCCGGAAGCCGCAGCAGGCTCTTCGGCGTCATCACCACCAGCGGCCGGACTTCAGAGTGCCGGGCCTGGCGCCGGAGCAGGTGGAAGTACTGGGCCGGCGTGGTCGGGTTGGCCACGCGGATGTTGCCCTCGGCGCCGAGGGAGAGGTACCGCTCGAGGCGGGCGCTCGAGTGCGCCGGCCCGCCTCCTTCGTAACCGTGCGGAAGGAGCATGGTCAGCCGCGACGTCTGTCCCCACTTGGCGAGTCCGGCCACCAGGAACTGATCGACGATCACCTCGGCCCCGTTGGCGAAATCTCCGTACTGCGCTTCCCAGAGCACGAGCGCGTCGGGAGCGGCGACCGCGTAGCCGTATTCGAAGCCGAGACAGGCGGCCTCGGAAAGGGGGGAGTTGTGCAGCTCGAAGGGCGCCCGGGCCTCTCGCAGGTGCTGAATCGGCGCCCAGCGGCGGTCGTTCGCCGGATCGTGCAGCATCAAGTGCCGCTGGGCGAAGGTCCCGCGCTCGGTGTCCTGGCCGGTGAGGCGGATGGGTGTGCCCTCGACGAGCAGCGACCCGAACGCCAGCGCCTCGGCCTGTGCCCACTCCATGCCGCCCTTCGCGATGGTCTCCCGGCGCCGCTCAAGCTGGCGTTTGAGCTTGGGGTGGATGGTGAAGTCGGACGGGACGTCGAGGAGCGCTGAGTTCAAAGTAGTGAGGACATCGGCGGCGACGGCGGTCTCGGGTTCACCCGAGGTGGAGCGGGAGAGCCGGTCGTCGCCATGCTTCTTGGCGGTGGCGGCCGCGAGTCCCTGCTTGACGGCGTCGAGTTTCTGGTAGGCGGCGTCCGCTTCGGCCTTCGCCTGCTCGGCCGTGATGATCCCGCGTTCCACCAGGACGGCCGCGTACTTCTCGCGCACCGTGGGCGTCTGTTTGATCCGTTCGTACATCAGGGGCTGCGTGTAGGCCGGCTCGTCGCCCTCATTGTGTCCGTGACGCCGGTAGCCCACGACGTCGATCACGACGTCGCCGTGGAATTTCTCCCGATACATCCAGGCCAGCCGCACCGCCGCCAGGCACGCCTCGGGGTCATCCGCGTTCACGTGGATGATCGGAACATCGAAGCCTTTGGCCAGGTCCGAGGAATAGTCGGTCGAGCGTCCCTCCTGCGGCAGGGTGGTGAATCCGATCTGATTGTTGGTGATCAGATGGATGGTGCCGCCGGTGGCGTACCCGCTGAGCCGGGCGAGGTTGAAGGTCTCGGCCACCACGCCCTGGCCGGCGAACGCCGCGTCGCCGTGCAGCAGAATGGGAATGGCGGCTTCGCCGTTGGTCGTCGCCTCGGTTCCCGAGCGGTCGGTCTGCTCGGCCCGGGCGCGCCCCTCGACCACCGGATTCACGGCCTCGAGGTGGCTGGGGTTGGGGAGCAGGATGACGCGGATGGACTTCCCGGAGGGCAGGGTGAAGTCGCCGTCGGCGCCCAGGTGATACTTCACGTCCCCGGTCACCGCATCGGGATCGGCTTCGTCTCCAGCGGGTCCCCCTTCGAACTCCTCGAGAATCGCCTCGTACGGCATGCCCACGATGTGCGCGAGGACGTTGAGGCGGCCGCGGTGGGCCATGCCCATCACGACCTTCCTGGCGCCGGCGTGCGCCGCGAGCTCGTTGATGAGCTCGAGCATGGGCACGGTGATGTCCACGCCCTCGATGGAGAATCGTTTCTGCCCCAGATACGCGCGCTGGAGAAACCGCTCGAGCGCGTCGACGCGCGTCAAGTGATTCAGGAGCTGCTTCTGCTGGTCGGGCGTGAGCGGCTTGGTGTGCTCACCGGATTCGATCACGTGGCGGAGCCAGAGCCGCTGCTCGTGGCTCGCGATGTGCTCGACTTCGTAGGCGATGGTGCCGCAGTAGGTCGCCTTCAGCTGAGGCAGCGCCTCGGCGAGCGTCGCTCCCGACACGTAGATGCGGAGCACCTCGGTCGGGATGCTCGCGAGCACCTCGGGTGTGAGACCGAGCGGTCCGGTATCGAGGGCCGGGTCGCCACGGGGCGGTGCGCCGAGCGGGTCGAGGCGGGCCGCCAGGTGCCCGAAGTTGCGGTAGGCCTTGACGAGCGACATGGCGGCGGCGACGTGGCGGAGATCGTCGACTGACGGGTTGCCGCGAGCGGGAAGGGGGAGGGGGGAAGCGGGAAGTGCGCTTCCCGCGGGGACAACGCTTCCCTCTTCCCGCTTCCCGCTCCCGATCGCCCCCGCCGCCGCCATCACCTTCCCGTAAAAGTCTTCTTCTCCCTGCAGCAGTGAGTCGAGCAGTCGCAGAAACATCCCCGACTCCGCGCCCTGAATGACCCGGTGGTCGTAGGTGCTCGTGATCGTCATCACTTTGGCCGGGCCGATGGAGCGGATGCCGCCGGTGGCGATGATGGATCCCTGGCCTTTCATGAGGCGCGGGACCGAGGCGATGGTGCCGATGGTGCCCGGGTTGGTCAGGGTGATGGAGCCGCCCGCGAAATCGTCGGGCATCAGCTTGTTGGTCCGCGCCTTCTCGACCAGCGACTCGTAGGTCGCGTAGAAGGTTGCAAAGTCCATCTGCTCGGCGTGCTTGATCACCGGCACCACGAGGGCGCGGGTCCCGTCTTTCTTCTCGACGTCGACCGCGAGGCCCAGGCTCACGTTCTGGGGGTCGAGGCGGTGCGGCTTCCCCTCGTACTCGTGGAACGAGTGCGTCATGACGGGAAACTCGCGGGCGGCCTGGACGATGGCCCAGCCGATGAGATGTGTGAACGAGACCTTGCGGTTCTTCGGGGCGAGCTGGGCGTTCAGCGTCTTGCGCCTCGCGTCCAACACGTCCACGGCGATGTCGCGGAAGCTCGTCGCCGTGGGGACGGAGAGTGACTCCGTCATGTTCTGGACCAGGCGAGCGGCGGGGCCGGTCATGGGAGTGGCACCCGGGGGAAGCGGGAGGGGGGAAGTGGGAAGTGTGGTCCCCGGTGGGTTCCCGCTTCCCGCTTCCCGCTTCCCGCTTCCCGTCTCCCGCAGCACTTCCGCCCGGTCCGTCGGGATGACGGGCAGTTCGCTCAGATGCCCGTTGTCGAACAGGGCGCGCCACTCTTCGCCCACGGACGTCGGGTCCCGGAGGTACTGCTCGTACATCACCTGTACGAAGGCGGCGTTGTTGGTGCCGAAGACGAATTCGCTCACGGGGGAAAATCTAAGGGGTCAGGGGTAGGGGGTCAGGGGTCAGGTTACTGCCGTTCTGGACGCGCTTTATACTATCGCATGCCCAAGGTCCTCTTTTGTTTCGTTGCCGTCTGCGGCTTCGTCTCCCGCCCTCTCCCGGCACAAGCTCCGGCCAGCCTGCGCGCCCGCCTCGAGGCGCGGATCGACTCGACCGTTTCCACCGGTGTGGGGCTCTACTATCAGGACCTGAAGACCGGGGACACGCTTTCGGTCGACGGGCTCGAGCGGTTCCATGCCGCCAGCACCATGAAGCTTCCGGTGATGATCCAGCTCTTCCGGGACCGGGACGCGGGCACGATCTCCCTCTCCGATTCGTTGCTGGTGCACGACACCTTCCCGTCGCTCGTGGACGGGTCTCCGTTCACCGTCGACAAGTCGGACGATTCGGACAGCACGCTCTACGGGCTGGTGGGGCACCGGGTGCCGGTGCGTCATCTGCTCGAGTTGATGGAGACGGTGTCGAGCAATCTCGCGACCGACGTGCTGATCGAGCGCATCGGCGCGGCGCGTGCCAACGCCACCGCACACGAGCTGGGGGCCGATTCGATTCTGGTGCTGCGCGGGGTAGAGGATGGGAAGGCGTACCGCGCGGGGAAAAACAACACGACCACGGCGCGTGACCTCGGCGTGCTGCTGGCGGCGGTGGCGAGCCACCGGGCCGCGTCGCCGGCCGCGTGCGACTCGATGCTCGCGATTCTCTCCCGGCAGCATTTCACCGAGGGGATCCCCGCGGGGTTACCGGCGGGGGCGAAGGTCTTTCACAAGACGGGCTGGATCGGGAGCGTCGTCTATCATGACGCCGCGATCGTCACGCTTCCCAACGGGCGGCACTATGTCCTCGTGGTCCTGACCGGCGGGATCAAGAAGGACGATGACGCGTACCGGCTGGTGGCGGACCTGTCGAGGATCATCGCGGGTTAGGGTTGCCCCAGGACCTTCACCGGCGAGAATGTTTGGGCGAGATTCGCCCCGCTGACGTCATTTCCCCAGCAATACACGCCGCCGGTGGTCATCCCACACGTGGCATAGCGGATCACGGCGGCCGCGACGCTGATGGACGTGAAGGTCAGTCCTCCGGTCACTGCGGCGGGCACCGCCGAGATTGCGCTGTTTCCGGTACCCAGAAGGCCGTCCCCCCCCCAGCAATAGGCAGCGCCCGTGGTGGTGATGCCGCAGGTGTGCAACCAGCCGGCGGAAATGTCTTTGAACGCGAGGCCTCCGGACACCAGGTGAGGGACTGAGCTGCTGGCGGAGTCCCCGGTCCCCAGTTCCCCATCGGCGTTCGCTCCCCAGCAATACCCGTCACCGCTCGTCGCGACACCACACGTATAGCCGAACCCTGCGGTGATCCTCTGGAAAGTGATGCCGCCGGCCACGGCCAGTGGAACGGGGCTGATGTGAACCGACGTATCCCCGTTGCCGAGCATGCCTCCGCCATTTGAGCCCCAACAGTAGGCCACGCCGGTGGTGGTGACGCCACACGCGTGGTCGTACCCAGAGCTTATGACGGTGAACTGATGCCCTCCGACGACCGCCACCGGAGTTGGGGAGTCCACGCTGTCGCCATTTCCAAGCTCACCGGCCAACCCCGCGCCCCAGCACCAACCAGCCTGTGAGCCGTCGAGTCCGCAGACCAATCCACCGTTCCCTACACTCAAGGTGGTGTAGGTGTGGACGGGATCCTTGAGCACGGCCGAATCGGTGCCGATGTTATTGATGCAGTACGGGCTTCCCGACGCCGTCAACGCGCATAGTTGGGATCCTACGGACACCGAAGCGAAGTGCACGTTCTCGGGTGCGGGCTCGCGGACGGGGAACCCGCCCTGCCAGCAATGGGGCAGACTGTCGGCGGCGACTCCGCAGGCGAATGCCCCGACACTGACGTCGGAGAGCCCAAGGAAGGCGACCCGAAGCAACGCAGTAGCGCGGATGCCGTCACTGATCGCTACCAGGGTATCGGTCCCCGCCGTGATCCCCTGCACGGTGCAACAACTGACGAGTTTCACGACGTTTGTGTCCGTGAGGGTGAGGGTGACCGGATAGGTCACGTGGCAGAGCGGGATGCAGAATTCCTGAGCCTGCCCGAGCGTGTCACCCTGCGAGTCCCGCGCGATCGCCGCAAATACACCGTAGTCCCCCACGAGCATGGTCGTATCGGTGGGTGGCGTGAACGTTACCGACGCGACGTGCGGTGTCGGGGCGGGAATCGTGAATTGCGCTGACCCCACCGCGCTGTCGATTTGAGCGGAGATGGTCACCGGTCCCTGCGCACGTGCAGTGACGAAGCCCGTCTGGGTGACCGTTGCCTTTGTGGTGTCCGAAGACCGCCACGCGATGACGGAGTCGTCCGGTGGGAGTCCATCGCCCGTCAGCATCTGGAGAATGTGCAGGGTGGTGGTGTCGCCCACCTGCAGCGTCGTGGGATGCGCGGCCAGGACGATACTCGTGACCGTGATCTTCACCTTGATGCGGGCGGTGCCCGTCGCGTCACCGTCCGAAGCGGTGATGGTCACCGTGCCACGGTTCAGCCCCTGCACGCGTCCCGCGGTGGAGACGAATACCACGTTCGGGGACGCGCTGGTCCACCCCGGCACATCGGTGAGCGTGTCGCCCTTCGAGTCGACGATCACTGCGCGCAGTTGCAGGTGATCGAACAGGTTGACCGTGGCACTGTCGGGAATGACGGTGATCGTCGGGGGAATGGGGGGCTCAGTCGGGTTGTCCTTACTGCACGAAAGGCCCGCGGCGAGCACCAGGAGGAGGGTGGTCGGTTTGCGCATGGGACGATTGTAACGTCAACCGGCGCCCGTGGCGACGGTTTGGAACGTTGCTAAACTGAAACGAATGATGTGAGGTGAGGAGGGTACCGGCGCTACCGCTGTCCGAGCACGAGGGCCGGTGAGCCCCGGTCTGTGAACGTCCCATCCCCGAGCTGACCCCGGTTGTTCAAACCCCAGCAGTACGCCCGGCCGTCGGTGCCGAGGGCGCAGGTGTGGTAGTCCCCGAGCATGATCGCGGTCAACGCGGGTGCTCCGGAGATCGGCGCCGGAGTGAGGACGCCGTTCCCCCAGCAGTACCCGGTGCCATCCATCGCGACGGCACACGTGCGGGCCGCGCCGGCCGTGATGGATTTGAACCCCAGGCCACCGGCGACCGCCACCGGTGTGAGATGAGACAGGGTGTCGCCGGCTCCGAGCTGGCCCGACCGCCCGTCACCCCAACACTGAGCGGCGCCTGTGGAGGTCAGCCCGCAGGTGTGGGTCCAGCCGCCCGCCAGGAGAGTGAATTGCAGGTTGCCGGCAACCGGGATGGGCACCGCGGTCGCGTCGGTGCCGCCGTTCCCCAGCTGACCCCACCCGTTCGCGCCCCAGCAGGAAGCGGTGCCGGAGTCGATGCCGCAGCCGAACCCCACCGCCGCCATCAACGAGGTGAATCCTTCCCCGCCCAGGATGGCCGGCGTCCAATTGACGGGGCCGGTGCCCCCCGCGGCGGGATTCTCCCCCCAGCAGATCGTCGACGTACCATCCAACCCGCACGAGTGATTCCATCCCGAGACGAGCCCGCTCAAGGCTTCGGTCACGGGGACCGGAACCGGTGAGGCCGTCGACAGCTGCGCGGTCCCGGCGCCGAGGCGTCCGCGCGCGCTTGAACCCCAGCAGTCGACGATTCCCGACCCCTCCGTGGCGCAGGTGAAGGTCGCGCCCGCCGCCACGGTAGCAAACCGGGGCGCATCCGCACTCGCGATGGGCGTCCCGCTCTGGAGCAGTGCGGGCACGCCCAGCTGGCCGAGGTCGTTGGCGCCCCAGCAGAACGCGACCGAATCGTCGGTCAGCCCGCAGGTGTGGGCCGCCTGACTCGTGCTCAAGGCGATGAAGTGCATCGTCCGCGCGGTTACGACGACTGCTCGTTTGAGGGCACCCAGGGTGGTGGTGATCGTGACGGTGCCGGGTTGGAGCGCCACCCCCAGTCCTTCCGGGGATATCGAGATCACGCTCGAGTCCGAGCTCTGCCAGCCGACGGGGCGGCCCCGGAGGATATCTCCCTGCGCGTCGGATCCCGAAGCCGTGAATGGGACGGAGCCGCCGACGGCGAGGAGCAGGTTGCCCTGATCGATGTGGAGGGAGAGGATGCGTGGCGCGATGCGGATCGGGATGCTGGTGGTCAAGCCGCCCGCGGACGCGCTGATGGTGACGCTGCCCGGCAGTCGGGTGACGACCACACCGGCCTGCGAGACGGTCGCGAGAGAATCCGGGGCGCTGGACCAGTAGATGGGGAGGGTCACCGGCCGCCCCGCGGAATCGATCAGGGTGGCCGACAGGGCGAGCGTGTCACCGGTCTCGAGCGCGGCGCTGTCCGGAGCGATCCGGATGTCTTTCAGCGCCGGGGGCAGGGAGAACGGCGATTCGCAGGCAGCGATCGCGAAGAGGATCAGCGCTCCGGCGGCGTGACGGCGCCACATGCCGCTAGGACACCCGCCTCGTCTTGCGTCGCATGAAGTCCATGAGGATGAACTGGCCCAGGGTCATGGTGTTGGTGAAGTACGCCTTGCCGCGGCAGATGCCGCTGACCTGCTTCACGAACTCCACCAGGCTGCGGTCCCGGGCCAGCATGAACGTGTTGATGAGAATCCCGCTCCGCCGGCAGAGTCCCACTTCACGGTAAGTCTCCCGCAGGATCTGCGGGTCGAGCCCCATCGAATTGACGTAGATCCGGCCGTCGGGAAGGGTCAGCGCCGACGGCTTGCCGTCCGTGATCATGATGATCTGGCGATAGTCCTTGCGCTGCCCGACCAGAATCCGCCGCGCGAGCTTCAACCCCTCGGCGGTGTTGGTGTGGTACGGTCCCACCTGGGCGTGCGCGAGCTGGGCGAGGGGAATCTCCTCCGCCGTATCATGGAACAGGACCACGCGCAGGGTGTCGCCGGGGAACTGCGTTCTGATGAGATGGGTGAGCGCGAGCGCTACCTTCTTGGCGGGGGTGAACCGGTCTTCCCCGTACAGCACCATCGAGTGCGAACAGTCGAGCATCAGCACCGTCGCCGACGACGACCGGTACTCGGCCTGGTGCACCATCAGATCCCCGTACTCGAGATTGATGGGGACGCCGAGCCCCTCGCGCTCCAGCGCGCGCGTCAGGGTGGCATTGACGTCCAGGTTGAGCGTGTCGCCGAATTCGTACGGTTTGCTCGCCGCCTCGGCTTCGACACCGGTCGCCAGATGCTCCGTCTCATGCGCCCCGAAGCTGGACTTCCCGATGGAGCCCAGCAGGTTGCGGAGGGTCTTGTAGCCGAGGAAGTCGATGCCTTTGTCCGTCAGGTTGAACTGGACCTGGTGCGCGGCCTCGCGCGTCATGCCCCCCGGTCCGAACATCGGCTGCTGGCCCGCCGGCATCTGCGGGGCTTCAGTGACGTTGAGATAGCCCTCTTCGGTCAGACGCTGGACGATCTTGTCGAGCAGCTCGGAGAGCTGCCGCTCCAGATCGGCGTCACGATCGGCGTCGCCGGTGGATTCCCCACGGAGGAGCTGCAGCATCTCGGGGGTCAACTGGCCCGAGTCCATCAGGGCCTGGAGGATGGCCTGGCGCAGGGCGTCCAGAGAGCGATCGGAGTCGCCGTCGGAGAATTCACCCCAGTAGGGATGCTGCTGGCCTCCGGCGAAGCCGGATTGGAGGAGAAAATCCGCCAGCTGATCGAGCAGGCCTTGCAGGTTGATCGTGTCGGCCAGCTCGGGCAGGTACTTCTGATAGGTCGTGTAGCGCATCGCCCTACCCCAAACTTGAGGGGGTGGCGAGCTTTCCCGCAATGACCGAAGGCGCACTGCGCTTCCGCCTTGGTGCGTTGGCCCACCGCAATTTCCGGCTGTTTTTCCTGGGGCAGGGGATTTCCCTGGTGGGGACCTGGATGCAGTCGGTCGCCCTGGGGTGGCTGGTGCTGGAGCTCACCAACTCCCCGTTCCTCGTCGGCCTCAACTCCGCCCTCCGCTCGCTCGGTGTGCTGCTCTTCACCCTTTACGCCGGCATCGTGGTCGATCGCGTCGACAAGCGGCGGCTGATCGTGCTGACCCAGATGCTGCAGATGGTGGAAGGGCTGATCCTCGCCGCCCTGGTCTGGACGCATACGGTGGCCGTCTGGCACGTGATGGTGCTCGCGACGTTCGTCGGCGTCGTCAACGCGTTCGACATTCCCGGCCGCCAGGCCTTCATGGTGGATCTGGTGGGGAAGGAGGACCTGGTCAACGGGATCGCCCTCAACTCTTCGTTGTTCAATGCCACCCGGATCGTGGGTCCCGCCATCGCCGGCGTGATCATCGGCGCTTCAGGTGTGGGGCTCTGCTTCTTCCTCAATGGCGTCAGCTATATCGCCGTCATCTGGGGCCTCCTCGCCATGCGGCTCCCCGCGTTCGTCGAGCGGCCGTCCACCGAATCCGAGTGGCAGCGGTTCCGGTCGGGGCTCCGGTTCATCATGGGCGACCGGCGCATGTCCGCCCTCGTGTTGCAGGTCGCGATTCTTTCCCTGTTCGGATTTCCGGTGCTCGTGATGATGCCCGTCTTCGCGCGGGACGTCCTGCACACCCAGGCGGGCGGCTACGGGGCGCTGATGGCGGCGGTCGGGCTCGGGGCCATGCTGGGGGCGCTCGGACTCGCCCTGGTGTCGGACCGCGTCCCGAAGGGCCGGGCACTGATGGCGGGAGGAGTGGCGTTCAGCATCCTGCTCTCGCTCTTCGCGCTCTCACCCTGGTTCTCCGTCTCGCTGGGCCTCCTCGCGCTGACCGGGTGCGCGATGATCGTGGCCACCGCGCTTACGAACACACTCATCCAGACCCTGGTCCCGGACGAGCTCCGGGGCCGCGTCATGGGGTTCTACGCGTTCATGTTCGTGGGGATGGCGCCCCTGGGCGCGTTCCAGGCGGGGTGGCTGTCGGAGCAGATCGGCGCGCCGCATGCCACGGCCGTCGGTGGCCTCATCTGCCTGGCGGCCATGCTGATTTCGTGGTGGAAAGTGCCGGCCCTGCGGGAGACCTACTAAACAACCCTCAGATCCATTCCCTCCGGCGAGCCTCAGCGACAACGACCGCCGCCGCCCCCTTGAAGCCCAGGCGCTGGGTATTCAGCACCAGGTCATAGTTGGTCGCGTCGTGGCGGGCCCGGCCGTAGTGCGATTTCACGTAGCGGTCGCGGTCCCGGTCGACCTCGTCGAGCACCCGCTCGACGTCCCCGCGCTCGACGCCCAGGTGCTCGACCGCCATCTCCATTCGCCACGCCTTGGGGCCGACGAGATAGACGTGCAGGGCGTTGGGCCGCCGGGCCAGGACGGCTTGCGCTCCGCGCCCCACCAGCACGGCGCGCCCGTGCGCCGCGGCCTCGGCGATGACGCGTTCCGTGATTTTCACGATGGTGGCTTCCTCGGCCTCGGCGTCCGGCAGGGCCGTCGTCCCGGCCGTGGTGCCGGCCGATATCTCGGGAGACGCGGCCGCGAGGTTGCGGGCGATCCGGGTCAGAAGCCCCGGCGCCCGCTCCTCTTTCTGGGCCACCTCGTCGGGGGGAAGCCCCGCCCGCCGGGCGACCTCGTCCACGAACTCGTTGTCGATCACGGTCCACCCGAGGAGGGTCGAGATCTGCTTCGCCACTTCGGACCCGCCCGCGGCGTATTGCCGCGTGATCGTGATCAGTGGCGGGTTGGTCAATGCCGGGTGCCCAGATTCCGGCGGAGGTCGCCCAAGTTCAGGACCGGGAGGCCACCCTCGGTCGGCACGATGATGACCAGGTTGTCGGTCCCCTTCATGTCGCGGAGGACTTCCAGGTACTGCTTGGTCAGCGCCTCCGGCGTCAGGGTCTGATTCAGGAGGCGGACCTGCTCGGCCTGGAGACGGGCGACCTCGACCCGGTGCCGCTCGGTTTCGACCTGTTGTTCCTGCGCGATTTTGGCGTTGATCGCCTGGACCACGGCCTGCGGCGGCTGGAGGTCGCGGAGGAAGAACGCGGTGACGGTGGCGATCCGGAAGGGCCCGCTGCCCGAGCGCGGCTGGGTAATCAGGGCCGAATCCACCAGGGCTTCCATGGTCTGCGCGATCTGGGTGCGCTTGGAAATGTCATTGATGGAGTACTGGACCATGCCGTCCCGCACGCCCTTCCGGATGGCGTTGAGCACGGCACCCTGGATCTGCCGCTCATCGCCGATCTCCGTGTAGATCCGCGGTGCCTGCATGGGGTCGATCTGCCAGCGGAGGGACACCTCGACGTGCATCCCCATCTGCTCCGACGAGAGCGCCTCGATCTCCTCCACCTGCTGGCCCGCGGGGGGCCACTGCTCTTCACGGGAGGAGAACCGTTCCACCGATGCCCAGGGCGGGACGATGCGGATGCCCGGCATGAGCGGTTGCGGCGAGACCGATCCGAAGGCGTGCTGGACACCGACCTGGCCCGGGTTGATCACGACGTTGGCCGCGCCGACGACGACGAGCAGCCCGACGATGGCCAGTCCCAGTGAGGTGAGCTTGAGGATGCCGCCGACGGGGCGGCCGGCGCCGGAATCGGATTTGACGAGCGACGCGCCCAGACGGACAAAGAAGGCGGCGAGCAGCAGCAGGAACCCCAGAATCATGGTGCCCATGAACGCTCCGGAAGGAGGGGAGGGCTACTGGAAGAGGTTCGGGCCTCCGCCACCACCGAGTCCGCCCCCGGTGCCTTTGCCGAAGGGAGGCTCTTTGGGGACCGGGCGGGCGCGGACATAGCCGAGCTCCTCCGATCGGGAGATCCGGCGGCCGGCCACGAGACCCTCGAGAATCAGCTCACATGCCGAGACGATCGTCCCGGGGTCCTTCTTACCGGCCAGCCCGACCCGTTCCACGAGGTCGAGCAGTCCCGGGACCACGCTGAAGCCCTTGAGGCAGGCCTCGGAACGTTCGTCGGTGGAGATCTTGAGGGCGCCGCCTTCGTCGAACCAATGCACGATGTCGTCGACGTTGGCGCCGCCGACCCGGGCCTCGAAGGTCGCTCCCGCGGCTTTGCGGATCAGCTCTTTCGCGATGGTTTCGGGGCCCTGCAGCTCGCCCTCGTATTCGAGCTCGAGCTTGCCGGTGATGGCCGGAAGCGCGGCATACACGTCGGACACGCGGGGTACCGCGGTCTTCTCCTTGCACATCACGGCCCGTCGCTCGGCGGCGGACACCACGTTCTCGAGCAGAGAGATGGGCAGCCGCTGCGACACACCGCTTTTCTTGTCCACCCGCTTGTCGGTGCGGGCCTCGAACGCCACCCGCTCGACCAGCTCACTCAGGAAGTCGGGGACGCGCACGCCCCGGCCCGCGCGGTCGGTCCAGGCTTCCTGCGCGGTGATGCCGACGCCCAGCTCCACGGTGAGCGGGTAGTGCGTCACGATCTCGGACCCGATCCGGTCCTTGAGCGGCGTGATGATCTTGCCGCGCGCCGTGTAGTCCTCGGGGTTGGCCGTGAAGACGATCGCCACGTCGAGCTTGAGCCGGACCGGGTAGCCCTTCAGCTGGACGTCCCCCTCCTGCATCACGTTGAACAGACCAACCTGGATCTTGCCGGCCAGGTCGGGCAGCTCGTTGATCGCGAAGATGCCGCGGTTGGCGCGGGGAAGCAGCCCGAAGTGCATGGTCAGCTCGTCCGCGAGCAGGTGTCCGCCCCGCGCCGCCTTGATGGGATCGACGTCACCGATCATGTCCGCGATGGTCACGTCGGGCGTCGCGAGCTTCTCGACGTAGCGCGATTCGCGATCGAGCCACGCGATCGGCGTGTCGTCGCCCGCCTCGGCGATCCGCATCCGCGCGAACTTCGAGATCGGCGCGAACGGATTGTCGTTGATCTCGCTCCCGGCAACGATCGGGATCGCGTCGTCGAGCAGGCTCACGAGCGCGCGCAGGATGCGCGACTTTG
>DATEGY010000346.1:0-4081 GCA_035279865.1 Gemmatimonadales bacterium | reverse complement strand
ATCAGAATGGGACGGAGCCGGACGCGCGCGGCATCCCGGAGTGCCGCCTCCAGTGTCAGGCCGTCCCGGCGCATCCGCAGACGGGTGAAATCGAGCAGGATGATCCCGTTCTTTACGATGAGCCCGACCAGCAGGATGAATCCCATCATCGAGGAAACGTTCAGGGCGGTTCCGGTCAGGAGGAGCAGGGCGATGCCGCCCGTGAAGCTCACCGGAGCCACCAGCAGCACGATCAGCGGCTCCACGAACGATTCGAACTGCACCACCATGACGGCGACCACCGAGAGCGCGGCGAGCGCCAGCACGATCAGCAGGGCCCGGAACGCATCCTGCTGGTTGGCGTACTGCCCGGCCAGCTCGACCCGCACCCCGGCCGGCGGGGGGGCCGCCGCCAGCACGCGGCGGACGTCCGCCATGACCCCGCCCAGGGAGCGGTCACTGACGTCGGCATGTATGTCGATCATCTGCTGTTGGTTCTCGCGCAGGAGCTCCGCCCTGGAGTCCACGGGGCGGAAGTCCGCCACGGCGCCCAGAGGTGTCGGCTGGGATGAACGGGCGCCCAGGACCGGGAGGCTCCCCAATCGCGTGACGTCATACCGGACCGCGTCCGGGGCCCGGACGCGCACCGCGATCGGACGGTCCTCGGCATGGATCTCCCCGGCGTCGACTCCCAGCAGTGCGCCCGACACCGCATCCCCTACATCCGCCGGTGTGAGGCCGATCCGCGCCGCTTCGGACTCCCGCACCCGGAGGAGCATCTCCGCAGTCGGCTCGCTGATTCCATTATAGAGGTCTTCGAGACCGTCGACCTTCCCGAGTGGATCGGCCAGGCGTCCGGCGTACGCCTCCAGCGTGTCGAGGTTTTCCCCGAAGACCTTGATTTCCACGGGTTTGGCGGCGCCGGCGAGGTCATTGATGACATCCGATAGAATTTCCACGAACTCGATGTGCAGGCGGGGCACCGCCGCACCGATCGAATCGCGGGCCGCGTCCATCACCGTGAAGATGTCCCGGCGGCGCCGGCTCTGGGGCTTGAGCCTCGCCACGATGTCTCCGGAATTCTGCAGCGTCGCGAAGAGTCCCATCTCCGCCCCGGTGCGCCGCGAGGTCCCGACGATCTCGGGCGTTCGCGACAGGATACCTTCCGCAATGCGGACCTCGCGGTCGGTCTCCGCGAGCGCCGTGCCGCCCGGCGTGAAGTAGTCGAGCACGAATGCGCCCTCGTCCATCTCCGGGAGAAATCCGGTGCCTACCAGCTGGAAGCCGGCGATCCCCAGCACGACTACAACGGCCAGGCCGGCGAACATCCGGCGCGGATGACGCAGCGCCGGCGCCAAGGTCGTGCCGTACCACGCCGTGAGGCGATCGAGGCCGCCGGTCACTCGACCCAGGATCGACGCATCCGCGGCCGGCTCGGCTTCGTGCGCCGTGACGAACTGCTCGGCCAGGAGGGGGATGAGCGTGAGGGCGAGTCCGAGCGACACCAGCACCGCGCATGTCAGCGTGGCCGCGAGGGCGGCGAAGAACTGACCCACGACGCCGGTGAGCAGGCCCAGGGGCAGAAACACCACGACGGTCGTAATCGTGGACGTGGTGACGGGCCACACCAGCTCCTGCACCGCCTCCCGAATGGCGATCCGGCGGTCCGGAGTCAGCGCCAGATGCCGCGCGATGTTCTCGGTGATCACCACCGCATCGTCGATCACCAGACCGATGGCGATGGCCATGGCCCCCAGGGTCATCAGGTTGAACGTCTGGCCAAGGGCGCGCATCCCTGAGACCGTGATGACCAGCGTGAGCGGAATGGACGTGGCGCTGATGGCGGTGATCCGCCCGTGGCGGAGGAACAGGAGGAGAATCACGACGGCCAGCACGGCGCCGATGAGCATCGCATCGCGCACGGAGCTCACGGCATCCCGCACCAGCGCCGCCTGATCGTACACCGCCTTGAGCTGGACGCCCGGCGGAAGCTCCGCGGAGAGCGTGCGCAGGGTGGCGGCCACGCTGTCGGCGATGTCGAGGGTATTGCCCCCCAGCTGGCGCGTCACGCTGATCTGCGCCGCAGGCTTGCCGTCGCCCGCGATGATACGGACGTGATCCTCCGTCCCGAGGGAAACCGTCGCCACATCCCTCACGCGCAGGCCGTTGGGGAGCACCACTGCACCGACGTCCTCGGGGGTGTGTGCCTCCTGATCGGTCACGAGCAGATACTGTTTGTAGTCCCGCGCCACGCGGCCCACCGCCTCGACCGTGATGGCGCGACGGATGCGATCGGCCAGCTGGTCGTACGTCATCCCCATCGCGGCCAGCCGGCCGGGGTCGGCCACCACCTCGATTTCGTGGACGTCGGAGCCCTGCACGATGACGCGTCCGACACCCGGAATTCGGGACAGCACGGGTCGGATCTGATAGCGTGCGATATCGTACAGGGTGGCCGGGTCCCCGCCCTCGAGGTTGTAGGACAGGATGGGGAAGAGTGAGGGCGTCATCAGCTCGATCTGGACATCCAGACCCGCCGGCAACGTGGATTCGATCTGGTTGATCCGCGCCCGCGTGAGGCTCAGGGCGTTGCTCATGTCGGTGTGCGAATCGAAGTAGAGCGAGGTTTCCACCGCTCCCCGGATGGTGCGGCTGTCGACCCGCACGACACCGGGAACGGTGCTGATGGCCTCTTCCACCGGCCGGGTCACGCCGAACACCATCTGCCGCGCGCCCAGCGCCGAACCTTCCACCACGATCTGGATGCGCTGGAACTCGAGCTCAGGATAGATGGCGGACGGCAGTCCCACGGCGAACCAGATGCCCGCCGCGGTCAAGAGCCCCACCACCAGGTAGATCAGGCGGCGTTGCCGCGACAGCATCTCGAACAGTGTCACGGACGGGGGCTTGCGACGCGGGCGCTGTCGATGATGCCGTACGCGCCCGTGGTCACCACCGTCTCCCCGGCCGACACCCCGGAGAGGATTTCCACCAGCGAATCGGCCCGGCTTCCCACCTCCACCGGCCGGAGGTGGGCCAGCCCGCCGCTGTCGACGACGAAGACTCCGTAGCCTTCCCCATGGGGGACCAGCGCCGCTTCGGGAATGACGACCGCCCGATCGAGCGTCCGGACGGCGATCCGCCCGCGCACGGTCTCACCGATCCGGAGGGCGCGTCCCGGGCGGGACAGGTGCGCCCGGACGGTGACCGCACGCGTGAGCGAGTCCACCACGGCCCCGATGTCGCGGACCCGCGCGGGGCCCAGGGTGTCCCCGATTCCCTGGTCGCCCGCGATCACCAGCACGGAGTCCCCCAGGTGCACCCGTGCCGCGGCGTCCGGCGGGAGGGAAAACGTGAGGTCGATCGCCGAGGGGTCCGCCACGCCGACCACGGGCTGGGAGGGATCGACGGAGGCCCCGAGCACGGCGGAGAGGTGGGTGACCACGCCGTCGAGAGGCGAGCAGAGCGCCGACAGTTGTGCGTTGCGGCGGGCGGTGACGGCGTTCGCCTCGGCATCCGCCAGCGCCTGGGCGGCGGCGTCGGCATCCTTCCTGGGAAGGATCCCCGCCTGGGTCAACCGGAGGGCGCGTTCGTTCGCGTTCTGGGCCCCACGCAACGCCACTTCCGCCGCGTTGGCCGCGGCTTGGAAGCTGGCCACTTCGAACACGACCAGCGTGTCACCGACCCGGACCCGTTGGCCCGGTGATGCCAGAATCCTGGTCACCCGGGTGGGCGCCGGAGCCGCCAACTCGGCGAAGTGGCCGGGGCGAGCCGCCACCGTGCCGATCGCCGTGACGATCTCGGTGAACGGCGCCAGACGCACGGTGGTGATGCCGACGTGCGCAGCCGCCGGCTCGGCATCCCCGCCCTTCCCCCCGCATCCAGAGAGCAGGACCGCCAACAACAGCAACCGCTTCATCGACCGTCCTCCGTCGCGTCGAGGAGACGCACGAAACCCACCGCGGTATTCGCCAGCGCCAGATCGTCCACGTACCGCGCCAGTGCCTCCCGCGCATTCCGCTGCGCCTCCAGGACGTCCGGCAGGGACACCGCGCCTTCGGCGTACGCCGTCAGGAACATGGCGGCCACGGAATCGGCACTG
>DATEGY010000345.1:0-4768 GCA_035279865.1 Gemmatimonadales bacterium | reverse complement strand
CGAAATCACCCACTTGGGCTGGGGCATCTGGTCGTAAATGCGGCGGATGACGGGCGCGAGCTTGAAGGGCAGCCGGCCGGCGCAGATCAGCACGTCCGACTGCCGCGGCGAGAAGGCTTGCCGCTCCATGCCGAACCGGGCGAGGTCAAAGCGGCTCGCCGCCGTCGCCATGAATTCGATGGCGCAGCAGGCGGTGCCGAACGGCATGGGCCAGAGGGAATTGGCGCGGGACAGGTTGACGGCCTTGTCGAGCCGGGTCGTCTTGATCACCCACTCGAACAGACTCTGGGCCTTGGTCGTCAGCCAGCTGTCCGAGCCGTCGACGGTCTGGAGATGCTTCATATCAGGATCTCAATCCCATTGGAAAGCCCCGCGCTTCCAGACGTAGATGTATCCCACGAACAGGATCACGAGGAACACCAGCATTTCGACGAGCAGAAACCCCATCCCCGCCCCGCCGGGCGCGCTCGATCCGAAGAATATCGTGGCCCAGGGGATGAGGAACACGGTCTCGATGTCGAACACGATGAAGAGCATCGCGACCAGGTAGAACTTGATGGAAAACCGTTCGTGCGCCGACCCCAGGGGGGGCATCCCGCTCTCGTAGGGCGCCAGCTTCACCGGCGTGGGGCGCCGGGGACCGACGAAGTGGGAGAGGACAAGCATCCCGACCGCGTTCAGGATCACGAAGGCCAGGAGGACGAGGAACGGGATATAGGGCTGCAGCATTAGTCTCGTGAAATAATTCACGTGTTGGATTTCGGAAGCTATCGGCCACGAGGGTGACTGTCAACCGAAACGAGTGGCGTAAGTCTTGATGGCGCCGATATATTGCGCGCCTATGTCGATCAAATCAGACCGCTGGATTCGGCGGATGGCGAAGGAGCACGGCATGATCGAGCCCTTCGCCGATGATCAGGTCCGGGAAGGCGTGATTTCCTACGGGGTGTCGTCCTACGGCTACGACATGCGGGTGGCCCGGGACTTCAAGATCTTCACCAACGCCCTCTCGGCCATCGTGGACCCGAAAGGTTTCGACCCGAAATCCTTCGTCGAGTTCACAGGCGACGTCTGCGTGGTCCCCCCCAATTCGTTCGCCTTGGCCCGCTCGGTCGAGTACTTCCGGATCCCCCGGCAGGTACTGACGGTCTGCGTGGGCAAGAGTACCTATGCCCGCTGCGGAATCATCACGAACGTCACGCCCTTCGAGCCGGAGTGGGAGGGGCACGTCACCCTCGAGATTTCGAACACCACCCCGCTGCCCGCCAAGATTTACGCCAACGAGGGCATCGCCCAGGTCCTGTTCTTCGAGTCGGACAAGGACGACGTGTGCGAGCGGAGTTATGCGGACAAGAAGGGGAAGTATCAGGCGCAGAGAGGGATTACGCTACCGAAGATCTGAAGGCGTCAAGAAGCAAGGCGTCGAGAAACAAATCGTCGAGAAGCACTGCGTGATGGGTACGCCTTGTTTCTCGACGTATTGTTTCTAGACGTTTTGCTTCTCGACGCCTTTTTGTCTGTGATACGCATACGCCACGCCGAGCGCGATCAGCGCGAGCGCAAAGAACGCCCCAATCCGGTACAGCGCCTCAAGCTCCGAGAGATCGTAGAGCAGCACTTTGACGGTCGCGGCGACCGCGACCGCGAGCCCCGCGGACCGGACCGCCTTCTCCCTCCGGCGGAAGCCGACCGCGACCAGCATCGCCGCGAACAACAGCCACCACAACGACAGGGCGAGCTTCCCCGCGAGGCCTGCGCCGGACCGCTGGTCGAAGTAGGCCACGATGTTGACCGAGATGCCCAGGAAGAGGGCGCTCCCCGCCATCCACCACACGGCGTGGCGCTGCTCCGCCTCCGCGTCCACGTAGGTCCGCCAGCACCAGAGGATCAGCGCGCCCGCGGTCAGCACCGCGTAGAGGGCGAGCGCCCACGGATCGCTGAATGCGGGCCCGCCGTGCGGACGCTCCAGCAGCGCGTACGTAAACAGCGCCACGGCACTCGACGCGTAGACGGTCAGCGCGATCTTCGTCAACCCGGGACGCCTGCCGGCGAGATGGGCCATGGCCGCGACCGCCGCCAAGGTCGCCCACCCCGCCACCGTGCCGACCGCATCGAATTGGATCAGGATGGCCCAAGCCCAGAGCCCCACGCCCACGGCCAGCCCGTGCCCCCGCCGGTTGATCCATCCGTCCAGGAGATAGGGCAGCGCGATGACGGCCGGGACGATGGCGGTACGCCCGTCGATCAGGCCCGGAGGATTTCCGAGCACGAACGTCGTCAGCACCAGGGGCGTGAGCAGATACAGGAGCGCCTCGGGCAAGAGCGACGTTGCCCGGTCCCCGAACGCGCGCGTGTCCCGGAGATGGAAAAAGAAGGTTCCGCAGATTGCCGTCATCGCCGCGACGGCAGCCCAACGCACCGGATCGGGGGCCTGGTCCGGCATGCCCGCGGCGAGCAACAGCCAGGCGCCCAGAGCCATGATCATCCGGGCCTCCCACCAGAGCTTCCGCCGCGACACCTGGGACCCGAGCACGGCGCCCGCGACGAGGAACGTCAGGCCCACCGGCTGGACCAGCGCGATGGAGTTATCCAGGGACAGGACCAGCGCCGCCAGCAGCATGTAGCCGACGCATGCGATGATCATGGTCGGCCGCCAATCCATGGCGTATGCCACGACTCCGCCACCGATGCCGATCAGCTCGGTGTACCCCAGAAACAACTGCGGATTGGGGACCGGCGTCTTGAGGACCAGGGGAGCCGCGAACGCCCCCAGGATCGCGCTGATGGCCAGTCCTTCGATCTCGTAACGCTGGGCGAGCAGCGCAAAGACGGTGGCGACGACCGCCAGCGCGATGATCCCGGCACGGCGGTCCACGAGCGCGAACGGTCCTGCGGCGGCCCAGATACCGAGATAGATGAGCCCGCCTCCGGCACCGATGACGGGCCCCCCGTATTTCCGCATCCCACGCCGGATGAGGGTATGCCCCCACACCGCGAGTCCGGCGCCCGCCGCAACCGCGATGATGGAACGGACCAGGGGCGGGATCCAGTGATGCTCGAAGGCGTAGTCGAGAAAGAAGGCGCCGGTCGCGAGCAACGCCACCACGCCGACGACCAGGAGACCTCGGCGGCCTACCCAATCCTCCAGGTCGAAGTCGGGCCGGAGGGAACCGGTCACGATGTCGGCCCGGTGGGGGAACTCAGCCGGCGGTGTGGAGGGCGCAGCAGGGGTGGGAGCCGGGACGGGACGTGAGGAGGCGGTGGTCGACGCTGGTGCCGTGGGCTCCCGATGTTCCGGGGGACCCTCCGCCTTCGTGACCGGAATCCGGGCGAGCACCTGCCGGAGGAGTGCTTCGAGCTGCTCAACCCGTCGTTCGAGGCGCCCGAACCGGTCTTCGACCCCGCTCACCCGGCTGCGGCGGCCTTCCGGCTGCCGGACACCGTGATGACGATCGCCGCCACCAGGGCGATGACCAGCTTCCATTTCCACTCGACCTCGGTGGCCGGCACGAACACCTGGAGGAGGTCGAACAGGAAGTCGAACGCGCCGATGAGGAGTCCGAGCAGCACCGTCGGCTGAAGATTCCGGCCGAACTGGAGCAACGCGCTCGCCGCCACGAGGGCGACCGCACCCTGTCCCGCCGAGATCGCCAGGACGCCGGAGCCCTCATCCACCACGTTGCGGATGACCGCGGCCCGATGCACCAGGTGGCTGAACAGATACGAGTCGAACAGCAGGACGACGATCCCCGCCACCGCGGCGCAGACGGTCGCCCACACCGCGTACCACACCACCACCCGGTCGTTCGCGTCGGCCATGCGCTCGCTCCGTAAGGACCGCCCAATTTGCGGGTCGCCACGCCTTCGCGCCAGCCGTTACCGCAATGCCGCGCGGGCGTCCTCCAGGGCCTTCCGGGCGGCGTCGATCCGGTTGGCCAGGTCCTGGATCTCCCGTGCAGTCACCGCCGCATCCCCGTACCGGATCGCTTCAGCGACGGTCGGAAATGCGAGCGTGGCGTAGCCGTTGTCCACGTCCGACGCGAATTGCAGGCTCTTGAACCAGGCACCCGCGTAGGTCAGCCCCTGGGGGCGGGTCAGCCGGCGCTCCACCTGCATGAGCTCTCGCGTCGCTGCCGCCACCTTGGCGGTCGACAGATTGCCGGCGAGGCCCGAGTCGCGGGCAGCCGCAAAGGCGCGCGCACTCGTGATGAACCGGTCGAGCGCCGTCTTCACGGCTTCCGTGCTCACTGCCCATCCCTTGCGGGCGATCCCCGTATCCAGCTCGGAGACCAGGTCCCGCATCTCGGTGCCGAATGCGGCGTAGTCGAGGGGCGCCACGGCCGCGTTGGCCAGGCGGGACACGATCACGAGGTCGAGCTGCGCGGCCGTCCGGTGCGCCCGGTACTGCGGATCACCGAACGTCGTCATCCACTCGTAGTCGTCGTACATCGAGTGGTAGACCCCACCCGGGCCGCCGAACCCGATCTCGCCGGCGGGAATGCCGAGGTGATGGTAGAAGCCCGCAAAGTCCGATCCGCCTCCCATGTTACCGATGTCGAGCGCGGTGGTATCGCCGTGATGCGCGGCCAGCCAGGCATCGTAGAGGGTCCCCGGGCCCGTCAGCGCCGGCACCACGCGCGTTGACGCCCGGATCAGCGGCTTGAGTGACGGTGAACCGGCTCCGCCGAAGTTGGTGCCCGTCGCCATCGCGTCTTCGTTGATGTAGGCCACCCCGTGGAGCTGCAGCGAATCCGCCATCTGCTCCACC
>DATEGY010000344.1:0-2904 GCA_035279865.1 Gemmatimonadales bacterium | reverse complement strand
ATGAAGACGCTCTGGGAGTCGGGGCTCGCGCATGTGCTGCGCGGCGAGACCACCATCGACGAGCTCCTCCGGGTGGTCGAAGTCCCGTCCGAGGAGGAGCCGCAGGAGCCCGAGCCCGCCCCGCCCGCCCGCGCGTCATCTGGTGCCGGGCGGCCATCCCCCGCCGCCGGCGTCATGGCGCCTCCGGCGGAGCGTGCGGAGCGCTCGACCGACCATTTCGAGCTGCTCGAAGAGCCGGCACCTCCCCGCGCCACCGGAACCCATGGAGCCGCTCCGCTCAAGGTCCTCCTCGTTGACGACGAGGACTCCCTGCGGAAAGTGATGAAGGACCTCCTGGAGCGCGACGGATACAACGTGACGGAGGCGCGCGACGGCGTGCAGGCCCTGGACCAGGTGGACCGGGTGGGACCGGACATCATCGTCCTCGACCTGAATCTGCCCGGGCTCGACGGGTACGGCGTGCTGTCGCATCTCCGCTCCCGTCCCGCCACCGCCGGCATTCCGGTGATCGTCCTGACCGCGAAGGGAGACGAGGACAACGAGGTGCGCGTCTTCGAGCTCGGCGCCGACGACTTTCTCACCAAGCCCTTCCGCGCCCGGGCCCTGTCCGCCCGGCTGGAAGCCGTGCTGGGCCGCCGCCGGCACTAGAAGGCGCGGACGGAATGACCGACATCAAGGTGATGTTCGTGGACACGCTCGTGCTCCGGGGCGCGGGGGCGACGCTTCAGGTGCTCACGCTCCGGCGCGCGCCGGGCCGCACCCGCGCGGGCGCGTGGGAAATCGTGCACGGGACCATCGAACCGCACGAGACGCCGGTCCAGGCGTCGCGGCGGGAGCTCCGGGAAGAGACGGGACTGACGCCCGCCTCGGTCTACAATCTCTCGCGCACGGAAGCGTTCTATCAGCATGACACCGATGTGCTCGCCGTGATTCCCGCGTTCGCGGTCTTCGTGGCGGAGGGCGCGTCGGTCACCATCTCGGACGAGCATGACGCGCATGAATGGCTCGCACCGGCGGACGCCAGGACGCGCCTCGCCTGGCCGCGGGAGCGCAGAGCACTGGACGACGTTTTGTCAATGGTGGGGGGCGGAAGCGCGGGCTTGCTGGACGGCGTACTTCGCGTAAGCTAGGACGGAGCCGCATGAACCCCTTCTATCACCGGATCTATCGCGTGGTGCGTCACATCCCCAAGGGACGTGTCGCCACCTACGGCGTCGTTGCGCGTCTTGCCGGACGCCCCGGCGCCGCGCGGCAGGTGGGATGGGCGCTTTCGGCACTTCCGGAAGATTCGGACGTTCCGTGGTGGCGGGTGATCAATGCGGCGGGCCGCATTTCGCTTTCCGGTGCCGATCATGGCGCCGTCGTGCAGCGGGCGCTGCTGTTGCGGGAAGGCGTGAAGTTCGCGCCGGGCGGGGCCGTCAACCTTTCGACGTTCGGCTGGCCGGCCGAGGCTTACGACTCGGTGGCCGCCCACACCCGCGCCGCCTCGTCCCGGAGGTCGCGCAGGTTGAAGGGCTTGCGCACGTAGCGCAGTCCCAGCCGGGCCAGGGTCTCGTCGGTCGCGGGGCGCACGTCTCCCGTCGCCACCAGCGTCCGCGCTTTCAGATGCGGCATCCGCTCCGCCAATTCTTCCACCAGTAGCTTACCGGTCGACGCCGACCGTCCGTCCGCGATGATCAAATCGAACGTCCGGTTGGCGGCCAGCTCCAGGGCGTGCTGCCCGTTGCGTGCCACCTCCACCGCGTGCCCCTCGCGTCCAAAGAGTGCCTGCACCATCCGGCGGACCGCCTGGTCGTCATCGACCAGGAGAATCGAACGCACGGGCCGGATGCCCTTCGACGCCCGGGAGGCCCGGGACGACCGCGTGGGCGGGGCGGGGGTCCGGTGGAGATCGAGCCGCACCGGCGCATCCGCCGGGGCCGGCGGGAACTCCACGTGGAAGGCCGCGCCGCCTCCGGCCGGCGCGGGCTCCACCGAGATCTTCCCACCGTGGGCTTCGACGATGGAGTAGCTGATCGAGAGGCCGAGCCCCGTGCCCTGACCAGGTTCCTTGGTGGTGAAGAAGGGCGTGAAGAGCTGGCGCGCCACCTCATCCGATATCCCCGGACCGGAATCCTGGATCCGGACGTGCACCTTTCCGTCGAACCACGTCGACGCCCGCACGGTGCGGGGGCGGTCGGGCGGGTTGCCGGACACCGCCTGCGCGGCATTGGTCAGCAGATTCAGCACCACCTGCTGCAGAGCGTGGCGGTCGCCCAGGACGTCGGGCAGGAGCGACGCGAAGTCCTTCTCCAGCGTCACGTCCTTGAGCCTCAAGTCGTAGCTCATCAGGAGCAGGGTCCGCTGCAGTACGTCCGTGAGGTCCACCCGCTCGCGCTCGGCCGGCGCCTTCCGCGCGAACGTCAGCAGGTTCCGCACGATGCGCCCCGCCCGCTCGGATTGTTCGTGAATCACCCGCAGGTGGCCCCGGTCATTTTCGCCCAACTCTTTCTGTTCGAGCAGGAACTCGGAGAGCCCGGCGATGGACGTGAGGGGGTTGTTGAGCTCGTGGGCCACGCCCGACACCAGCTGGCCCACGGCGGCCAGCTTTTCGCTCTGGATCAGCTGGGATTCCATGGTCTGCTGCTCGGTCACGTCCTCCACCAGCACCACCAGTGGAGAGACGGGACCGACGGCCGGCATGCGGGCCGCGTTGATGCGGACCGCCCGGCCCACGCGGGAACGGGCGACGAGCGGCACGGGGCGTCCGCCCTTCCGGGCCGCTTCCATGAACTCGTTCAGGGAGCCGGGGTGATCGAGCAGGGAGGACGCCAGCTCGTGCCCCTGGACGTCGGCGACCTCCCGCCCCAGGAGCGCCGCCAGCGCCCGGTTGGCGCGGGTGATGCGCCCGCCATCGTCCACCAC
>DATEGY010000343.1:0-3533 GCA_035279865.1 Gemmatimonadales bacterium | reverse complement strand
GGGGTCATGCATTCGGGGCTCTACTATCGCCCGGGCACCCTCCGGGCCCGCCTTTGCCGCGAAGGCCTCGGGGAGATGGCCCGCTTTTGCGACGAACAGGGCATTCCGTATCGACGCTCAGGCAAAGTCGTGGTCGCGACCACCCCGGCGGAGCTGCCGGCCCTGGCGCGGCTGGAGGAGCGGGGCAGGGCCAACGGGTTGTCCGGTCTGACCCGGCTCGAGGGGGAGGCCCTTCGGGAGCACGAACCGGCGGTCCGGGGCATCGCGGGACTCTGGGTGCCGGAAACGGGAGTGGTGGACTACGCGGTCGTGACCCGCAAGCTGGGCGAGCGGCTCGAGGCACTGGGCGCGACGGTCATGACGGGTGCCCGCATGACGGCGCTCCGGCGGGACAATGGAGCGCAGGTGGTCGAAACCACCGCCGGAGCGGTGCGGGGACGTCTCGTGGTGACCTGCGGCGGACTGCAGGCTGATCGCCTTGCGCGTCTCTGCGGCGTGGACCCGGGCGTGGCGATCGTCCCTTTTCGCGGCGAGTACTACGAACTCAAGCCTGAACGCAGAAACCTCGTCCGCAGTGCCATCTATCCGGTGCCCGATCCGGCCCTTCCATTCCTCGGCGTTCACTTCACCCGACGCATCAACGATCAAGTCGACGCCGGGCCCAACGCCGTGCTGGCGTGGTCCCGCGAAGGGTACACGAGGAGTGACGTCCGTCTGGCGGACCTGGCCGAGGCGTTCAGCTTTCCGGGGTTCTGGCGGATGGTGCTGCGCCAGTGGCGGACCGGAGTGAACGAGCTGGTGCGCTCGTACTCCCGGACCTTGTTCGCCCGTGCCCTCGCGCGGCTGGTGCCCGAGGTGCAGCCGGAGGATATCGTGCCGGCCGGGAGTGGCGTGCGCGCCCAGGCCCTCGATCGGGAGGGCCGGCTGCTCGATGACTTCCATATAGTAGAAGGGGAGGGGTCCCTGCACGTCATCAACGCGCCTTCTCCCGCGGCGACGGCGTCCCTCGCCATCGGGAAAGAGGTCGCATCCAGAGTGGAGAGGCGACTGCAATGATTGGGGATGTGGGATTGGGGATTCGGGATTCGTGAAAATCCTGCATGTCACGGCTCCCGCGCCCGTCGGTGGACTCGAACGAGTCGTGCTGGGCCTGGTGTCGGGGCTTCAGCGGGCGGGCCATGAGCCCCGCGTCGCGGCGATTCTCGATCCCGGGGTGACCGATCATCCGTTGGTGCGGGCCCTCGAGGCCGCGGGGGTGCCCGCGCATCCCATCCACGTTGCCGGACGGCAGTACGCGATGGAACGCGCGCGGATCGAAGAGATCGGGCGGGCGCACGGCGTGGAGGTCATGCACACGCACGGCTACCACCCCGACGTGATCGACGGCCCCGTGGCCCGCCGGCTCGGCGTTCCGGTGGTGTCCACGGTGCACGGATTCACGGGTGGAGGGTGGAGGAACCGGCTCTACGAATGGCTGCAGATCCGGGCGTACCGGCGGTTCGACGGGGTCATCGCGGTGTCGGCTCCTATTGTGGACCGAGTGACTGCCGGCGGCGTGGCTACCGCCCGGGTGCACCACCTCCCAAATGCCTGGGTGGAGCTGCCCGGAGTGAAGGTCCTCGACCGGACGGCGGCGCGGGACAGGCTCGGCGTGCCCCGCGGTGGCGTCCGGATCGGATGGGTGGGGCGCGTGTCTCCTGAAAAGGGCCCCGATGTCATGATCGAAGCGCTGGCCCACCTCAAGCGGCCGCATGTCCAGCTTTCGATGGTCGGTGACGGTCCCGCGCTGAAGCACGTGCAGGCCCAGGCGAAACAGCTGGGTGTGGACGGGCAGGTGACGTGGCATGGCCTCGTGGCCGACGCCGGCCGGCTCCTCGCCGCCTGCGACGCGGTGGTGCTGAGCTCCAGAACCGAAGGCACGCCGATGATTCTGTTCGAGGCCATCGCCGCCCGGGTGCCGGTCGTGACCACGGCCGTGGGAGGCATTCCGGCGGTCGTTTCCGAACGCGAGGCGGTGCTGGTACCGGCGGAGGATCCGGCGGCATTGGCACGGGGGATCATGCAGGCGCTGGACGACCGGGCCGGCGCGCTGGCGCGGGCGACGGCCGCGTCCGAGCGCGTGGCATTCAAGTTCGCCGTGGGTCCCTGGATCGAACGGCACGTACAGCTCTATGCGGCCCTGGGAGGGAAGGCTCGATGACGTCCGGGACGATCGCCTGGTGGCTCGTGGGCACCGGGGCAGGGTTGGCGGTCTATTCCTACCTCGTGTATCCCGGGCTCGTGGCCGTGGTCGGCTGGCTGCGTCCATCGCCCGGGCGTCCCGCGCCCCCGGACGAATGGCCGCTGATCAGCATCACGGTTCCGGTCTACAACGAAGCGCTGCACATCCAGCGGAAGATCGAGAAGATCCTCGAGTGGGATTATCCCGCGGACCGCCGTCAGATCCTCGTGATTTCGGATGCCTCGACGGACGACACCGACGCGATTGTCGGCCGGTTCAAAGGGCGGGGCGTGGAGCTGGTGCGGTTGCCGAAGCGCGGAGGCAAGACGGCCGCCGAGAACGCGGCCCTTCCGCACCTGAAGGGGAGCATCGTCGTCAACAGTGACGCGTCGATCGACGTGCCCGCGTCGTCCCTGAAGGCGCTGGTCCTGTGGTTCGGCGACCCGACGGTGGGCGTCGCCAGCTGCCGCGACGTGAGCGTCTCGAGCACCGCGCAGGAGGGGAATCAGGGCGAATCGGGATACGTGGGCTACGAGATGGGGGTCCGGCGGCTCGAGACCCGTGCGGGCGGGATCGTGGGAGCGTCCGGGTGCTTCTACGCCATCCGGACGCACCTGCATCAGCATCTGGTGCCGGAAGCGTTGTCCCGTGACTTCGCGGCACCGCTCGTCGCGCGGCGGTACGGGTTCCGGTCGGTCTCGGTGGAGGACGCCATCGCGTTCGTGCCGCGCACCACCTCACTCCGGCGCGAGTACGCCCGGAAAGTGCGCACCATGACCCGGGGCCTGGAGACGCTCTTCTTCCACCGCGGGCTGCTCAATCCGGTCCGGTACGGCCTCTTTGCCTGGGAGCTGTGGAGCCACAAGCTGATCCGCTGGCTGGTCCCCTGGGGCGGGGTGATGGTGCTGACGGGTCTGGTCCTGATGGCTCCCCAGGTCCTCTGGGCGCGCGTGCTGCTGGCCACCGGAGCGCTGGGGGTACTGGCGGGCATCACCGGGTGGTTCTGGCCGAGGGAACGGCGGCTGCCGCGACTCCTCTCGATCCCGACCTACGCCCTGGTGGGGAATGTCGCGGCGCTGCAGGCCTGGATCGGCGCCCTCCGGGGAGACTTGAACCCCATCTGGGAGCCGACGCGGAGGCCGGCGCCGGCGGACGGCAGCCAGTAGTCATTTCTTTTTTTTTCTAAAGAGGCGGCCGCATTGTCATCCTGAGCGAGCGCGCGAACGCGCGCGAAGCGAAGGACCTGCTTGCGCCCGTCACCAGCGACCGAGAAGCAGGTCCCTTCGCTGCGCTCAGGGCAAGCTCTTCGCGC
>DATEGY010000342.1:0-15838 GCA_035279865.1 Gemmatimonadales bacterium | reverse complement strand
CGGCAAGCCGATCGGCGGCTTTCAGCTCCAGCAGGCCCGGCTGGCCGAGATGCTCACGGAGATCACGAAAGCCCAGCTCCTGGTGCTGCAGCTCGGCCGCCTGAAGGACCTGGGCACGATGACACCCCAACAGGTATCACTCGCGAAGCGCAACAACGTCGACATGGCCACCGATGTCGCGCGGGAAACGCGCCGCCTCCTGGGTGCCAACGGGATCCTGGTGGAGTATCAGGCGATGCGGCACCTCGCCAACCTCGAGTCGGTCTACACCTACGAAGGCACGCACGACGTGCACACCCTGGTTCTGGGCCAGGAAATCACCGGCATCTCAGCGTTCGAGTGATCTCATGAAGATTGCGGTCTGCATCAAACGAGTCGCGGACTCCGAAACCCGGGTCAAAGTCGCGGGGGACGGGAAGAGCCTCGACGACGCCGGCGTGAAATTCATCCTCAACCCCTACGACGAGTTCGCCGTCGAAGAGGCCCTCCAGCGGAAGGAAAAGGCGGGCTCGGGCGAGGTCGTGGTGCTGGCCCTGGGTGGAGCCACGTCGCAGGAGACCATCCGCACGGCCCTCGCGATGGGCGCGGACCGCGGGGTGCTCCTCCAGACGGACACCATCCCGGCCGACGGCTTCGTCACCGCGCAGGCCATCGCCGGCGAGCTGAAGGCCGGCGGCCCCTGGGACCTGGTGCTCTTCGGCAAGATGGCCATCGACGACTACAACAGTCAGGTCGGCCCCATGGTGGCGGAGCTCCTCGACCTCCCCTGTGTGACGGCGGTGTCGCATCTGACGATCGAGGGGGGCACGGCCACGGCCGAGCGCGAAATCGAAGGCGCCGTGGAGGTGGTGCAGTGCCCGGTGCCCGCGGTGATCACCACCGACAAGGGGATCAATGAGCCCCGTTACCCGGCGCTCAAGGGCATCATGGCGGCAAAGAAGAAACCCCTCGAGGTGAAACCCGTGTCCCTCGGAGGCGGCGCCATCGAAGTCCTGAGCATGACGCCCCCCCCGGCCCGGAAGGAAGGCAGGATCGTGGGTGAAGGAGCCGCGGCCGTCCCGGAGCTGGTGAAACTGCTCCGCGAGGAGGCGAAAGTCCTGTGACCACGGTCCTCGCGGTCTGCGAGCAGCGCGACGGGCTCCTGCGGAAGGTTTCGTCGGAAGTGGTCACCGGTGCGCGCCGGATCGCCGACGCCCTCGGGGCCGAGGTCGAGGCCCTGGTCCTGGGTTCGGGTCCGGCGACGGGCGCCGATCAGCTCGGTGGCTTCGGTGCCGACCGCGTCGTCACCTTGACCGGTGACGGCTTCGGCACGTACGCGCCTGAAGGCTACGCGAAGGCGGTGGCCGATCGCGCAAAGACGGGCGCGGCGGTGGTCGTCTGCGCGGCCAGTGCGCAGGGCAGGGACCTGGCTCCCCGCATCGCCGCCAAGCTCGGCACCGGCCTCGCCGCCGACGTCACCGACGTGACCGTCGAAGGTGGCGCGTTGATGGCGATCCGGCCCGTGTACGCCGGGAAGGCCCTCCTGAAGGTGAAGCTCACCGGCAAGACGGCCGTCCCCGCGGTCCTGTCGCTCCGCCCCAACGTCTTCACGCCGGTCCAGCGGCCCAAGGCGGGCACGGCGTCGACCGCCGCGGCGAACGCCCCCGCGGGTCGCGTCACGGTGAAGGAGATCAAGGCGGCCGAGGCGGGTGCGCTGGATGTCGCGGAAGCGCCGATCGTGATTTCCGGCGGACGCGGGCTCAAGGAGCCCGCGAACTTCAAGATCCTCGAGGACCTGGCCCATGCGTTCGGCGGGCGCGCGGCGGTGGGTGCGTCGCGCGCGGTGGTGGATGCCGGCTGGCGGCCGCACGCCGACCAGGTCGGCCAGACCGGGAAGACCGTCAGTCCCACGCTCTACGTCGCGGTCGGCATTTCCGGCGCGATCCAGCACCTCGCCGGCATGCGGACCTCCAAGGTGATCGTCGCGATCAACAAGGACAAGGACGCGCCGATTTTCAAGGTCGCGGACTACGGAGTGGTCGGGGATCTCTTCGAGATCGTGCCGGCCCTGACGGCGGCCGTGAAGAGCCACGCGTAGTGAAGCCCTCTCAATATCAGGCTCCCCTCCCGCTCGATCGCCTCATTCTCAAGGTGGGCTCCGAAGGCGCCGGAGATACGATGGAGCTCGATGTCTGCATCGTGGGCGGCGGGCCCGCCGGTCTCGCCTGCGCCATCGAGCTGGCCCGCCTGGGCAAGAAGGACGGCACGGAGCTGAACATCGGCGTGCTCGAAAAGGCCGAGGCCCTGGGGGAACACAATCTCTCGGGCGCCGTGGTGAATCCGCGCGCCCTCCGCGAGCTCTTCCCCGACTTGAAGGATGCGGACTTTCCGTTCCGCCGCGCCGTCGACAAGGAAGCGGTCTACATGCTGACCGGGGGGTCGCAGGTCCGGATTCCCACCCCCCCGACCATGCAGAACCACGGGAACTACATCGCCTCCATCTGTGAGCTCGTGCGCTGGCTCGGCGGCAAGGCCGAGGAGCTGGGCGTCAACGTGTTCACGGGGTTCCCGGCGGCCAGCCTCCTCGTCGAAGGTGATCGCGTGGCGGGAGTCCGGACGCAGGCTGCCGGGCTCGATCGCGAAGGCCACCCGACGTCGTCCTATTCGGCCCCGAACGACCTCACGGCCAGGGTCACGGCGCTGGCGGAGGGGACCCGGGGCACGCTCTCCCAGGCCTGGTGCCAGTGGCAGAACGTCGGGTCCGAGAATCCGCAGATCTTCGCGCTCGGCGTGAAAGAAATCTGGGAGACCAAGAAACCCCTCGACCGGATCATCCACACCCTCGGCTGGCCCCTGCCGACCGACGCATTCGGCGGATCGTTCTGCTATCCCCTCGAGCCGAACCTCGTCGCACTTGGGATCGTGGTCGGCCTCGACTACCGCGATGCGATGCTCGACATCCACGTGCTGCTCCAGCGGCTCAAGATGCATCCGCTCTTCAAGCAGTATCTGGAGGGCGGCGAGCTGGTGGAGTGGGGCGCGAAGACCATCCCTGAGGGCGGCTATTACGCGCTCCCGGCCCGCCGTTCCGGCGACGGCGTCGTGATCCTCGGCGACGCGGCGGGCTTTGTGGACGTACCGTCCTTGAAGGGCATTCACTACGCCCTCCAGTCGGGCATCTACGCGGCCCGGACGATCTTCCAGGCGCTCAAGTCCGGTGCAGCCACCGGTGACAAGCTCCGTGACTACGACCGCCTGGTGAATGAGTCGTACATCATCCAGGACATGAAGAAGACCCGGAATATGCGGCTCGCCTTCAAGGACGGGTTCTACGTCGGCGGGGTGAAGGCCGGGCTGATGACGCTGACGGGCGGCAAGCTGTTCGGCGGGAAGATCCGGATGCACTCAGATGCCGAGGCCGAGCGGACCACCGGCACCGCTGCCTCTGAAGCTACCCCGGGCTCGCGCCCGGGGTCAGGTACACCAATGGTTAGCAAGGTGGACGCCGTGTTTAAGTCTGGGAATTCGACCCGCGACACCATCCCGTCGCATCTCATCGTGGGGAAGGACATCACCAAGGAAGTGGCCGATTTCTACAGCCACGTCTGCCCGGCGGGTGTCTACGAGCAGGTGGATGGCCAGCTCCGGGTGAATCCACCCAATTGCGTGGACTGCAAGGCGACCGACGTGCTGGGACCCCGCTGGACCCCCCGCGAGGGAGGGAGCGGGCCGAAGTACAAGCGGATGTAGCTAGGGCAGGAACTGCTTGGCGGGGAGCGCCAGCGATGTGAGCCAGTTGAAGAGCTCCCCCTGTCCGCGCATCAGGGCGCGAATGGCCGAGTCCTGCGCGGGGGTGAGTGCCGAGTCGGTGAGTGACGTGATGACGGCACCGGTCGCACCCGTGGTGACGGTGGCGAAATCCGAATCGTTCACCGTCACGGATAGTCCGATCAGCGGCTGGAGGCAGTAGACGGTGTTGTGGCCGAGCAGCCGGACGCGCTGCCCCGGTGACTGATAGGTAAAATCCAGATCGTAGAACGTGTCGAACGCGTCAGCCCGCGTCTGTGTCGCGATCAGCGTCATCTGCGAACCGTGCCCCGAGTCCGTCACCACCACGCTCGCGGTGGTCTGGGCCAGGTATCCCGTCGTCGAATCCCGGAAGCTGAACACCCGCCCCCCAGCCGGTGCCGCGACGCGGCCCGACAAAATCCCCGAATTCGAGTCGGCCCTGCCGGTGACGGCGAACTGGTAGTCCGCGCTCCCTCCCGTTGCCCCGGTAACGACGCCCTGAAGCGTAAGGACGCCGCCCACCGAGGTGACGTCGAACAGATCGAGTGTGCCCGCCGGTTGCAAGGGGAAGACGACATGAGTCGCGGAGTCGACTTCGGGAAGGATGAACTCCACGCCGCCCGCCGGGCCGACGCCGGGTCCGGCCCGGAAGCGCGCCGACGCGCTGTCATACGCGTAGATCCGGCCCAGCGCGGTGTCCGGGAAGACATCGAAGGGCGCGGCCGGGGCGGCCCTGCGGCCGACGCACTGGGGAGCGAGCGCCGGGGCCACCCCGGTCACTCCGACCACCGCGCTCAAACCCGTCGCCGACCGCAGGGCCGGGAACTCCCAGGCGTCTTCGAAGGCGGCGACGCCGTCGATGAAGAAGTCGGGGTCTTGGAAAACGACCCCGGGCGGCGGGGGTGGGTGGCCGCCCCCCGGACCCGTGCCGTCCCCCGGCTTACAGGCGACGATCAGCGCCGCCGCGACCGCCCTAGTTATCCAGGCCCGTGACATCGAGGATGATGAGTGCCGGGTTGGAGGGATTCTTGGCGCCGAACGCGTACAAGTGCCCGCCGATCTCCGCCCATTTGCCGGTGTGGATGCCCTCGCTGCCGGTCTGATAGTACGCGAGGAATGACGGCGCCGCGGGGTCCGCCAGGCTGTAGAAGTAGAACCCGGAGTTGGGGCCGTTCTCGGTGGTGAACATGAGCAGTTTGCCGTCTGGGCTGACTTTCACGTCGCTCACCGCGCCCACCTGCGCCGTCGTGATGCTGTTCACCTGAGTCGGAGAACCGGAGGCGGAGAGGCTCCAGACGTACACCACGCTGCCGGCCAGCCCGGTCCGTTGCTGGTGATCCCACGTGCCCGTGTACACATATCCGGCGAGCGTGTCGACCGAGAGATCCGAGCTGAACCGGGTCTCCACGTTGTCACTGCCCGCGACGCGGGCCAGCGCACCCGTCGAATCGGTGGAGAGCTGGGTGAGTCCGGACAGCATATCGATGGCGTAGAGCGAGCCGTGGTACAGCTGCACGCCCCAGGTGTAGGTCGTGTCTCCGGTGGTGCCCGGGGCGGTTTGTGCGATCAGACGGGACGAAATGTCCCCGGACAAGGTGCCCGAGACGTCGATGGAGACCACGCCGGCGTCATAGTAAGCCGCGTAGAGAATCTGGTGTGCCTCGTCCATCCAGAAGTTGTGGGTACCGGAGCCGGCGAGGTGAAAGAATCCGACCTCGGTGGGGTTGGTCAGATCCGAGACGTCGATGACGTGGATGTCGCCGGAGCTCTGGGAGCCGACCTTCCCAGGCCCCTCCTGCCCCAGAAACAGGTATTTCTTCTGGCCGTTGGTGGGATTCCAGAACCACCAGGCGTTGTGGATCTCCGGACCGGCGCCGATCCCGTCGGCGCTGGGCACCACCGAACCCACGAGCACGGGCTTGTTGGGCGTCCCGCCCTTGATCCCGTTCCCCACGTCGTAGATCAAGAGTCCGGAATTCCACACGCACACCATGGCGATGCCGTCGCGGATGTAGGTGTCGTGGATCCCATAGTTCGGCACGACCGGCACCGTCGCGGCGAGCACGACCTTCCCGGGAACGATGGGAGGCCCGACAGAGTCGTTCGAGTGGCACGCGGCGGCGAGGAGCAGGAGCATGACACCGGCGCGGCGCATCACGGCGTCGCCATGGGCATGGGCATCGTCGCGGCGGGCATCGCTTCGTACCGTCCCATGCGGTGCGCGCCCATCCCCCAGGCCAGCCTGACCCCGCCCGTCAGTGACCAGTGCTGCTCCTTCCCGTAGAAGACCTTCGGGTTGAAGATCCCGCCACCGACCTGGGTAACGCCGATCAACGAACCCTCAACAAAAGGCCGCCAGGACACCTTCCAGATCCGGCCCGCATCGACGGCGTACCCAAGCGTCCCGATGGTCCAGCGGGTGACTCCCAGGATCGAGTTGTCGACGATGGGCCGGAGGACCACGAAGGGATCGAGCGTCCGTTCTTCTTCGGGCCGGTCGGTGCGCTCCAGCCGGAAATACGGCTGGTGGGCTCCGGCGCTCGCCTGGGTCTCGAACAGCACACTGTGTAGGGTATAGACGCCCGGGGCGGTGCTTTGTGACCACTCCAGCATGGCATAAACCGGCTTTCCCAGCACCGGCCCATCCCACCGCACCGCCGAGCTCCACTTGGAGGCGTCAAGTCCCTGCGCGTCACGGGTTTCTGGCGAGCGCACGAACGCCCGGGATACCTCCCACTCGAATCCACGCACCGGACGCAGCGTGAAACGCAGCGACCAGGAGTCGCCGAGGCGCGAGACGTTGGGCCACTGGCCGGGATGCTGCGGCTCGTCGCCGTTGAAGAGCGAGCCTTCGAGCTCGGCGGGACCCGCCTGCACGCCCGCCAGGGCCACCGCCCGTTCGAGGATCTGGCTCAGATGATGATTCACGGGGAAGCGCTCGACGGGCCGGGACATGGGATCATCGGTGCCGAAGGGCACGAATCCCTTGCCGAGGCCCAGTGACAGGTGTGCCGGGAGATGCAGGTCCCGAAGGAAATCGGGGGCCAGGAGCATCAGCTCGTGCACGTACGTGTGCGGATGCCGCCGGTCCGCGAACCCCTCGCCCCACGCGCCGGGTGTGAGCTCGGCGTGCTTGATGGTGAGGCCTTCGAAGTCTGCCGCGCCCTGCAGCACGAGGCGCTCTCCTCCCGTCGCGGCGCGGATCATCACCATCGGCTGGACCAGGCGGGTTTCCCCGTATGACCGGCCATGGGGGATGGCGTTGGATTCCGTGGCGACGGGGATGGCCTGTGCGCCGACCTGGAGGGACGGACCCTGAGCCGCCAGGGGACCCGCGCCCAGCAGGAGTGGAAGGGCCGCGATCAGCCGGCGGATGGGAAGGCGAGCCTGATGCCGTCGAGGACGAACTGAATCGCGATGGCGCAGAGGATGAGCCCCATGAGACGGGTCAGGATGCGCATACCCGTCTGTCCCAGCCGCCGTTCCACCAGGCTCGCGGCGGCGAGCGTGAGGTACGAGATGTAGGCCGTGATGGCAATCGATACGTACAGCGCGATGGTCGTGACCAGGCTCCGCGAGCCGAGCGACAGTACCATCACCGTCGAAATGGCGCCGGGGCCGGCGAGCATCGGCACGCCCAGCGGCATGATGCCGATGTCTTCCTTCTGTATCCCCTCGGCCTTTTCGACGGCCGTCTCCCGCTGGGAGCTGCGGCGCGCCTGCACCATGTCGAGCGCGTTGAGCCCGATGAGCACGCCACCCGCGATCTTGAACGCCCCGATGGTGATGCCGAAGAGCTTGAAGATGAGCGCGCCACCGAGGCCGAAGGCCGTCAGGGTAATCGCCGCCGTCCACGCCCCCCGCCGGGCCAGCACCTTCCGGAACTCGGGTGTGTCCCGCTCGGTCATGGCCAGGAAGCTCGGCACCGTCGCGAAGGGATCGACGATGAAGAGCACCGAGGTCAGGACCAGCAGCAGGTCCTGGATCAGGTGGCTGGCCGAGGCCATGGTGGCGCTCAAAATGCCGGCTCCGCCACGTGCACGGGATCGTCGAGGACGAGCGCCTGCAGGGACGCACCGGCGGGCACCTGTCGCCGGTCTTCCGGGATGATGAGCAGCGCGTCCGCCTTGGCCATGGAGGACAATACACCGGAGCTCTGGGAGCCCGTGAGGTGCGCCCGGGGACGCCCGTCAGGGGCGTGCGGCTCGCGGGTCAACGTGACCCGAAGAAAGTGGCGCAGCTCGGGGCCGAGGGTCAGCGCTTCCGCGGTCACGACGGGAATGGTTCGGCGGAAGGGAAGCGCGTGTCCCGCCAGCCGCCTGATGGCCGGACGTGCAAAGAGCTCGAACGTCACGAGGGAGCTGACCGGATTCCCCGGCAGACCGATCCAGGGCACTCCCTGGAGCGAGCCGAAGTTCAGGGGACCCCCGGGGCGAATCCGCACGCGCGAGAACTCGATCGCTCCACCGAGTGCCGTGACCGCTTCCCGGACCAGATCGTGGTCCCCCACGCTGACGCCCGCGGTGGTGATGATCAGATCGACGTCGGAGCCCGCGGCCAGGCGGGTCTTCACGGCATCAGTGGAGTCGGGCGCGATGCCAAGATCGATGGGGATTCCCCCGGCGTCGCGTATCGCGGCGGAGAGCGCGTACGAGTTCGAGGACGCGATCTTCTCGCCGGCCAGGATCTCCGCCCGCCGGTCGAGGGTCACCACCTCATCTCCGGTGGCGAGCAGCGCCACGCGCGGCGCTGGATGCACCAGGGGCTCGGCCTCTCCCACCGACGCGAGGACGCCGAGCCGCGCCGCGGTCAGCTCCGTGCCCCGGGCGAGCGCCGTCGACCCTTTGGGCAGGTCTTCTCCCCGCTTCCGGACGTTCCGGCCCTGCTGCGGGGGGATCACGATCCGCACCGACCCGTCTCCCGCGGTGGTGTCCTCCTGCCGGATGACCGTGTCTGCGCCCGTCGGGACAGGAGCCCCGGTGAAGAGTCGCGTCGCCTCACCCGGCCCCACGGTCCTGGTGGGGAACCGGCCGGCGGCCACGACTTCGATCACGCGCAGGGTCGCCCCGGTCTGGAGGTCGGCGCCACGTGCGGCGTAGCCGTCCATGGCCGAATTGTCCCAGGGCGGGACGTCGACGGAGGTACGCACGTCCTCCGCCAGCACCAGCCCGCGGCACTCGGTCAGGGGCCGCCGGCCCGGGACGAGCGGATGGACCCGCGAAAGAATGCGCCGGGCCGCTTCGTCCGCGGTCGTCATGGAGCGAGGATCCTGGCCTGGTCCCAGGCCAGGTTTCCCAGGGTCACGAGCCAGGAGGTGTCGCTGAACCGGAAGACCGGGAAATCCGCGCGAAAGGACGCGTCGTCGGTCACCATGGCGATCCACTCCCGTGCGTTCGCCGACTCGGCCTTCCAGAGCGGCGGACCCGCGACGCGTCGCGAGACCTCGATCTTGGGGAGGGGCGCCGCGCTGAACCCCTCGCACAGCACGATGTCCGCGCCCGGCAGGTACTGCTCGGCCAGCGCGACGGGGTCGCCGGTCTCCACGGTCCGCTCGAACAGGACCCGTTCCCCGGGAGCTTCGAGCAGGACGCGCTCGGCGTGCCCCTCCTGAAAGTGGCGCCAGGTGTCCTTGCCTTCGGTATCGAGCTGCATCTGGTGGGTGGCGTGCTTGATGGTCATCACGCGGAACTTCCGGCGCCGGAGCTCCACCGCCAGGGCCACGAGGAGCGTGGTCTTGCCGGCGTTCTGGCGTCCGATGATCGAGACTATCCGGGTGGCGGCCACGGGCGTTCCGCTCGCTCCACGTCCTCGGGGGTGTTGACGTTGAAGAACAGGCGCGCAGGGTCGCCGAAGGCCCGCACCCGCGCGAGGGGTAGTGTACCGACGCGCACGTCATCGTGGAAGGCGACGGCGCGGAGATCGCCGGCGGCGATCCGGCGTTCGATGGCCGGCCGGCACGCCTGGCCGTAGACGGCGCACAGGGGCTCGAGCCCGCGCGGGCCTCCGCTCTCGGGGACGCAGGCGTCGACCCCCGCCAGCCCCGCGAGCAGCGCGGAGAGCAGGGGTTCGGTGACGAATGGGAGGTCCCAGGCGACGCAGAGGACGGGGAGGCCCGGGGCCGCGGCCAGGGCGGCGTGGATGCCGCCCAGGGCGCCGGCTCCGGTGATCACATCGCGCACGAGAGGAAGGGTCGGGCGCCACTGGCCTGCGTCGGGTGCGTTGGCCACGAGGTACGGAGGCGTTCCGGTGACGGCGGTGAGCAGTTCGGCGACGTGGTCGAGCATCCGGCGGCCGCCGATTTCGATCAGACCCTTGGGCCGGCCCCCGAGTCGTGAGGCCAGCCCGCCCGCCAGGATCGCCCCGGCAGCGGTCAGTAGCGCCTGCCTCGCCTGTGCTCGAGCACGACGTCCAGCCCGATGGTCAGTCCGAGGTGGTGATAGATCTTGGTCTCGTGCGGTGCCTGGCCGAAATCGTTGGCCGGTCCGATCAGGCGCTCCAGGGGCAGGACGGCGTCCTGCACCTCCATGCGGACCTGATATCCGGGGCCGATGCGGGCGGTGAATCCGGCGCCGAACTGCAGGGTCCACGAAACGGTCTTGGGCGTGGTGTCGACCACCACGGCGCGGCTGACGATGATGGGCTGACCGGTGTTGGGATCCTTGCCGTTGGTCACGATGTCGCCCGACACCGAGAGGGTGCCGCCGGTGTACGTGGTGATCCCCACCCCCGCGCGGAGGTACGGACTGATCGTGTGATGGGGGGCCGCGCGGAAGGTGACGCCGCCGATGAAGGCGACCGCCGAGGCGGACGCGCCGGTGCCGCTGAAGGAATCGCAGAGCTGCTGGTTCTTGTTCTCGGTGTCGGGCTGGTAGGGTGCGCCCACGTTCCGGCAGCGGTCGTCGAACGAGAGGCCGAGATAGTAGACCTGGCCCTGGACGCCGATATGGGCGTTCGGGAAGTAGCTGACCGCCGCTCCCAGAAGCAGACTGGACGACACGTCGCGGGCAAACGCGAGCGTGTCGGACACATTGCCGGAGTCCGTGGTGGTCTTGAACGTTTCGCACGTGGTGTAGTTCCCACCGCCGCCCAGAAGCACGCAGATGGGTTGCCGGGCAACGGACCAGAGTGAATGCCCGGCGTTCAACCCTCCGAAGATCGAGACGACGAGGTTGGTCTGGTCCCCTTCCTGCGCGTGGAGAGCCGGGGGAGCGGATACCAGCGCCAACGCGAACAGCACCGAACCAAGACGCTTCATCGGACCTCGAGTTGTTGGTGGTAAACGGCCAGACACTCGTCCATTACCATCGGAATCCCCGCGGCGGTCGCACGGGCGCGGGCCCCTTCGTCCACCACGCCAACCTGCAACCAGATCAGCCGGGGGTGGATGGCGATGGCCTCATCTACCACGCCCCCCGCCAGGTCACTGCGCCGGAACACATCCACGATGTCGATCGTGTGCTCCCGTGCCGCGTCGTGCAGGGTCCGGTAACTGCGCTCACCCAGGATCCGGTCGTGGCCGGGGTTCACCGGAACGATCCGGTATCCGGCTTCCTGCAAGTACGTCGCGACTTCGTTCGAGGGACGGACCGCCTTCGGCGACAGCCCGACCACCGCGATGACCTTCGCTTCCCGGACCACGCGCTCGACGTCGGCCGCGGTCACCCGTCCGCCGTTTCCCCGAAGTATTCGGAATACAGCTGGGGGCTCTCCTGCACCCGGACCGAGTGCAGCCGGACCCCGGCGGGCAGTCCCTCCGAAATCCGCCCCCACAGATACACCGACAACGCCTCTCCGGTCGAGAGCCAGCCGCCGGGCCCGAATTCCCTGGCCCCCTCGTGGATGGTCTTTCCCTCGAAACGGTCCGTGATCTCCCGCCTAAGGAGGTCGTCGAGGTCGCCCAGGCGCACCACGCCGCCCTCCGACGGATGCAGGGCGCCGGAAACGGTCACGTGACACTGGTAGGTGTGGGAATGCAGGTGGGAGGCGCGTCCGAACTGCGTCTGGTTCTGCTCGGCGGTCCAGTCGGCACGCCGGATCTCATGGCCGGCGTGAAACTCCACGATCCGTGTCAACCGGACCAGGGGGTCGCTCAGAACTTCCACCCCAGACCGATGCTGATCCACGGGTGCGCGGTCCAGTTGTTGTCGGCGGCGTTGAACGCAAGGATGGGCTTCCCGTCCACCGTGTTCGGTTGTTTGAACTGGCTCGGATACGACAGCCGCCAGAACACCGCGCGGAAATCGGCGGCCAGGCTCACCCGCCGGCCGAGGTAGTACTTGGTCCCGATGACGGGGGCGAACATGAACTTGGTGCCGAACGAATAGCCCGAGGTATCCTGCCCCAGCTCCGAGCCGATGGCGACGCCGAGCGAGGCGCCCAGGTACGGGGCCAGCCCGTGCCAGGTCTTGGGCCCCGTGATCGACATCTTCAGGGTGCCGTCGATGAGTACGACGTCGCAGTCGATGAGCCCCGAGGTGTTGTTCTTCACCGCCACGAACGGATTCACGATCCGCCGGGTGGTCTGGCCATACGCTCCGCCGAGCTCGATCGACGTACTGCCGAACGTCAGATCGTAGCGGACGCCCCAGGTCACGCCGTCGGAGATGCCCACCGGGACCCGCCCGCGCCCGCCGCCCAGATAGCCGGCATAGAACACCGGTCCGGACCCGAGCGGGGCGTCACGGTAGGGTGAGTGCGCCGGATCGTAGCCGACCTGAGCGGTTAGTCGGTTAGTCGGATAGGCGGTTAGTGAGACCCCTGCCGCCACGAGCGCCACTAACCGACTAACACCTAACCGTCTAACCGACTGGTTTTCGATCATCTCTCCCTCAAGTCCTTGCCGGTCATGTCCGCCGGGCGTTCGACACCCAGCAGGTTGAGAATCGTGGGTCCCACGTCGCGGAGCGATCCTCCGGGCCGGAGCTCTCCGGTCAGCTCGCCGTCGCCAACGATGACCAGGGGCACGGGGTTGGTCGTGTGCGCGGTGTGAGGCCCGCCGGTGCCCGGGTCGATCATCATCTCGCAATTGCCATGGTCCGCGGTGATCAGCAGCGTGGCGCCGGCCGTCTCGGCGGTGGCGAGCACGCGGGCAAGGCAGCGGTCGACCGTTTCCACTGCTTTCAGGCCGGCCGGTAGTACCCCGGTATGCCCCACCATGTCCCCGTTGGCATAGTTGCAGAGAATGAAGTCATGATGGCCCTTCTTGATCGCGGCGCACAGGACGTCGGTCACCCCGGAGGCGCTCATCTCCGGCGCCAGGTCGTACGTGGCCACCTTCTGGGAGGGCACCAGCAGCCGCTCTTCATTCTTGAAGGGGGTCTCCACGCCGCCGTTGAAGAAGTACGTGACGTGCGCGTACTTCTCGGTCTCCGCCGTCCGGAACATGGTCTTCCCGTGGTCGGCCAGGACCTGGGCCACGATGTTCCGCAGCACCATCGGCCCGTAGGCCATGGGGAAGGGGAAGGTCTCGTCGTACTGGGTCATCGTCACCAGGTCGACGGCAGGACGTTTCGACGCCTCGAATCCGTCGAACCCGGGCAACACGAGGGCCCGGACGATCTGCCGCATCCGGTCCGCGCGGAAGTTGAAGCAGAAAATCCCGTCTCCCGCCCTGATCCGGGGGGAGCCCGCGATCACCCGCGGCTTGATGAATTCGTCCGTTTCGCCCGCGGCATATGCCGCCTTGATGGCGGCGACGGGATCCGGGGCCGGCGCACCCACGCCAGAGACCATGGCGTCGTACGCGAGCTTGGTCCGGTCCCAGCGTTTGTCGCGGTCCATCGCGTAGTACCGTCCGACGACATCCGAAACCACGGCGCGCCCGCGGTACTGCTGCAACTCCGCCACCAGCTTTTCCATGAACCCGAGCGCCGACTGGGGACCGGTGTCGCGGCCATCAGTCCAGGCGTGGACGGCGACGGAGAGGCCGGCGCGATGGCCCAGCTCAACCCCGGCCAGGAGGTGCGTGTCGAGGGCGTGCACGCCGCCGGTGCCGAGCAGGCCCATGACGTGCAGGGTGCCGCCGCGCCGCTTGACGGTCTCCGTGAGGCTGACGAGCTCGGGGATCTTGAAGAATTCACCGGACGCGATGCTCTGCGAGATCCGGACGATGTCCTGCGGGACGACGCGCCCCGCGCCGAGGTTCAGATGGCCGACTTCGCTGTTGCCCATCTGTCCTTCCGGGAGTCCGACGGCCAGACCGGAGGCGTCGAGCAACGTGCGCGGCGCGCGATCCCACAGCTGATGCCAGACGGGGGTATCGGCGAGCTCGATGGCGTTGCCGTCCCGGCCGGGGCGAAAGCCCCAGCCGTCGAGCACGATCAGGACGACCGGGGTGCGGCCGGTGTGCGGTGTCGCCATATTCAGGGAAATGCAATCTAGTCGTGGCCCAAGAGCCCTACCAGTTGCACTGGCCCTCTCCCTGCTGGGAGTCTGGGCTCACCAGCTCGGCGCGCAGACCCGGTACCAGGTGAGCACCGCGGGCGCGTGGATCCGCGACTCCGCCGGAGGCAAGCGGCTCGCGCAGCTCACCAAGGGCACCCTGGTGGATGCGGGGCCCGCCGTCGGGCCCTGGCTGCCCGTGACCCTCGAAGGCTGGATCTGGGGGAAGTCGGTGGGCCCCGGCGCGCAGGGCGTGAACGACCTCGTCGTCACCAGCCCCGCGGGAGAGAACCTCCGCGACCGCGCGAAGGGCTCGGTCGAGGCGCAGCTGCCCCATGGCTTCGCGCTTCAGCGGATCGACTCGGGGCGTGCCTGGATTCATGTCCGCCGCACCGGTTGGGTGTCGGCATCGCTCATGACGTCGATCGGCCAGGTCTCGAGCACGGTGAGCGCCGCGCCTCCGGCGGACAGCGCCAAGCCTTCCAATTCGCTGCCGCCGGCGCCGCCCCCGGGTCCCCTCGATACGTCGGGATTCTCGACCGCCGTGCCGCGCCAGCGGGCGGACCTGTACGGCGCCCCCGGCGGCGCGGTGACGGGTGCGATCGGGGCTCCCACACCCCTCAAAGTGCTCGCCCATTCAGGCGAGTGGACGCGCGTGCAGCTGGACGCCTGGGTGAAGACCGCCGACCTCGCGTCGGCGCCGACGGGCGTGCTCGAGGGGGTCAGCGCCGCCGAGCTGCGGGCCGACCCGTCCAAGTACGCGGGACAGGTGGTGCGGTGGCGGCTGCAGTTCGTCGCGATCGAAACCGCGGACGACCTGCGGCCCGACATCCCCGACGGCTCGACGTATCTCCTGGCCCGGGGGCCCGCCCCGGAACGCGGGTTCGTCTACGTGATCGTTCCCGACAGCAAGAAAGCGGCGGTGGCCGCTCTGACGCCGCTCACCGACCTCGAGGTCACCGCGACGGTCCGGGTGAGCAAGAGTCATTTCATCGGCAATCCGATTGTGGACCTGCTCTCGTTCGAGGCGGCACGATGAACGACATCCTGAAGGAGCGGCTGCTGCGCAAGCTCGAGACCCTGCCGGAGGAGAAGGCCTACCAGGTGCTCGACTACATCGAATTCCTGGAGTCGAAATACGCGGAGCGGCCGGCCGGGGCGCCGGCGTTCCAGAAGGTGGCGGAGACCCTGGAGGACACGATGCGTGCCGGGCGGGTGCCGATCACCGTCATCAAGGGCACCATGGATGCCGTGGGAAAGGCCGGGCGGTTCCTGGACGGACTGGCGGCGGCGGGGCGGGCCGCGGTCAACGAAGTCCGCCGGAATCCGGACAAGAAGGAGATAGAGAAGAAGACGGAGCCACCCGTTGAGGAAGGTGGTCAGCCGAAGTAACTTCCAAGATGGGAACCTTCCGCCAGACCACCGCCCTCACCTTCGACGACGTCCTCCTCGCGCCGCGGCATTCCACGGTGCACCCCAGGAACGTCGATACGAAAACCCGCTTCACGCGGTCCATCCCCCTCAACATTCCGCTCGTCGCCGCCGCCATGGACACCGTGACCGAATCAGCCATGGCCATCGCGATGGCGCGCGCCGGCGGGATCGGGGTGATCCACAAGAACATGCCGGTGGATCGGCAGGCGGCCGAAGTCGATCGCGTGAAGCGCTCGGAATCGGGGATGATCCTCCA
>DATEGY010000341.1:0-4130 GCA_035279865.1 Gemmatimonadales bacterium | reverse complement strand
TGGACTCCACATCCCGCCCCACGTACCCCACCTCGGTGAACTTCGAGGCTTCGACCTTGAGGAAGGGAGCACCGGCGAGCCGGGACAGCCGCCGGGCGATCTCGGTTTTCCCCACGCCCGTGGGGCCGATCATGATGATGTTGTTCGGAAGAATCTCGTCCCGGATGTCCTCGGGCGCCTGGGCGCGCCGCCAGCGATTGCGCACGGCGATGGCCACCGCCTTCTTCGCGGCACCCTGCCCCACGATGTACCGGTCCAGCTCCGCCACGATTCGCTTGGGCGGAAGCTCTTCGAGCCACGGAATCGGGTCGGGTTCCGGCACGGGCCCCGGAGGAGTGCGGTCGGGGTCGGCCATCAGAGCTCGACCACCGTGAGGTGCGTGTTCGTGTAGATGCAGATGTCGGCCGCGATGTGGAGTGCCCGCTCCACGATCTCCTTGGCGGACATCTTCGAGCCGGCCAGGAGGGCGCGCGCGGCGGCGAGGGCGTAGGGGCCGCCCGAGCCGATGGCCAGCACACCGTCGTCGGGCTCGATCAGCTCGCCGGAGCCCGACAGGACGAAGCCGTTGTCCTTGTCGGCCACCACCAGCAGCGCTTCGAGGCGGCGCAGCACCCGGTCCGACCGCCAGTCCTTCGCCAGCTCGACCGCCGCGCGGGACAGGTTGCCCGGATAGCGCTCGAGCTTTTCCTCGAATTTTTCGAACAAGGTGAACGAGTCGGCGGCGGACCCCGCAAACCCGGCCAGGATCTTGCCGCCCTTCAGGGCGCGGACCTTCACCGCATTGCCCTTCATCACCGTATCGCCCACCGTGACCTGGCCGTCGCCCCCCATGGCGATCTTGCCGTCCCGGCGGACGCAGAGAATAGTCGTGCTGTGGATGGTCGGCAGTGCCACTGTGCCCTCTAGGCCCGGGGGTGCGCCTGGTGATAGACCTTCTTCAACCGTTCGACCGACGTATGAGTATACACCTGCGTGGTGGAGAGCGAGGCGTGGCCCAGAAGCTCCTGAACGGCGCGAAGATCGGCCCCCGCGTCCAGGAGATGCGTGGCGAACGTGTGGCGCAGTGAGTGGACGTGCAGGTCCCCCCCGCGCGTAAGGCCTACGAACAGGTTCTTGATGGCGAGCTGAACTCCGCGCGGCGTGATCCGCTTCCCCCGCTGATTGAGGAACAAGGCTCTCCCGCTCCCCCAGGTCCCCGCATCCCCGCGCAGTTTCGTCTCGCGATGGTGTCCATACGTCCGCAGGGCGGAGACGGCGTGCCGGCCGACCGGAATGATTCGTTCTTTTCTGCCCTTGCCACGGACTTTCACCTGATCGGACACGAGATCCACATCGTCGGTGTTGAGTCCCGCCAGCTCCGAAAGCCGCATCCCGGTCGAGTAGAACAGCTCGAGCATGGCGAGGTCCCTGATCTCCCCGAATCCCCCCTCGGCTGCCCGCCGTTCCGCCTCCGCAAACACCAGCTCCACCTCCGACTTGTCCAGGTGAGTGGGCAGCGTCCGCTTCTGCTTCGGGGTCCGCGCGGCTTTCGCCGGGTTCACGTCCAGCCGCTCGGTGATGCTCAGAAACCGGTAAAAGGTCCGCAGGGCGGACAGCGCGCGCGCCGCCGACGCGCGGGACACCTGGCGGCTCTCCAGCGAGCCCAGGAAGCCCCGAATCGCCAGCCGGTCCACGCCCGCCCAGGTCCACGCCGCTCCATAGAATGTGTCGGCGAAGTCGGCAAACGCCGTCACGTCGCGCACGTACGCCTTCACCGTGTGAGGGCTGTCGTTCCGCTCCTTCTCCAGAAAATCCGCGAAGCGCGAAACCTCGCCTCTCACGCCGCCACCTCCACCCCCAGGCCCAGGGCAAACGCTTTCATGTCCCTCAATGCCCGCTCCGCGAGCAGCTGCTTCTTTTTCGCCTTGTCCCGGGGCGGCGAGTCGAGCGGGTCGACAAGGCCGAAGTTCGCATTCATAGGCTGGAAGTGCCCCGGATCGGCCTCCCGCAAGTACCGGTAGAGCGCACCCAGCATGGTGGTGGGCGGCGGAACGAGCGGCTCCTTCCCTGTCAGGACGCGCGCCAGGTTGATCCCCGCCAGGAGCCCCGTCGCCGAAGACTCCGTGTACCCTTCCACCCCGGTAAGCTGACCCGCGAACATCAACGCCGGGTCATTCCGGGCGGAGAGGTGGGGGGAGAGCGTTGCAGGCGCATTGAGATAGGCGTTCCGGTGAATCGAGCCGTACCGCAGGAATTCCGCGTTCCCGAGCCCCGGCACCATCCGGAAGACCTCCTGCTGGACGCCCTTCCGCAAACGCGTCTGGAAGCCCACTAGGTTCCACATCTGACCGGCCCGGTCCTCCTGGCGGAGCTGAACCACCGCGAATGCGGGGCGGCCCGTCTTGGGATCGGGGAGCCCCACGGGCTTCATGGGGCCGAACCGCAGCACGTCCCGTCCCCGCGCCGCCATCTCCTCCACCGGCAGACACCCCTCGAAGTACTGGATCTGGTCGAACTCGTGATTGGGCGCGTACTGGTCCCCGGCCTTGAGCGCCGCCACGAACGCGTCGTACTCGGCCTCGGTGAACGGGGCGTTGAGGTAATCGTCCCCCCCGCCCTTGCCGTACCGGGACGCACGGAACAGCACGCGCTGATCGAGCGACTCGGTCGAAACGATCGGCGCGATGGCGTCCCAGAACGCGAGCGACTGCCCACCCAGCCGGCTCACGATCGCCGCACTGAGCGCGTCCGACGTGAGCGGACCCGTGGCGATGACGGCCGGAGACTCGAGACTCATCACTTCGCCGCGGACCAGCGTGATGTTCGGATGCCCGGCGACGCGCTGGTGGATCTCCCGGGCGAACGCCGCGCGGTCGACCGCCAGCGCCGCTCCCCCCGGCACGCGCGCGACCTCCGCCGCCTGGAGGTTGATGCTCCCCAACAGGCGCATCTCGGCCTTGAGGAGTCCGTGGGCGTTGACCGTTTCGACTGACTTGAAGGAGTTGCTGCAGACCAGCTCGGCCAGGGCATCGGTCTGGTGGGCGGGCGTGCCGCGCACCGGGCGCATCTCGTGGAGGGTGACCGCGATCCCCCGTTCGGCCAGGGCCCAGGCGGCTTCACATCCCGCCAGACCCCCGCCGACCACACTCGCGGTCAGCCCGCGACCTCCGCGGTGGCTGCCTCGTCCACCATCATTTCGTGTCCGCACTTCAGGCACTTGCGGGAGACCCCCATCGTCTTGGTGCGCTTCTCTTCCATGCCCAGGTAGCCGCACGACGGGCAGTTCACGGGCACCGGCTTGTTCCAGACCGAGAAGTCGCAGTCGGGATACCGGAGGCACCCATAGAAGTTGCGTCCCTTCTTGGTCCGCCGCTCGGCCAGGTCACCGACCTCGCACTTGGGACACTTGATGCCGAGGGGCACCGGCCGCGTGTGCGTGCACTTGGGATAGCGCGTGCAGGCCAGGAACTCGCCGAAGCGCCCGGTCTTGATGACCATCGGCGCCCCGCACTCCTTGCAGATCTCGTCGGTGGGCTTGTCGGGGACTTTGTCCCGGCCGATGGGCTTCGAGAACTTGCACTCCGTCGGATACTTGGCGCACGCGATGTATGGGCCGAAGCGTCCCGAGCGGACCTCGAGCGGCGAGCCGCAGGTGGGACACTTCTCGAGGTGCAGGTTCTGGAGCTCATGGACGTCGTGGATGATCCGCTGGACGTCCACGGAGGCCAGCTGGCCCGCGAAGGGCGCCCAGAACCCGCCCAGCACCTCCTGCCAGGGCAGGTCGCCCTCTTCCACCTTGTCCAGCTCGGTCTCCATCTGCGCCGTGAACCCAACCTGGAAAGTGTCCGGGAAACAGCGCTGCATCACCTTCCACACCTTCTCGCCGAGGGGCGTGGGGGAGAACCGCCGCTCCTTCATGGTCGCGTACCAGCGCGCCTGCAGGGTCGAGATGATGGCGGCATACGTCGACGGACGCCCGATCCCCTGCTCCTCGAGCATCTTCACCAGGGACGCCTGGCTGTACCGCGGCGGCGGCTCCGTGAAGTGCTGGGTCGGGTTGATCTGCTTGAGCGTCGGCCGGTCGCCGGTGACCAGGGGCGGAATGGGCGCGAAGTCGTCCGCGCCCTTCGCCTCTTCCGCCTCGTGGCCCT
>DATEGY010000340.1:0-3911 GCA_035279865.1 Gemmatimonadales bacterium | reverse complement strand
TGGAGCTGGAGGGGGTCGATCCTGCCCAAGCTGCCAGGACCGCCGCCGAGAGACGGGTGCAGCAGCTGGTGGACCTGCCTCCGGCTACCAGACGCCGTCGGTTGATGGCGTACCTGGTGCGGCGCGGGTTTGCGGGGCCGGAAACGCGGGAGCTGGTCCGGGAGTTGTGCGGCAGCTGACGCCACAGCATCTTGGGCGCCGCATGGACGCGCCCGAACGCCGCAACATCCCGGAGCTGGACGGTATTCGCGGTCTCGCCATTCTTCTCGTCTTTCTCACCCACTTCATTGCTATCGAGCTGCCCGAGCATGGCGTCGCCGTGGACAACGCGGTCCGCTGGGTGGCCCGGTTCGGGTGGTCCGGTGTCGATCTCTTTTTCGTCCTTTCCGGATTCCTGATCACGGGCATCCTGCTGGACACCAAGGGCCAACCCAACTACTGGCGCAATTACGCCGCTCGCCGATGCCTCCGGATCTTTCCGCTCTACTACGGCGCGCTGGTGCTCGTGATCATCGTCCTTCCGGCGGCCACCCACTGGGGGTACCCGCCCCTCGCGACTTTGCGGGAGCATCAGGCCTGGTACTGGACCTACACCGTGAACTTCCTGGAGGTGATCAAGGGCCGGGCCGCGGCACCGCTGAATACGTCGCACTTCTGGTCGCTCTGTATCGAGGAGCAGTTCTACCTCCTGTGGCCCCTCGTCGTCCTGTTCTCGTCCCCCCGCGCGATTCTCAGGATCGCGGCGGGTGCCTGCCTGTTCGGCGTGGCCTTCCGGTGGTGGATCGTGCGGGCGCCTCTCGACCCCGCCTCCGCGTACGTGCTGACTCCCGGGCGCCTGGACGGCTTGATGATCGGTGCGGCGCTGGCCGTGCAACGGCGGGCCGGCGGGCTGGAACGCCTCCGGCCGCTCGCCATCCGGGTGGTGGCCGTGGGAGCCGCGCTGGTCATCGGAATCGCTGTGTGGCGGGGGATGGAGTACGAGGATCCGGTCATGGCGGTGGCGGGGTTCCCTCTGATCGCCCTCACCTTCGGCGCGTTCCTGGTGCTGGGACTCACCAGTCCGGGACCCCTGAGCCGTTTTCTATCGCTCGGTCCGCTTCGGTCCTGGGGGAAGTACAGCTATGGCCTGTATCTCATCCACTATCCGCTGATCGGCGTTCTCGATTTGAAGCTGGCGCCCCGGCTGGCGGGCCTGGTCTGGCATAGTTCCCAGTTGCCCGTGGTCGTCGTGTTCTGCGCGGTCGGCGTTCCGCTGTGCTATGGCGTCGCCTGGCTGAGTTATCACCTGTACGAAAAGCGTTTCCTGGCTCTGAAGCGTCACTTCGGGTAGCATCTCTCCTAACTCGGCGATTCGCTTCAGGTTGCCCGCAGGGGCCGCTATATTCCGCACCATGAAGGCCGCCCAGATTCGCCGCCAATTCCTCGACTACTTCGCCGGACGGGGCCACCAGGAAGTCCCGAGCTCCCTCTTGGTCCCGGCCGATGATCCCACGCTCCTCTTCACCAATGCGGGGATGGTGCAGTTCAAGCGCGTGTTCCAGGGGGTGGAACGCCGTGACTACCTCCGCGCCACGACCTGCCAGAAGTGCGTGCGGGCCGGCGGTAAGCACAACGATCTGGAACAGGTCGGCCACACCGCCCGCCACCACACGTTCTTCGAGATGCTCGGCAACTTCTCGTTCGGCGACTACTTCAAGCGCGAGGCGATCGGCTACGCGTGGGAGTGGGTCACCGGGAAGTCCTGGCTGGGGATCGACCCGGCGCGACTCCGCGTGTCCGTGCATCACGCGGACGATGAAGCCAGGAAACTCTGGCGCGAGGTCGCCGGCGTGAAGGACGAACGGATCTACGGGCTTTCGGACAAGGACAACTTCTGGCAGATGGGGGACACCGGGCCGGCCGGTCCCTGTTCCGAGATCTACGTCGATCTCCGCGACAAGAAGGAGTGGGGACAGGCGCTGACCCGGGAGCAATTCGAGCATCTGGGTGAGTCGGGCGCGCTCGTCGAGATCTGGAACTTGGTGTTCATGCAGTACGACCTGCAGGCCGACGGCTCCCGCAACCCGTTGCCGCGCCCCTCGGTGGATACCGGGGCGGGCCTCGAGCGGATCGCGGCGGTCATGCAGAACGTGCCTTCGAATTTCGACACCGACCTCTTCATTCCGATACTCGAGCGCGCGGCCGAGGTCATCGGCCGTCCGTACGACCGGGGGCCGGCGGGCGCGCCCTACCGCGTGCTGGCCGACCACGCCCGCGCCGTGACCTTCCTCCTGGCCGACGGCGTCGCACCGTCGTCCGATGGACGGGGGTACGTGCTGCGCCGGATTCTGCGGCGCGGGGTCCGGTATGCGTGGCAGGAGGGACGGGCGGAGCCCACCCTCGCGCTCCTGGCCGAGCGGGTGATCGAGACGATGGGGGAGGTCTACCCCGACCTGATGCCCAAGAAGGCCGAGATCCTGCGCGCCACCCGGGCGGAAGAAGAGCGGTTCCTCGAGACCATCGAAGGCGGTATGCGCCGGCTCGATGAGCTCGCGTCCGCCAGGACCATCTCCGGGGAGGAAGCGTTCAAGCTCTACGACACGTACGGCTTCCCGCTCGACCTCACGCAGGTCATCGCGACGGAACGCCGGCAGACCGTGGACGTCGAGGGTTTCGAGCACGCGCTGGCGCAGCAGCGTCGGCGGTCACGGGCCGCGCGGGTGTCGATGACGGCCGCCATGACGCAGGCGGGAAAGCGCGGGGAATGGGTCGACGTGCGGCCGGAGGGCCGGCAGCGCTTCATCGGATACGAGCAGACCGTCGCGGAGACGGATGTGCTGGCGTTCCGGCAGACGGGGGAGCTGGTCGAGCTCGTCCTGCAGGACAATCCGTTCTACGCCGAGTCGGGCGGTCAGGTGTCGGACACCGGCGTCGTCCGGGGAGACGGATGGGAGCTGACCGTCGAAGACGTGGTGAAGGAGCAGGGCAAGAGCGCGGTGGTCGGCCGGTTCGGAGACAGCTTTGAGCCGACGCCGGTCCGCGCGCACGTGAACGAGGCCCGGCGCCGCAACATCGAGCGCAACCACACCGGCACACACCTGGTGCACGCGGCCCTGCGGAAGGTGTTGGGCACCCACGTGCGTCAGCGCGGGTCCCTGGTGGCGCCGGAGCGGTTGCGTTTCGATTTCAGCCACCACGGCCCCATCGACGACCGGACGCTCGCGAACATCGAAGAAGAGGTGAACGGACGGATCTGGGAGAACCTGACGGTCACCACGCGCGAGATGGCGCGGGACGAGGCGATCGCCCAGGGCGCCATGGCCCTGTTCGGGGAGAAGTACGGCGAACGCGTCCGCGTCGTCGACATCGGGGGCGGCGCCTCCCTCGAGCTGTGCGGCGGCACGCACGTGCCCTCTACCGGACAGATCGCGCTCTTCCGGTTTACGCACGAGACCGGGGCCGAGGCCGGGGTCCGCCGGATCGAAGCGATCACGGGTCCTTCCGCGTACCGCCATCTGCGGGAGATCGAGGGGCGTCTCGCCGCGGCGGCCCGGCTGCTCAAGGCCCAGCCCGAGCACGTCGAGAAGCGGATCGAGGGGCTCCTCGAGGAACGCCACCGGCTGGAGCGCCAGGTCCAGGACATGCTCAAGTCGGGCGGCGGAAAGCAGGAGGAAGGCAGTGTGGCGAAAATCGGCGACGTCGAGCTCCATGTCGCCGACTCCCCGCTGGAAGACCGCGAGCAGATCGCGCTGGTGATGGACGCCTTCCGCCAGGGACGTTCCCGGGCGATATCTGTGCTCTTCACGCGGGGCGAGCGCCCGGGGATCCACGTGGCCGTGACGGACGATCTGGTGGCGAAGGGCGTGCAGGCCGGCAAGCTGGCCGGGGCCATCGCCGCCCTCAGCGGGGGCAAGGGCGGTGGCCGCCCGCAT
>DATEGY010000339.1:0-13332 GCA_035279865.1 Gemmatimonadales bacterium | reverse complement strand
GTACTGGAGCGGGCCGGCCATCCGGTCGAGACCCTCCTCACCGCCGCCCAGCTCGGCTTGTGACCATCCCCTCTCTCCACCCCGAAAAGCGGTCTCTCGCGGGCTGGCTCCGCGGCCGGCCCGACGACTCGGCGGGTCTCGAGCAGCGCCTCAAGGACCTCGACACGTTCGCCCGCTCGCTCTCCCGCCGCTGGGTGATGGTCTCGGGTGTCTTCGTGGTCGGCATCCTGGGATGGATGAGCGGCACGATCCGCACCGAGCCCGGCACTATCGTGCTCACCGCCGGCGCCGGTGCGATCCTCAACGCGCTGGTCGGCCTGGTGAACGAACGGGGCTGGTACCGGTGGTGGCTGATCTACGTCCTCACCCTCCTCGACGTGCTTCTCGTGGCGCTGCCCGTGGTCTGGTTCGGACATGGCGGCCTGATCGCCGGATTCTTCATCGCGGTCCTGCCCTACACGTTCGACCAGGGCCGCACGGTCGGTGACTTCCTCGTGCTCGTCGCGTCGCTCGCCTACCTCGCCGCGACGGTGCTGCACGGATCGATCTACGACAGCGCGGCGGACATCCCGCCGGCGGCATATCTCGAGACCGTGGTCTTCGTCGCGGTCGCCATGGCCTTGAAACGGATTCCCGCGACCCTGATCACCCGCATCCGCGCGACGCGGAGCGTCATGGGCTCGGCCGAGCAGGGCCAGCTCGGCGTCCGGGCCGCGGCGGCCGAGTCCGACGAGCTGGGCTTCCTGGAAAAGAGCCTGAACCGGATGCTCGATGAGATCGGCGCGACCATCTCGACGGTGCAGCACGAAGCCGACGAGGTGGCCGCGTTCGCCGAAGAGCTCGCCGCCGCCGCGGAGCAGATTCACGCCACCTCCGAAGCGGTGACCCACACGGCCAAAGGGCTGGCGGACGATCTGGTCGGGCAGCGGAACGTCGCCGAGGGGGCCCGCGCCGAAAGCGCGAAGGCGGCGGCGCAGGCCGAGGGGCTCAAAGCCCGAGCCGAGCGCATGCAGACCGACGCCGGTCAGCTCGCCTCGACGGCGGAGCGGGGGCGGGACCGGGTGGAACGCGCCAGCCAGACCCTGCGCTCGGTGCGCGAAGAGGTCCGAGCCACGGCCGCGACCGTCGGCGGCCTCTCCGCGATGTCCGACCGCATCGGTGGTTTCGCGCAGACCATCGCCCGCATCGCGCGGCAGACCCACCTGCTCGCGCTCAACGCCGCGATCGAAGCGGCCCGCGCCGGCGAGCACGGCGAGGGGTTCGGCGTCGTCGCCCAGGAAGTCCGGGGCCTGGCGGGAGAAGCGGGGAAGTCGGCACGGGAAGTTGCCGAGCTGGTGAGCGAGATCCGCACCGGCATCACGGCGGCGGCGCGGGCCATGGAAACAGGCGAGAGCCAGGTCCGCGACATCGGCGCCGTAGCGGCCGAGGCGGATGGGGCGCTGCGCGAGCTGCATGAAGGCGTGCAGCTGATCGGGGGCCTGGTGGACGCCACGGCCGAGGTCTCGCGTTCCCAGGCTGAGCGGCTGGCCCAGCTGGCCCAGTCGCTGGCGCAGGTCTCGACGGTCTCGGGCGTATCCGCGGAGCACGCCACGAGTGCCGCCTCCGCCACCCAGGCGCAGATCACATCCATGGGCGACCTCACCGCCACATCGCAGCAGCTCGCGCAGCTGGCCGAGCGTCTGCGGGCCAGCATCGCACGCTTCGCGGTACTGAAGCCCGAGCAGACGACGGCGGAGCACCGGGTGGTCCGTGCCGCCGCGGACTGATTATCACCCCGCCCGGGAGACGCGAGGCGCGTCGGATCCTTGGTCCCAAAACCCCGCGTTCAAGGGGTAGAACGCGCGCAGGGCCTCCCGGTACGGGGTGATCAACAGGTCGACGTAGCGCGACAGGGCCACGTCGAAAGGGAAGCGGGTGCGGAACTCACCCGCCGTCACGCCCAGAATCGCCTTCAGGTGCCTTCCGAAACTCTGCGGAGATGAGAAGTCCAGCCGGTACGCCACGTCCGACACCGACAATCCCGGATTCTGAAACAGATAGGCCGCGTGGAGAAGACGCATGGCGGAGAGGTAGCGTTTGGGGGAGGGCAGGGTGGCGCGCTGGAAGCGTGACACGAACGTCGAGGGCGACACGCGCAGGTGGCGGGCCAGCCCCCGCACCGTCACGATCACCGGCGCGAGCCGGACCACCGCCTCGAAGAACACCCGCGTCTCCTCGGGTGCATCGCCGAGTGCGGGCACCAGCTGGGCGAGAATCCGGGCTGCTGCCGGTGTGATGGGATGCCCGAAGACGTCGCGCAGCCGGCGCCACGCACCCGGCTCGGTACAGTCGACCGCCGAGCGGATGCCGGTCGCGCCCTGGCGAAGCAGGGTCTCCGTGGCGAGGCCGTCGTGCCGGGAGACCAGGGCCACGGCGGGGATCGCCGGGAACTCCCGGACGAAACGCGCTACCGCGGGGAGCTCCGCTCCCGCGCAGGCGTGCACCGAGATGAGCAGGGCGTCGACCTTCCGGCGCCGCGCCGCCTGCAGCACTTCCCGGAACGTCTCCACGTGGACCGTGGTGAAACATCCGTCTCCCACCGCATCGACCCGGGAGCGCTCCGGCATGGGCAACACCGTGCAAACCGTGACCACGGGCACATCCTACAACCGCCGCATCAAGGCGCCGTCAACCTCCTATCTTTCGAGGGTGACCACGCGTGGCTTTGCGCTCCTGGCGCTGCTCACACTCGCCGCCTGCCGTCCCCGCGCGAGCCGTCTCCTGCTCGTCGACTACACACTCGGCGATCCCATCGACCTGCAGGCCACCGCGCTCCCCTGGCATGACGCCGGCTACACGGTGGAGTACCGCCGCTTTTTCCCGCACCTCACCCGCGACGACCTGCGCCGGTATCACGGCGTCGTCGTGCTCGGCGGAATGCGGCCCGATGCTCCTTCCGATGCGCTGACGACGGGAGACGCGGTACTCCTGACCGAGTGGGTCCGCGCGGGCGGGGTCGTGGTGCTCGGATACCCCGCCGGCGCCCTCGACCGATGGACGATGAACCGGTGGCTCGCGTCCCTGGGCGCCGGGCTCGAGATCACCGACTCCGCGCCATCCCCCGCCCGGTCGGCGATGCCGATTCGCCGGACCTTGCCGAGTGTCGACCTGCTGCCCGTGGAATTGGCGGACACCCGGACCATTCGGGTCCGCCTGCCGGCGCAGGCGCTCGCCCGGGTCCGGCCGGCGACTCGGGGCGCACCGACGGGACCCGCCATCATTGCCGCCGTCCGGGTGGCGCAGGGGCTGGTGGTGGTGACCAGCCGGGAGGCGCTGGCCGTCGAGGACACAGGAGCCACGAAGGACTTCTTCGAAACAGTGGCGCGGTGGACCCGGCGGCCGGCGGAATGGGCGAACGTGCCCGCCGCGATCGCACCGTCACCCTTGTCACTCGAAGGGGGGCCCGAATCCCTCCGCTCGCGGCTCCCGCTTGCGACGCCACCAGGTGGTTCCCGCCCGGTGACGCTTCCGCTGCATGTCGATCCGCACCCGAACGCCGACTCCGTCACGTCCCCCGAGTGGACGGGGCATGCCGGCCTGCGTGTGCTCTGGGCGGAGGCACCGGGATTCCGCGCCGGGTATCTCGAGCGGAAGACCGCGCTCGACTCGTTGACGTCGCTCCTCGATGTCGGCGCGCTCAACGTGTTTGCCGGACCCGTGAACGTCGAAGCGATGGCCGAGTCGACCCACTACGCTCCGTGGGAACGGACGGTGACGCAGAACGTCTGGAAGGTGATGGGGGACCGCCTGGAGCAGACCAGCGCCCGGTGGGTGCCCGCGCTCGAGCCCGATTCGTTCCGTCTCCCGCCCGACACGACCGGCGTCGCGGCCGGTCGGTGTCTTCTCGATCCCGGATATTGGAACGCCGCCCTCGTCCCGGGCATGATCTCGCTGGCCCGCCTCGCGGCCCAGCACCAGGATCTGATCCCCGCCGTGGCGATCGACCTCGAGCGCGAGCCCTCGTCCACTCAGCCGGCCGCGACGATCTGTGAAGCGGACTTCGACGCCGGCATCGACGCCATGGTGAAGGATTCCGCGGTGACCGCGGGAGAGGCCGCGGATCTGAAGAAGGTCGCCCCCCAGGATCGCTACGACGTACTGCTGAATGAGGGGCTGGTCGACGACCTCTTCGAGGCCCTCGAACGCGTCACCACCACCCGCGCGTCGGACTTGAGGAACCGCCTCCTGCGGATTCGTCCGGGCCTGATGCTGGCAGTGCGGGCCGCGGCACCCCCGCAGGACTGGTTCGGGCGGGGGCTTCTCCGCGGGTGGTCGTCTCCGGCAGTGCCGGTCATCCTGCTCACTCGCGACCCCTCGTCGCGGCAGACCAACCGCCGTTACCGGGGCCGGGGAATCAACGTGCTGACGGCCTTCCAATTGGTCCCTCAGGGCATCGCACCGGCCGCGTGGGCAGGGCTCCGGCCCCTGGCCTTCCGGGAGAACGACGGGTTCTGGCTCGACGCCCGCCGGTCCGGCATTTCGCCCGGAAACGACAGTACTTGGCGCCTCGTACGACGCTTAGTGCCTGAGAAATAAGGGAGTTGTCGCCTCCCGCCTTGCCGGGGGGCGCTTGAGATCGGTACCTTCTCCTGGGACGGGGAATTGGTGGGGCGTGATGGTCGCGGGTCGCCGCAGGGTCGGGCGATCCCGAGGAAAGTCCGAGCTCCATAGGGCTGACTGCCAGGTAACACCTGGGCGCCGTGAGGCGACGGAAAGGGCCACAGAAAACAGACCGCCCTAATCCAAGGGCAAGGGTGAAAAGGTGGGGTAAGAGCCCACCGCGCGGCCGGCAACGGTCGTGGCAGGGTAACCCCCAGTCGGAGCAAGGCCAAATAAGCAGCGAGATCCGAGCCCGGATCGCTCGAGCTGCGGGTAGGCCGCACGAGGTGGCTGGCGACAGCCATCCCAGAGAGATGACCATCTGACCGCCGTAAGGCGGCCAAACAGAACTCGGCTTATGGCCCCACCAACCCCCGTTCCTCTCAAGCCGTATCCCCCGCAATGGGAGTCGGTCGCCGACTTGCGGGTGTTCCGTACGACCAGTGAGGAGTGGCAGAAGCTCATCGCCTGGCGTGCCGACATGCGGCGCCGGGGGTGGAGCCTGTTACGGGTATCGTCCGAGGGGGAGGAGATGGTGGCAGTGTTCGGCCGGACCAAAACCGACCGCTCCGGGGCTACAACGTGATGCGCAAGTCACTGGTCCTGGCTGTCGGAGCCGTCGTCGCCTGCGGGGGCACCATCGCCCCCACTTCCACCGCCGGCGGCCCTCCCATTCCCGCGTCAGCCACGCCGAACATCCCACAGTCCGCGCCCCTCAGGTATTCCCCGGGGATCACGAAGTACCTCATCATCCAGCGCCACCACGTCGACCAGCAGCTGCCGACCGGTGATCAGGTGCAGGAGATCGCACTCCGCACGTACGTCACCGCCGTCATCATCGGTCCCGCCGACGTTCGCGGGTACGCCGTCTCGCTCACCATCGATTCCATCCTGGCGGACTCGACCACCGTCCTGCCGCCGACCGTCGATCTGCAGTCGGCCCGGGGGCTGCGGTACGATGGCCGCCTCTCTCCGTTGGGGCAGTTGATCGACCCGCGTCCGTCGGACGCCTCCATTGCCAGGAACCTGGCGCAGCTATTCGGGGGATTCCGGACCTTCTATCCCAAGTTGCCCGCGGCCGGTGTGGCGCCCGGGGCCTCGTGGAGCGATTCCACCGAGGCGACGGACACGACCGGAGCCGCCGTGGTCGTCGACCGCGCGGTGAGTCACTATGTCACCGGTGACTGGGAAAGTCCGTTGGGCGTGCGCCAGCTGGGGATCCAGGTGTCCGGTGGGTTCACGGTTTCGGGCTCGGGGGCGGCCGGCGGTGCGACCTTCGCACTCTCCGGCACCGGAACGCACGCCGGGCGCTTGCAATTCTCCGCGGCTGGTCGCTTCCTCGGTGGCAGCACCACCGACAGTGCGGGGATCGTGATCACCTTCGATCCGCAGGGGATGGCCATTCCACGACACCAGGTATCCCGGACGACCATCGCGGTGCTGCCCTGAGCCGCGCGCTCCCGGCGGCCGCTCTCGGCCTCTCACTCCTGGGTGCCAGTCTCTCCGCCCAGGTCGCGCAAAACCGCTCCGACACCTATCTCTTTCCCTCCGAAGCCCAGGATGTGCGCGCCATCTGGATCACGCCCGCCGGATTGGCCGTGCGCCAGGAGGCCTCGGTCTACTTCGATCTCACCGTCACGAACCCCGGCTCGCTGGGTCAGCTGCGCCAGATCAATGCCGGCTTCAACGCCAGAGGGCTGGCGTTCGCCTATCAGCGCGACCAGTTCTCCGGAGGTACGAGGGCCGGCACCTACAAGCTGGCATTCGCCACCGGACAGGGACCGATGGCGGTCGGCCTCGGCACCACGTGGTACCGAGGAGACACGAAGGGAACGGGCTTCGACCTGGGGGTGACCTACAAGGCTGCCGGACCCCTGACGACGGCGGTAGTGATCGCGAACATCGGCCAGCCGAGGGTCCGGGGACTGGTTCAGCGGGTTCGGTACACGGGCAGCGCCTCTCTCCAGCTGGCCCCGGGATTCGGGCTCGGCGCCCTTGCCGCGGCGAATCCCTCCGGCTTCCAGGTGTTCGGGGCGGATCTGCGGGCCCAATTCCAGCCCGGCTTCCCCTTGGGATTCATCCTCCGGATGGATACCGATCAGAAGTTCCGCCGCACCCAATTCGCGCTGGGGATCTCGATCGGCGGGCTCAATCAGATCGGCGTCGTGACCACTACACCCGGTGATGTCTCGTCCGTCAACGCCGTCACGCTCTACGGCCTGTCGGCCAAGATCCCTTCGACGAGGCACTAGGAGCGATGCAGGGGGGGTTGGGGCGCCGCGCCGGCCGGTGGGCCCTGGGAATCGGCGTACTGGTCATCGTCTGGCTCCTCGGCGTCTGGCCTCCCCCGGTCTGGTGGCGGTCCCATTCGCCCCGGGTGACCGCCATGATGCGCGAGGATCCGCCGGCTCCCGCCGGCGTCCACCCGTTGCCCCTCTCTTCCATCGCTCCGGTCATGCAGCGCATGGTGATCATCGGGGAGGACTCCCGTTTCCGGACCCACCACGGGATCGACTTCGCCGAAATCGCCGACGCCTTGCAGCTGACCCCGCACGCCAGGCTCTGGCCCACGGTCCGGGCGGCGTGGCACCGCCGGGACAGGATCCGTGGCGCCAGCACCATCACCCAGCAGCTCGCGAAGAACTTCTATCTCTCCCCGTCCCGGAATCCGCTCCGCAAACTCAAAGAGGCAGTCACCGCCGTGCGCCTCGAGCTGGCGCTTCCCAAGGACCGGATCATGGAGCTGTACCTCAACGCGGTGGAATGGGGGCCGGGCGTGTGGGGGGTGGGGCAGGCGAGCCGGGACTACTTCGGCGTGTCGGCGGCGAATCTCAGCGAGGACCAGGCGGCGGAGCTGGCGGCGACCTTACCGCATCCGCGGTCGTCGAATCCGATCTTTCACCCGGGGCTCACCCTCTCGCGGCGCGATCTGATTCTCGCCCGGTACCACGGGTTGAACGTCTACATTCCGCCGGATACGAGCTCAGCGGATTCGCTGGTGATTCCGGTGATCCCGCAGGCGGTACTGGATTCGATTCCGGTGGTAATACCGGTCGATAGTGACACAGCGAGAGCAGACAGTTCGAAAAGCTAGACGCACAGACGCACAGATGGTGACCAGGAACGACAAGGGGCCGGGACAACACGCATTGTCCTGGCCCCTCTTGCCTGAGGCCCATCTGTGCGTCTGTGCGTCTAGTAGTAAGTCCTAGTCCACCAGGCGCAATGGCATTACCAACGCCATGTAACTGGCGGGATCGTTCCACCTCACCGGCTCGACCGTCGCAGCCCGCTCCGGAGCTTTGAACGTGAACCGGACTTCATCGGTGGGCATGAACTTCAGGATCTCCAGCAGGTATGTCGCATTGAAGCCGATTTCCAGCGGCTCCCCTTCGTAGGCCACCGTGAGCTCGTCCTGGGCTTCGCCCAGGTCGGGGGTCTGCACCGAGAAGCGGCAGGTACCGCCCGACAGCGCGAGCCGGATCCGGTGCGTCTGGTCGCTCGCGACCACGCTCATTCGGCGCAGGGCTCCCATCATCGCGTTCCGGTCCACCGTCGCCGACTTGTCGTTCTCCCGCGGAATCACGTTCTCGTACGGTGGGTACGGACCCTCGATCAGACGGGAGAACACGAGCTTGCCGCCGGAGCGGAATCCGATGTGGTTGTCGCTCTTGGCGATCAGGATCTCGGCGTCGGCCGCGAAGAGCCGGCGGATCTGATCCAGGGCCTTGGGGGGCACGATCAGATCGGCCGTGGCGGAACCAGTGGACGGGACATCCATCTTGGCCAGGCGGTGGCCGTTGGTCGCCACCATCCGCATCCGGTCAGGCCGCAGCTCCCAGAGCACCCCGTTCAAGATCGGGCGGCTCTCCTCGGTGGAAGCCGCGAAGGCCACATGGTTGATCAGTTTCTGGACCACACCCGCTTCGGCCTTGGACGCACCGTCGAATTTGACGGCGGGGAAGGAGGGGAATTCTTCCCGGGGCAGGCCCAGCAACTTGAAACGGGATTTCCCGCACTCGATGGACACGCGCTGCTCGGAGGCGCCGGTAAACCGGATGGCCGCGGGAGGGAGCTCCCGGGCGATATCCACGAGCTTCTTGGCCGGCAGGGTGGCTGCCCCTTCGGCATCCACGTCGGCCGAGACCATGGTGCTGACGGCGATGTCCAGGTCGGTTCCCGAAAGCCGGACCCCCTGCTTGGTGGCCTCCACCAGCACGTTGGAGAGCACGGGCAGGGTGGTCTTGGCCGGAATCGCCGCCGCCACCGCCGTCAGGCCTTCCTGCAACTGATCCCGCGTGATCGTGAACTTCATTTATCCCCAGGAAAAGAAGCTTTTACTTCTCTATACATAAAACTAGTAGTAGTAGTAGAGACCGGGATATGTGGACGGAATCCGCAAGTCTCGCGTGTCACTGCGCTTTCGCTGCCGCCGCGTGTTGGCTCGATGTTGGGACTGTTGGCTCGTTGTGCATGGAACGACCCACATCCCCAGCCCCCCACATCCCCACATGCCGGCTGTCTACAATGCGGATAATTCGGTCCGGGCGCTCTCGATGCGCTCTTTGAAGATCCGGTCCCGCATCATCTGCCGCTCCACTTTGTCCACGCTGTGAATGACGGTCGAGTGGTCCCGGCCCCCGAAGGCCTGGCCGATCTCCACCAGCTGCATGCCCAGCATGTCCCGCGCGAGGTACATGGCCACCTGCCGGGGGATGGTGAGGGTCTTGGTCCGGGCCTTGGAGCGGAGCCCCTCCGGAGTGACCCCCCAGCGCCGGGCGACCACTTCCTGGACGCGATCGATGCTGGGGGCGGCCTGGTTCGACATCGAGCCCGCGTCGTCCCCCTGGCGGATCTTGTCGGACAGGGCTTCCCGGGCCAGCTCGATGGAGACTTCGCGGTTCTTGAGGGACGCGAAGAGAAGGAGCTTGATGATGCATCCCTCGAGCTCCCGGACGCTCGACCGGACGTGCTCGGCGATGAAGCGCAGGACGTCGTCCGGAATGGTGAGCTCCAGGTGGTCCTGGTGCGCCTTTTTCCGGAGAATGGCGATCCGGTGCTCCAGGTCGGGCTGGCCGATATCCGCGACCATCCCCCACTCGAAGCGCGACACGAGCCGGTCTTCGAGCCCCGGGATCTCCTTGGGCGGCCGGTCGGACGTGAGGACGATCTGCTTCCGGCCTTCGAAGAGGGCGTTGAAGGTGTGGAAGAACTCGTCCTGCGTCATCTCCTTGCCCTCCAGGAAGTGGACGTCGTCCACCAGAAGGAGGTCGATCTCGTTGCGGTAGCGGCGCCGGAACTCGGGCATGGTCCGCGCCTGAATGCTCTCGATCACGTCGTTGATGAACTGCTCGGCGCCCACATAGAGCAGCCGGGTCCCGGGGTTTCGGGCGACGACCGCGTGCGCGATGGCCTGCATCAGGTGGGTCTTGCCCAGTCCGGTGGCCCCGTAGATAAAGAACGGGTTGTAGGTGAGTCCGGGCGCTTCGACCACCGCGTGCGCCGCCGCGGCGGCGAGCTCGTTCGACTTCCCGACGACGAAGCTCTCGAAGGTGTACCGCTCGTTCAGCGGCTGGGTCGTGGCCGCGCGCCCGGTGACGGCGGTGCGGGCGTCCGGGCCGTCCTTCGCGGCGACGAAAAAGTCCATCTGCGGGCGGTGCTGCCGCTCGTCCTGGACCTTGAACACGACGGTGGTGGGCTGACCCAGGACGCGCTCCGCGGCCCGGGCGAGCAACCCCGAGTGCTTGGACTCGTTCCATTCGACGGCGAACTGATCCGGAGCGCCGACGATCAGGCGCCCCTCGTCGAGCGCGATCGGCTCAGCTGGTTCGAGCCAAGTGCGGACGATCGAGTCGGGCAGTTCACGTCGCGCCTCTTCGAGGAGGCGCTTCCAGGCTTCTTTGGCTGACTGCTCCATCACGATTGAAAAAAATGGTGGGGGGTCTGCAAGGGCGGCCCGAAAGTACGGACGGCATGTGGAAAAGTCAACCATTGACCACGCTTGCGCGCCCCGTGTAATTTTTGCGCCCTTACGTGAGGTCACCATGGGTCCGACATACCGGCCGCGAAACCGGCGGCGCATCAATAAGCATGGATTCCGCACCCGCATGAAAGACAAATGGGGTCGCGCCGTGCTGTCCCGTCGCCGCAAAAAGGGGCGGAAGCGTCTCACCATCCGCATCGCTTCCAAGCACCGGAGTCGGTAACGAGCGAGCGTCATCCGCGCCGCGCCCGGTTGGGGCGCGGCCCGGATCTTCAGTCCTGCTGGACCACCGGCAAACGCATCAGGTTGCCCCACCTTGAGCTTGCGTGGCTTCCCCGTCCAAGCTCGGGACGTTCCCGCTCCGGCATCATCGTTCCCCTGTACCAGCGCACCGCGGTGCAGCGCAATCAGTTGCGGCGCCGCATCCGGGAAATCCTGCGCCGCGAAACCCTCCCGCTCCTGCCACCCGTAGACCTCGTGGTGCGGGCCCGTCGTGAAGCGTACGCCGCGACCTTCGCGGTGCTGCGGGAGGAGCTGGCGCAGGCAGCCACCAAGATCAAGTGAACATTCTTCGAATCCCCCGTCTTCTGGTCATGGGCCTGATCCGCCTGTATCAGCTCACGCTGTCGCATCTGGTGTTCACGCAGTGTCGCTTCACGCCCAGCTGCTCCCGTTACACTTATGAGGCTGTAGAGCGGTACGGCGCCTTGAAGGGGTCCTGGCTGGGGATCCGCCGCGTGGCGCGGTGTCATCCCTTTCATCCCGGTGGCTACGATCCGGTGCCGTAAGGCGCCCTGGTCGAAGGAAAATCTGTGGACCGACGCATCTTTCTGGCCCTGGTGTTGTTTGCGCTGGTCATCATCGTCCCGAGCCTTATCTGGCCGTCGAAGCCGGTCCCGCACCCCGCAGGACAGGTCGACAGCGTAGCGGCGGTGGAATCGCTGAAAGCCCAGCCGGCCACGTCGGCGCCTCGTCCGTCCTCGGACACAACTAACCTTCTAACAACTAACCGCCTATCAACTCTTTCCGCCGACACCGTCTGGGTGACGACGCCCTTGTTTCGTATCGGCGTCAGCACCCGCGGAGGCACGATCGTTTCGGCGCGCCTCGCCGAGTATAAGTCCTTCGCCCGAGGCGACTCGGGGAAGGCTGTGGAGCTGGTACCCGCCGGCGAACCCTTCCTGGCCCGGCGCATCGCCGTGGGCTCGGACACGCTGGACCTCACCGACCTGGCCTTCACCCCCTCGGCCCGCGTCATGAGTGTGGCTGGTGATGCGGGCACCCTGACGCTTACCGCTGAGCGTGGTGCATCGGCCATTACCCTCGCCTACACGTTCCGGCCCGACGACTACCGCATCGGCGTGAAGGGGCAGGTGACCGGGCTGTCCGCGGCGGGCGCGCAGATGCTGGTAGGGCTGGGGGACGGGCTGCGGAACACTGAAGCCGACTCCACGGGCTCCTTCCGCGACTACGCGGTGGTCACCAAGTCCTCGAAGACCGAAAAGCACGCGTTCAGCTCGGTGAGTGAGAACGAGCGCGCGATTTACGACGGACCGTTCGAGTGGGCGGGGATCAAATCGAAATACTTCCTGGTCGGAGCATTGGCCACCGAGCCGGGCCAGGCCCAATTCGCGGGGGCCGTGGCGGTGGGGGGCCCGCGCCCCGACAGCGCCAAGGGCCTGTTCGGCGGCAAGTCGGGAATCGCCACCCGCGTGAGTGTCGCGCTCACCTTGCCCGTCCCGGCCGCGGGGGACTTCCAGTACAGCGTGTATGTGGGACCGCTCGAGCACCGCCGCCTCGCGGCGATCGGGCACGACCTGGATGACGCCAACCCGTATGGCTGGGCCATCTTCCGCCCCATCATCCGGTGGGTCTCGATTCTCGTCACCAACATCCTGCTCTGGGCGCACGAGTCGTTCGGGATGGCGTATGGGCTGCTCCTGATTCTCTTCGGGGTGCTGGTCCGCGTCGTCCTCTGGCCGCTCAATCAAAAAGCCATGGCGTCGCAGATGCGGCTGCAGGCGATCGCGCCCGATCTCAAGCGGGTGCAGGAGAAGTACAAGGGCGACCCCACGCGCCTCCAGCAGGAGACCATGAAGCTGTACAAGGAGCACAACGCCAATCCACTCGGCGGATGTCTCCCGATGCTGATTCCGTACCCGATGCTCATCGCCTTGTATTTCGTCTTCCAGTACATGATCGAGCTGCGGGGGTCGTCGTTCCTGTGGCTTCCCGATCTCTCGCGTTACGACCCGACTTTCATCCTGCCCGTGGTGATGGGCCTTTCCATGTTCGCGCTGACCAAGATCGGCCAGCGGGGCATTCCGCCCAATCCGCAGACGGCATCGATGATGTATGTGATGCCGGCGATGATGACGTTCATCTTTCTCCGGCTGTCGTCCGGGTTGAACCTCTACTATCTGGTGTCGAACCTCTTCAGCCTGCCCCAGCAGTGGATGATTTCGCAGAAGCGGCTGAAGGATCAGTCGAAACGCAGCGGGACCTCCTGACGATCGGCTGATGCTCTCCGATCCGATCGTCGCGCTGGCCACCCCGCCCGGACGATCGGCGGTGGCCCTCCTCCGACTCTCGGGCCGGGGGGCCTTGGCCGTCGCGGAACGCTGTCTGTCCCCCTGGCGTCCCGACCCTCCTCGAACCGTGTTCCGCGCCCGCTTCTCCACGCCGGCGGGCGGGCCGGTCGATGACGTGCT
>DATEGY010000338.1:0-2586 GCA_035279865.1 Gemmatimonadales bacterium | reverse complement strand
CGGCCGCCGCGGGGACGGTCGCCCCGTTCGGCCCGATCACCGCGCTCACCGCGCTCACCGCGTGGCGGGCGCTCGACGCCGGCACCGGGTTCGCTCGTGCCCCCGGAGGCCGCCGGCGTTTCGACGGCTCCGACCCGGGGCACGCCGATCACGGGCGTCGTCGGACGCGGACCACCCTTGGAGCCCCGGCGGAACCGGGCACTCCGGCCCAGGGGTGTATGACCGGCCACGGGCGTGGAGTACGGCGGTGGAGGCGCCGAGCTCTGCGGCATGGGCGGCTCATCTTCTTCTTCATGGTACGAATGCGCCGGTGGGGCAGGCGGACGCGGCTCAGACGGCGCGGCCCGCCCGGCCGACTCAGCCGTCCCGGCCGTCCCGGCCGTCCCGGCCGTCTCCTCGGCAGACTCGGCGGACGCTCCGTCGCGAGACTGACCCAGGGCCTGCTTCAGCAGACCGAAGGCGTCGCCGACGAAGGAGCTCCGGCGCTCCGCCGGTGCCTCGGGCTCAGGCGCAGTTCCAGGCTGCGCGGCCGGAGCCGCGGACGCGGCGCCGCCGAGGGCGATTTCGAATTGCCCATTCTCGCGGCGGGTGACGTGAATCAGGCCGCGGTGCGCCGCCTCCTGGACGAACTTGGTGAAGCGGGAAAAGCCGGCGTCCTTTTCGTCGAACGCGGGGTCGATCTCCTGCATCACCTGCTTCAGACGGTCGGAGCGCATGACGTCGTTGTGGGCGGTCATCTGCTTCACCGCTTCCACCACGAGCTGCCAGACATCCCAGCGCTCGTGGACGATGTCGCTCTCCTTCTGGAAGCCCGCGAGCTCGTTGTAGGAGTAGTACTCGTCGCAGTTCTGGATCAGGAGATCACTCGACGACTCCCGGATCCCGACGCCGATGACGTACTTGCCGTACTCCTTCAGCTTCAGCACGAGCGACGAGAAATCCGAGTCGCCGGACAGGAGAATGAACGTCCCGATCTCGGGCCGGGTGAACACCAGCTCGAGCGCGTCGATGGCCAGGCGGATGTCGGTGGCGTTCTTCTTGTTCGACCCGTACGCGGGGGCGAAAATCAGGTCGATGGAGGATTCGGAGAGCGGCACGATGTACTGCGGGTACCGGCGCCAGTCCGCGTAGGCGCGCTGAACCGCCACTTTCCCCCGGATAATCTCGGACTGCAGCAGGCGCCGGAGCTCAGTTTGCAGATCTGAGCGGATGCCCATGGTGACGTTGTCGAAATCGATGAGGAGTGCGGCGTTGGGAGCGTGTGCGGGCGGTTCCTTGTGAACCGGTCGCGAGAGGTGTGCGTGAGGCTGTTGCATCAATTGTCCTTAAGGGGAGCGATAAACTCCCCGGTGCGGCCCGCCTGCTTGTCAGGTGCGGAAGCGTCGGCGCGAGTAAGGCGCGTGGGGCAGGCCAGAATGCGCGGTGGCTGTTGGGGGAACTCACGTCGGGGAAGCGGAGCGCGCAGAGCGCGAAGTCCGGCATGCCCTCGTTCCTGGCGGGCGCGTGACGCCACCACGCTTTGGTCGCCGTCCGCCGGAACCCAATAAGTATAAACGACTTGCCGTGTTGGGACTAGTCCCCCAACACCTTGATGATTACTCGCTTCTTCCGCTGCCCGTCCCACTCGCCATAGAAGACCCGCTGCCAGGGACCCAGGTCGAGCTTCCCGGCCGTGATGGGAACGATGACCTCGTGCCCCACCGTCAACGACCGCAGATGCGCGGCGGCGTTGTCCTCCCCGGTCTCGTTGTGCCGGTACCGGGAGGGCTCCCACGGCGCGACCGTGCCCTCCAGCCACGTCAAGATGTCGTGCCACAGGCCCGATTCGTGGTCGTTGACGAAAACCGACGCCGAGATGTGCATCGCGGATACCAGCACCATCCCTTCCCGCACCCCCGATGTGCCCACCTCAATCTCCACCGTGTCCGTGATATCGATGATCTCCTGACGCTGTTTGGTATTGAACCAGAGGTAGTGCGTGTGGCTCCGCATGCTTCGTTCTCCTCCCTTGGCCTGTGTCGATTTGTCGCACCCCAGCCAATTCCATAGATTCCTTCACCAATATGCCACTCCCCTTCCGCCGCCGGATCTTCGCGATCCTTGTGGCGATGACGGCCATCCCCACCGCCATTGCGGTGATCGGCCTGGTGCTCAGCGTCCGGGCCTCGGGGCCGATGGCGGGGGCGCGGGCCTCCCTGGAAGAGGTGGCCGATTCGACCCGCGCCATGCTCAAGATCGTCGACACCACCCGCCTCTCTCCACGCGAGCGGCGGGCCATGGACCACCATCTGGACCAGATCTCCGTCTCCCTCACCCTCGCCCAGCGCGCCGAGAAGCTGCGGAGCTACTCGTCCGCCGGATTCGCCGCCGTCATCATCGTGCTCGGCGCGGTCCTGCTCTTCGTCGCGGTGCGGGTGGCCGGACATCTGTCCCGGCAGCTGTCCCGCCCGATCGACGAGCTGGTCGGATGGACCCGGCTGATCCGGAGGCGGGAGCCGCTCCCCGGCGGCGCGCCGCAGCGCGGCGCGCCGGAATTCGAAGCGCTGCGCCAGGCCGTCCGCGAGCTGGCCGCAGCGCTCGAGACCG
>DATEGY010000337.1:0-8157 GCA_035279865.1 Gemmatimonadales bacterium | reverse complement strand
ATTGCTCCAGCGCGTATGCCACCCTTTCTGTCCCAGGCGAGGCGCCGGAAACCGGGCAATCACGTCGCGAAGGAGCTGGTGCTCGTTGCGGAGCAGGGCCAGGTCCCGGTGCCAAAGGGCCGCGGTGGGGCGGGTCGGAATGGATGGCCAGTTGGCCGGCGACCGGGAGAACTCGATTGACGGGTCCCGGGTCAGGCGCCGCCGCACGACGCTTTTCCAGTACGCCATGTGGAGCACGATTTCCCAGACATTATGCCGTCCCCGCGCCGGGCGCCTGAGAGCTTCTTTCCAGGTGATCTGACGGAGCCCAGTCCCGAGGGGTGTGCCGTGCCAGGCGGCGCGATCGAAGGACTGATCGTAGACGTCGAGCAGTAGCGAAATACGGGCGTCTCTAAGCATACCGAAATATGCAAAGCGTCAAGGAAAGGCGTCGAGGAGAGGCGTCGAGGAGAGGCGTCAAGGACCGACGTGGACCCCAACGCCTCTCCTTGACGGTGCTCCTGGACGATTTTCCTCGACGCCTTTGTGGTCTAGTCTCCCGGATGCGGCACCGGCGCTCCGAGCGCCACCGGGGCCCGCCGGCCAAACCGGTGCTGGAAGGCGTCGAGGTAGGTGTAGATCACCGGCGTGATGTAGAGCGTGATGAACTGTGAGAACGCGAGTCCGCCCACCACCGCGAGGCCCAGGGGCCGCCGGGACTCGGAGCCCGCGCCGAACCCGATGGCGATCGGGAGGGTGCCCATCAACGCCGCCATGGTGGTCATCATGATGGGCCGGAACCGCACCAGGCATGCCTCGACGATCGCCGCTTCCGCGTTCTTCCCTTCCTTCCGCTCGGCCTCCAGCGCGAAGTCGATCATCATGATCGCGTTTTTCTTCACGAGGCCGATCAACATGATGATGCCGACGAAGGAATACACCGAGAGGTCCGTCCCGAAGATCAGCAGGGTGAAGAGCGCCCCGAACCCGGCGAACGGCAGTCCCGACAGAATGGTCAGGGGGTGGATGAAGCTCTCGTAGAGGATTCCCAGCACCATGTAGATCACGAGAATGGCCACGACGAGCAGGGCGAGGAGGCCCTGCTGGCTCGCCTGGAACGCCTGTGCGGTCCCGGCGAAGTTCGTGGAAATGGTGGCCGGAAGGACCTGATTGGCATCCTTCTGGACCGCAGCCACCGCATCGCCGATGGAGACGTTGGGACGGAGGTTGAAGGAGATGGTCACGGCGGGGACCTGGCCGGCGTGATTGACCGAGAGCGGGCCGAGACTGGCCGTGAGCTTCGCGACGGCGCCGAGGGGGACCAGGGAGCCGGACGCTGAGCGGACGTAGAGCATGTTGAGCGCCGACAGGTCCTTCTGATACTGGGGCAGGAGCTCCATGATTACCCAGTACTCGTTGTTCGGCGTGTAGATGGTCGAGACTTGGCCGGAGCCGTACGCGTCGTACAGTGCGGTCTCGATCTGCTGGGCGGTGACCCCGAGGGTGGCGGCGCGGTCCCGGTCGATCTGCACCGAGACCTGCGGGTTCTTGATCTGGAGGTCCGAGGTCACGTCCTGCAGCAGCGGCTGCTGCTGGAGCCGCTGGGTGAGCTCGGTGGCGCTCTGGTACAGCTGGGTGACATCCGAGCTCTGCAGGGTGAACTGATACAGGCTCTTGGAGGAGCGGCCTCCGACGTTGATGGGCGGAGGGTTCTGGAGATAGACCGTGATGCCGGGGATGACCGCGAGCTTGGGCCCGAGCTCCCGGATCACGCCGGCCGCGTCCAGGGCGCGCTGATTGCGGGGCTTTAAGTGGATGAAGACGCCGCCCTGATTCGAGCCCCCGGACACCCGGGACATGAAGTGCGCGACGTTGGGGTCGTTGGCGATGATGGTCGCGATCTGCTGTTGATGGTCGGCCATCACCTGGTACGACGTGCCTTCGGCCGTCTCCGTAGTGCCCCGGATCGAGCCGCTGTCCTCATCGGGGATGAAGCCCTTCGGCACGAGTTTGAAGAGTCCGACGGTGGCGACGAGAATCAGGCCGGACACGACTATGGCGAACCGGCGCCGCCCCATGACCCATTCGAGCGACCGGCGATAGGCATCGAGCACGCGCTCGTAGACCCGCTCGGAGGCGTTGTAGAACTTCCCGTGCTGTTCGCCTCGATGCGCCTTCAGAAAGCGAGAGCAGAGCATGGGCGTGAGCGTCAGGGAGACGAATCCGGAGACCAGGATCGCCACGCCGATCGTGACCGCGAACTCATGGAACAACCGCCCGATCAGGCCCCCCATGAACAGCACCGGGATGAACACCGCCGTCAACGACAACGTCATGGAGAGAATGGTGAAGCCGATCTCCTTCGATCCCTCGAGCGCCGCCTGCATCACCGGCGTACCCATCTCGATGTGCCGGACGATGTTCTCCAGCATCACGATGGCGTCGTCGACGACGAACCCCACCGATAATGTCAGCGCCATCAAGGACAGGTTGTCGAGGCTGTAGCCCAGCATATACATCGCCGCGAACGTGCCGATGATGGAGAACGGCAGGGCCAGGCTGGGGATGATCGTCGCGGACATGTTGCGCAGGAACAGGAAGATCACCATCACGACCAGTGCCAGCGTCAGCAGCAGGGTGAACTTCACGTCGTTGACGGAATCGCGGATGGAGACGGCCCGGTCGTAGAGGATGTTGACGTTGACCGACGCGGGAATCTGGTCCGACAGCCGGGCCACCATCTTCTGGACCGCTTCGGATACCTCCACGGTGTTCGTGCCCGGCTGCCGCTGAATGGCGAGGACGATGGCGCGGGTGCCGTCGAACCAGCTGAAGGACTTGTTGTCCTGCATGTCGTCCAGCACCAGGCCCAGGTCGCCGAGGCGGACGGGACTCCCGTTCCGGTACGTGACGATCAGCTGACGGAAGGCGGGGGCATCCGAGATCTGCCCATTGGTGCGGACCGTATAGGCCTTGTCGTCGCCCCACAGGGTCCCCGTCGGCATGTTGACGTTGCCGCTGTTGATGGCGGACGCGACCTGATCGATGCCGATACTGCGGGAGGCGAGCTGCCGCGGATCGAGCTGGATGCGCACGGCGTACTTCGACGAGCCGTAGACCTGCACCTGCGCGACGCCCTCCACCGTCGAGATATGCTGTGACAAAAACGTCTCGGCGTACTCGTCGAGCGTAGCGAGCGGCAGGGTCTTGGTCGACAGCGCCAGGTAGAGAATGGGCGAGTCGGCCGGATTCACCTTCTGGTACGACGGTGGGATGATCCCGATGGGCAGCTGGCGCAGGGTCTTCGAAATCATGGCCTGGACGTCCTGCGCCGCCGCATCGATGTTCCGGTCGAGCGAGAACTGCAGCGTGATGTTGGTCGAGCCCAGCGAGGACGTCGACGTCATCTGGTCGACCCCCGCGATGGTCGTGAACTGCTTCTCGAGAGGCGTCGCGACCGCCGAGGCCATCGTCTCCGGACTCGCGCCCGGGAGTGAGGCGCTGACGGACACGGTCGGATAGTCGACGTTCGGCAGATCGTTCACCGGCAGGAGCCGGTACCCCATGACGCCGAAGAGCAGAATGCCGAACATGACCAGCGTCGTCATGACCGGCCGCCTGATGAACGCGCCCGCGATGTTCACTTGTCCCCCATCTGCGCCGACCCGCCGTTCTTCACGGACACCTTGGCCCCCGAGGCGAGACGGACCTGACCATCGGTCACGACCGTTTCGCCGGCCTTGATACCCTGGGCGATGACCGCGAGGTCGCCCGACGTCCGCTCGACGGTGACCGGGCGCAGCGTCACGGTCTGGTCCGGATTCACGACGAATACGAAGGTGCCCGTCTGCCCCGTCGTGACCGCGGCGGACGGAATCACCAGGGCGCCCTTCTCCACGTAGAGCTCCAGCCGGACGTTCACGAACTGGCCCGGCCACAGGGCGCGATCCTCGTTGAGAAACTCGCCCTTCAACAGCACGGTGCCGGTGCTCGTGTCCACGGCGTTATCCAGGAACGTGAGGCGGCCTTTTTCGTCGGCCGACGTATCCCCCGAGGTGGTGGGGTTCACGCGGATCTGCAGGTCATTCGCCTTGAAACGCTGGATTTGCGGCAGATTGACCTGCGGCACCGCGAACCGGACCAGAATGGGCCGGATCTGATTGATGACCACGAGCGGCGTCGCGCTGTTCGCACGGGCCAGGTTGCCTTCCTTCACCAGGAGGCCGCCGGTCCGCCCGCCGATGGGGGCCGTGACCGAGGCGTACTCGAGATTCAGCCGGGCGGCCTGGACGTTGGCCGAATCGGCCCGGAGGGTGGCGTCGGCCGATGCGGCGGTGGCGCGCTTCGTGTCGTAGTCCTCCTGCGTGACATAGTCCTGCTTCACGAGGGCCGCGTAGCGGTCCGCGTCGCGGTCGGCCTGCGCGGCCTGGGCCGAGTCCCGGTGCATGGCCGCGACGGACTGAGCGAGCGCCGCCTGGAAGGGACGCGGGTCGATCTGGAAGAGCAGCTGGCCGGCTGAGACTTCGTCGCCTTCGTGGAAGGCCACCCGCGTCACGATGCCCGTGACCTGCGCCTCGACCTGCGCGGTCTGACGGGGTTCGACGGTGCCGGTGGCGGTGATTTCGTAAGGAACGTCCTTCGTGCCGACCTGCGCCACGGAGACCGGGTAGGTAGGCGCACCCCGCCCGTCGCCCTTGGAGCACGCGGTGAAGAGGATCAACGGGAGGGCGGTGGCAAAACGAAGCGTGCGCGTCATCAATGCGAACCAGTGGCGTCGGAGTTGAGGCGGATGGGACTCGAACCATCGAGCCCCAGCACGCCGACGTCGTGGGCGAGCTGGGCGAGCGAGGCGTACCAGCCGAAATGGGCGGTGACCTGCTGGGCGCGTGCGTCGGCGAGGGCGCTCTGGGCCGTGAGCAGATCCAGCACGCTGCCCGCGCCCGCGCGGTAGCGGCCCAGCGCGACCTGCTCGGACTGCGTCGCGCTGGCCAGGAGGTCGTCCGTGGAGCGGACGCGCTGGGTGGCGGTCTGCAATGCATAAAACGAGGTGAACACCTGCGAAACCACGAGCTGGGCCTGGCCCTCGGCGCTCGCCTGTGCCGCGTCGGCCGCGGCCTGCGCGGACTTGATTCCGTAGACATGCGCCCCGCCCGCGAAGAGCGGGATCTCGATCCCGAGCGACAGCGAATAGCTCGAGCCCGGGATGGGAGGCCGGTTGGCGAAGTAGGTATCGCCCGTCGATCCCGTCACCGATAGCCCAGGCAGGGCGGCACCGCGCGCGATGCTCACCCGCGCCCGCGCCGCGTCAGCTTGCGCGCGGGCCGCGGCCAGGTCGGGACGCGCGACGAGCGCCCGGTTGATCAGGGAATCCACGCTCTCGGCGACCCCCGGAGGTGGGGTCGGAAGGGGCACGGAGTCGATGTCGTACGGCAGATTCGCGGGAAACCCCATCGAGACCGCGAGGGCACCGCGCGCCGTTTGCAGCGCTCCGGATGTCGCCTCGACCGCGAGCTCGGCCTGCGAACGGGCGGTCTTGGCCTGCAGGACGTCGGCGATGGTGGCGAGGCCCACATCGTGCCGCTGCTGCGCCGCCACGAGATTCGAATCGGCTTCCGCCAGCGTAATGCGGTCGGCCTGCAGCAGCGCCCGGGTGCCGATGTAGTTGAAGTACGTCGCCTCGACCGTCAGGACGACATCCTGAATCGTGGCGTTGTGCGTCCAGTCTGCGGCGAGCAGCTGGTCCCGCGCCGAAGCAATCGAACCGGAGCGCCCACCGAAGTCGAAGAGGAGCCAGCTCAAGTTGAGTGTCGGTCCGTAGACCGTCTGGGTCACCGCGGACCGCCCTTGAGTCTGGGCGGTCTTGAGCTTGGTGATGCTTCCGTCCAGGGTGAGCGTCGGAAAGTACTGACCGCGGGTCGCGTCGTAGGTGTAGAGCGCCGCGCGGGCATTGTACCACGCCTCACGCGTCACGGTGTTGTTTCGAAGTGCGATGTCCAGGACGTCCGGGAGCTGCAGGGTCCGGACCCGTGCCTCGAGATCGGGCGGCACGGCCGCCGCGGGTGCGGGTGCGGTCTGGGCGCGGGCGGGCGGCGTCCACGGCGTTCCCGGGGAGGGGGACGTGCCGACGGCGCAGCCCGCCAACAGGACCATGGTCCCGATGACGGCCCGTTGGCCCTGGGGCAGCCAATTCCTTGCAGCGAGGCGTGTAGCGACCTGCATCCGTATGATCACCCTGGTTGTGAGCGGGGGATTGGAGCTGACCTCCCTCCGAATACGCACGACGGGGTGCGAAAGCTGTAAATCGGTCATGCCGGAGAAACTAACCCGGGCGCGCCTTTTCCGGCCTGACTGGACCGTGACGGCCGGCCGCACCTCCAGATGTATAATCCCTCCGTGCTTCATCTCTTGACGCTCGGTTCCAACGGACCGCCGCTGTCGGCGGCGTTGCGAGACCATCCACTCCTGGCGATCGGCTCGCTGTTCGGGCTCGGCGTGTTGTACAGCCTGAGCCCCTGCATCTGGCCCATGATTCCCATTACGGCCGGAATCCTGGGGGGGTCGGCGACGGGGACGGTGCCGACGGCCCCGGCTTCGCGCACCCGCACCGCGCTCTTGTCGGTGACGTACGCGCTGGGGCTCGCTCTGGTTTACGCCATTCTGGGACTGATCGCGGGTCTCACGGGCACCCTCTTTGGGACCGTCTCCGCGTCTCCCTGGGCCTCACTCATCACCGGGAACCTGCTCCTGCTCTTCGCCCTGGTGATGCTCGACGTCATCCCCGTCCGCGTCCCGCAACGACTGATGGCCTGGGCGGGGTCGCAGGGAGGGGGCTCGTACCCCGCCGTATTGCTCATGGGTGCTGCTTCGGGCATCGTGGCGGCTCCGTGCGGTGCGCCGGCGTTCGCGGTCGTGCTCACCTGGGTGGCGGCGACCCGGAGCGGGATTCTGGGGTTCTTCTATTTGTTCGCGTTCGCGTTCGGCATGACCGCCGTGCTGGTCCTCGTGGGATTGTTCTCCGGCATCCTCGGGTCGTTGCCGCGGGCGGGCCCGTGGATGGTGTGGGCCAAGCGGGTATCCGCCGGTGTAGTACTGGTGATGGCGGAGTACTACTTCATCCAGGCAGGAAAGGTGTGGTAACGATGAAGGGCATGAGCACAGTGCTGGTCGGGGTGGTGGCCGCTCTCTTGACGATCGCCCCGGCGTTGCAGGGGCAGGATCCTGATGACGTGGGGATTCCCGTCGGTTCGACGCCGGCCGCGCCGAAGATCGAGGACCTTTCGCACAACACCGTGGATCTGGCGAAGTACGTCGGCCACGGTCCCGTGCTGCTCGAGTTCTGGGCCCAATGGTGTCCGATCTGCAAAGAGCTCCAGCCGAAGATGACGGCGGCCTACAGCAAGTACGGCAAGCAGGTGACCTTCATCGCCGTCAGCGTGGCGGTGAACGAGACGCCGGCGTCGATTCAGAAGCATCTCACCGAGCATCCGGTGCCGTATCAGGTGCTGTGGGACTCGGGCGGGAACGCGACGCGCGCGTTCGTGGCGGTGGCGACGTCGTACGTCGTGATCCTGAACGCCAAAGGCGTCGTCGTATATACCGGGACCGGATCGGACCAGGATATCGACGGCGCCTTGGCGAAGGCCCTGAAGGGCTGACTAGTTCGTCACGGAATCAACCGCAGCCTTGAGCTCCGTGTAGTTGGCCGGATCGAGCACGTGGAAGGGCGCCATCACGTGCGTGATCTTGCCGCTTCCATCGATGACGAACAGGTACCGGACGTCGATCTTGTTTTCCTTCGAGTAGGCCCCGTACGCCCGGCCCACGGCGCCGGCGGTATCCGACACGAAGACGAACGGGAAGTCTTCGTCGTGCATCCAGGCGTGCAGGGTCGTGTCGGCGTCCATGCTGATGCCGATGACCACCACCTTCTTGCCATCCCTGAGCAACGTAGCGTACTGATCACGGTACGCTTCCATTTGGATCGTTCAGCCTTTGGTGCGCGCCTGGTAGAAGAAGGCGAGGACCACGGTCTTGCCCTTGAAGTCCGACAAGCGCACCGGCTGGGCGTTGAGGCCGTAGCGCGTGGCACCGGGGAGGGCGAAGTCCGGGGCCTGCGTGCCCACCGCGAGCGGCGTGGGGGGCGGCGGACCGGCGGGTCGTGCGGCCGGGGCCGGAGTC
>DATEGY010000336.1:0-2357 GCA_035279865.1 Gemmatimonadales bacterium | reverse complement strand
AGCTCGGGGGCGAGACTCGCGAGGCTCCGGGGAAGCGCATCGCCCACCACGAACAGGAAGACCGTCGCCACGGCCACGGCGATCGGACCGCCCACGGCCCCCCTGGTCCACCAGGCGAGGGCGCTGGCGCCCGCCACGGCGGCCAGGACGAGAAGGGCGAGCCGCGCGACGTGGAGTCCGCGATGCAGAGGCACGCGCGCCACGGGCGGCGCGTCCGCCAGCGTATGCGCCGCCTCCCCCACCGCCGCTTCCTCACCGAGCGCCAGGAGACCGGCCCACAGGACGGCGCCGAGGGCGATAAGGGCCTCGACGAGCAGCAGCGGCCCGGCCGTCATCGGCCCCCGCCCGTCAGGCGGCGGACGTAGCGCTCCTGCGTCCGCCACATGCGGGACCGCGTCCTTCCGGGGCCGTCGGAGTGGTCGTAGCCCAGCACGTGCAGCGCGCCATGCACCGCAAGCCGGATCAATTCTTCCCGGAGCGCCTGGGCGCCCGACCCCCGCACCCAGGCACGCGCCGCCGCCGGGCACACGTAGATGTCGCCGTGGAGGGTTCCGTCCGGCTGCGGGAGGGGGAACGAGATCACGTCCGTGAGGCCCCGGCGGCCGAAGGTGCGGCGGTTGAGGGCCTTCATCCGCGCGGGGGGAAGCAGGGTGACGGACACGCGCGCGCCGGGCACGCCTTCCCAGGCCAGCACCCGGCGCACCACGGTGTCGAGCAGGCGCTCAGTCGCCGGCGGCGGGCGCCGACGGCTGCGAGCCCTGCCAGCCCGCCGAGATGCCGCCACGATCTTCCGGGTAGTCAATGCGGTTGTGGTACATCCCCGACAGGACGCGGACGAACTCCGCTTTCACTTCGTCCAGCTGCTGCAGCGTGATGGGTGCTTCGTCGAGCTGGCCCGCCGCGAGCTTGTTCTTGGCGATATGCTCGATCACGCCCTCGATGCGGTCGGGCGTGAGGTCGTCGAGCACGCGCAGCGACGCTTCGATGGAATCGGCGAGCATGGCGATGGCCGTTTCGATCGACCGCGGTCGCGGACCCGGATACCGGAAATCGGCCGGATTCACGGCGCCGTCGCGGGACTTCTTCGCCTTATCGAGGAAGTAGTTGATCTCGGACGTGCCGTGATGCTCGGGGATGAAGGCGGTGATGATCTCCGGGAGCCGGGCTTCCTGCGCCAGGCGGACGCCGTCCACCACGTGCTGGCGGATGATCTTGGCCGACTGTTGCGGCGTGATCCGGTCGTGCGGATTGCTCGAGCCCCGGTTCTGATTCTCCACGAAGAACCCCGGGTTGCCGAGCTTGCCGACGTCGTGGTAGTAGCACCCGACGCGTCCGAGCAATCCGTTCGCGCCGATCGCGTCACACGCGGCTTCGACCAGATTGGCCATGGCGACGCTGTGCGCATACGTCCCCGGCGCCTCAAGGGACAGGCGGCGCAGGAGCGGACGGCCGGGGTCGGACAGCTCGAGGAGCGTGAGATCGGTGGTGACCGTGGTGACGCCCTCGATGAGCGGGAGGAGCAGAATGGTGAGCGACGCCGAGACCAGGGCGTTGGCGGCGCCGAGCAGGGTCATCCAGCCGATCTGGCCGACCGGCCAATGCCCCACCAGTCCGAGAGCGAGGGCCGCATCGAGGTATCCGATGGCCGTGATCAGGACGGCGATGTACAGGTGACTCCGCCGCCGCAGGGTACGCACCGACAGCGCGGCCGTGATACCACCCGCGAGACAGACGAAGAGCGCAGGGCCGTCATGGAACACCGGCTGCACGTCGACGAGGGCCGCGAAAATCATCGCGCCGATCATCGACACCCGGCCGTTGAACTGCGCCGTCAGGATCATCGCGAACAGGGGGATCGGAATGAGCTCCGGGTGCTGCGGCGCGAGGGCAGCGATCACGGCCGCGCTGACGATCATGAAGGCGAACAGCCCGCCGATCATCGCGACCTGCCGGTTATCGCGGTACGTCTCCCGCCGGTAGTAGTAGAGCAGCACCCAGAACACGCAGAGGATGAGCGCGTTCTCGAGCATGACGCCGATCATGGTCTCGACGTCGAGGGCTCCCCTCGTACCGAAGGAAAACGCGGTCTCGGAGAGGACGGCGAGTCCCGCGACCCACCACCACCGGGCGAGGTGATAGCGGTGCCGCTCTTCGCGCGGGATCGGCGGGTCAGCCTTGACTGTCTTCCGCATAAGCCTTGATGATCTCCCGCACCAGCCGGTGGCGTACCACGTCGGTGTCGGTCAGATAACAAAAGGCGATCCCGTCGATCCCCGGGAGAATCCGCTCCACCTGCAGGAGCCCCGAGTCTTCGCGGTTGGCGAGGTCGATCTGCGTCTTGTCCCCCGTGATCACCG
>DATEGY010000335.1:0-2869 GCA_035279865.1 Gemmatimonadales bacterium | reverse complement strand
GTGGCGACACCAGCCGGCGGGCCCTCGATCTGGCGGCACGATTCGTATCGGTGGACGACGGGACCGTGCACGTGATCCACGCCGCCAAGTCCAAGCGGGAAGGGCTCAAGGTGGTCGGCGCCGCCGAGGCCCTTCTTTCATTACAGGGAGTCCGGTTCGTGACGCATGTGGAGATCGGGAAACCCGGCGAGGTGGTCGCGGCCGTGGTGGGCAGGACCGGAGCCGACTGCCTGTTCGCGGGGGCGCACGTGAGCCGCGGGGGCAATCGTCCCAGCCAGGTCGTGTCCCACGCCGAAGAGATTCTGCGCCACACCGACCTCCCGGTCATCATCCAGCCCTGATGCCTGATCTCGACCTGCCGTTCATCGTCGTCCATGCGGACGAGAGCTGCCTGGGAAACGGGACGACGCCGCCGAACCCCGGCGGGAATGCAGCGCTCATCGAGGCCCGGGCCGGGGACAGCGTGGCGCGCTGGGACCTCTACGAGTGTGCCCCGGAGACCACCAACAACCGGATGGCCCTGGCCGGCGCGATCGCGACCCTCGAGTGGCTACACCGGCAGTGGCAACGCGCGCACATCCGCTACGTGTCCGACTCCGAGTATCTCGTCAAAGGCATGAACGAGTGGGTGTCGGGCTGGCAGGCACGGGGCTGGAAGCGCAAGACGGGCCCCATCGAAAACCTTCCGCTCTGGCAGAAACTGGTGCAGGCCGCCTCGGGACATGCGGTCGAATGGCATTGGGTTCGCGGTCATGATGGCCACGCGAAGAACGAGTACGCCGACTATCTCGCCACCCGGGCCGCGCAGAAGCAGGAGCGCTCCAACGGCCTGGTGCCCTCCGGATTCGACACCTGGCTGGCGCAGGAGCGCGCCCGCGGCCGCTACACCGACTACGACCCCGACCGGGATCTTCATGTTCACACCTAAGGACGGCGTCGAAGCGAACACCCACCATCTCAACGCGCTGGCCAACGGCGCCCCCGCCACCACCGACCGCATTCCGCTCTACGAGGTCTACATGCGGATGGCGGAGGAGCTGGCGAAGCGCTCGACCTGTGCGCGCCTCCAAGTGGGGACGGTCGTCACGAATCAGGCGCTCGAGAACGTCCTGGCGATCGGGTACAACGGCAACGCGCGGGGGCTGCCCAATCGTTGCGACTCCACGGTGCCGGGGAGTTGCGGCTGCATCCACTCCGAGATGAACGCCCTGGTGAAAGCGCCGGGGAGCGTGCGGGACAAAGTCGTCTTCGTCAGCGCTTCGCCCTGCGTGATGTGCGCCAAGCTCATCATCAACTCGGGCGTGACGCACGTGTTCTACCGCAAGGCCTACCGGGATCCATCCGGCATCGAAGTGCTGCAGCAAGGAGGCATCGTGCCGGTGGCATACGACCGCTGGGTGAAAGACTGGCGTTGAAAGGTGAATGCGGAGTGGGGAGTGCGGAATGCGGAATGATTCCTGCGACTCGCCATTCCGCATTTCGCATTTCGCATTCCGCACTTAAGGAGTCTACCATGAAGCGTCTCTTGTTCAGCCTGCTCGTAGTCTCAGCCCCACTGGGAGCTCAGTCTCTCATGGACCGGTCGCCGAACCTGTCCGGGACCTGGGTGCCCGATCCGGCCGTGATTCAGTTCAACTTCCTCCATCGATTCCACGTCGCGAACTCGGCCGGGTTCAACACGGTCACCAACTTCCCGACGTTCACCCTGGCTCTCGGCCTCCCAGCCAACCTCGGCCTGGGCATACACTACGCGACCAAGACCGACGTGCCCAGCAAGGTCGCGAACGAGGTGGAATTCTACGGCCGCTGGCGCCATCCCCTCGGCTCCGGCTTCACCCTCGCCGTTACCCCCGCGTTCAACGCGGCCGCCAGGAGTCTCGACGGCGAGGTCGGGGTCAACTGGACCACCGGACCCCTCACCCTCCTCGGCGCCGTCCGCGGCATGACGAAGCCCTACGGCGTCGATACCGCGCGGCTCGCGGTGGCGGGTGGCGCCGTCGTGCACCTGAACTCCTACATCGGCCTGAGCGCGGACGTCGCCTCGTTCACGTCTGCCCCCCGTGGCGTGGCCGCGTGGAGCGCCGGGCTGGTGTTCGTGATCCCCGGATCGCCGCACACCTTCTCCGTGCAGGTCTCGAACGTCGACGTGAACACGATCGAAGGAAGCTCCCATCGCGGTCCCGGAGCCGCGGGGAAACCGCTCTACGGCTTCGAGTTCACCATTCCCCTGCACCTGGCCCGGTTCCGGCCCTGGTTTCACAAGGAGCCCGAGTACGTCCAGCCGCCGAACCTGCGGATGATTCCTTCGGTGCAAGGGCCGGCGGCCGCCGAAGTGAAGATGAACGGCATTCATTACCGGGCGGACACCGTGACCGTGAATGCGGGCGAGATCGTACGGTGGGTGAACGGCGATCCCCTGATTCACACGGTGTCGTTCGACGACGGGTCGGGCACCTCTGCGGACATTCCCCAGAACGGCTCATTCGAGTTCAAATTCGAGAAGCCGGGGACGTACCCGTATCACTGCACGCAGCATCCGTTCATGCGAGGGGTGGTCATCGTTCGATGAGGAGACAAGTCGGAGTGCGGAATGCGGAATGCGGACTGGGCGGTGGAGTCGTTCCGCACTCCTTACTCTGCATTCCGCATTCAGGAACATGGACGAACTAGACCTGCTGTTCGGAAGGCTGGTCGAGGTCCTTTCGCGTGACGTGCGCCTGGCCACGCCCTTTCCGGCGGCCGATGTCTACGAGCGTCTCGTGCCGTACCGGTCGAACCGGGGGCGGCTGCGGGTCGCGACGCACCAGGACTATGAGATGACGGTGCTGCGCCTGCTCGCGGGTGAGCGGGGGTACGTGCAGCTCCAGCC
>DATEGY010000334.1:0-2790 GCA_035279865.1 Gemmatimonadales bacterium | reverse complement strand
GGGGCGGTGCCGGGGTCGCCGGCTTCGGGGGCGGTCCGACGCGCGTGGACGCCGCCTTGGGCTGCGCGGCGCCGGCCCGGCTCACCGTCGCTTCATCGGTGCCGAAATTCTTCCACGGCAGGATCGAGCGTTTGCCCCGGGTCGAGACGGTCGCTTCGTCCAGGAGCTCGTAAAACGGCAGCGGCGTCGTGGTCCATCCCGGCGCCCCGGAGCGCCGGAAGAAACCGGCCACGGTGTCCGCGCCCTGCACGCCGAGGATCAGCGCAGTGTGCCAGGGGGACGTGAAGTGCGTTTCCTGCGCTTTCACGTCCTCCGGCGCGAGCGACAGCGGCAGGCCGGGATGACTGTGGTACCAGCCGATGAGCTGGCCCTCGATTTTCTTGAGCTCGTCTTGAATGCGGTCCCACAGACGCTGTACCACGACCGCCGTCTTGTCACCGTAGATCGGCTGGTTCAGCCGGATGGTCGAGTCCACCACCGCGTACCGGACCTTGCTGGTGGGGCACTCGAACAGATCGCCGGCCAGGAATCCGAAAACCGCCTGGTCGGGGGGCACGGCCGCGAAGTGATCGGTCAGGGCGGTCAGCGCCTTCTGGTCGATGAAGATCGGATACGCGCCCCCCGGCGTCCGCTTGACGGTCCCCTGCAGAATCGGATTCCAGAGGATGGCCCGCGCGGTGGGGAGCACCTGGGAAAGATGCGGCACGCTCGGCGTCGCGCGGCCCGTCATGCGAGCACCTTCGCCACGATTCGCGCGGCCCGCTCGACATCCGCGGGTGACACGTCGAGATGCGTGATGAAGCGGAGCCGGCGGGGACCGAACGCCGTGCAGAGGACGCCCGCCCGGGCCAGCGCGCTCACCGCGCGGTCAGCCGAACCATCCTCACGCGCGAGGTCGACCATCACGATGTTCGAATCGGGCGGCACGGGCATGAGCGCGTCGTTCTCCGCGACGATTCCGGCGAAGCGCTTCGCGTTCGCGTGATCCTCGGCGATCCGCGGGAGATTCACATCGAGGGCGTAGAGCCCCGCGGCGGCGAGGATCCCCGACTGTCGCATGCCGCCTCCCAGCCGCTTGCGGATCTCCCACGCTTCGGCCCGCCGCCCGGCGTCGAACGCAAGGCACGACCCCACCGGGCATCCGAGACCCTTGGACAGACTCACCATCACGGTGGCGGCTCCGGCCGTGAGGGCCGGCAGGTCCTGCTGCAGCGCCGCGGCGGCATTCCACAACCGGGCACCGTCGAGGTGGACCGGGAGGCCGCGTTCCGCGGCGAGGGCGGTGATGGCGCGCAGGCGGTCGAGCGACAACACCCGCCCTCCCGCCGCGTTGTGGGTGTTCTCGATCGCGATGGCACTGACCCGCGGCACGTGCGGGGACGCGGGGCGCAGGGCGCCCTTGACCAGATCCGCGCTGAGCAGCCCATCCGGAGTCGTGACCGGACGGACCTGGACCCCCGCCAGGAGCGCCACTCCGGCGAGCTCGTAGTGCACCAGGTGCGCGTTCGCCTCGAGCACGAGCTCCGTACCCGGCGTGGTGCACATGGCCACACCGGTCTGGTTGGCCTGCGTGCCGGTGGGGAAAAAGAGCGCGTCCCCTTTGCCCAGGAGCGCCGCCACCCGCTGTTCCAGCCGCCGGGTCGTCGGGTCACCGTCGAGGACGTCGTCCCCGACCTCGGCCTCCGCCATGGCGTGCCGCATGGGCGTCGAGGGCTTGGTGACGGTGTCGGACCGGAGATCGATGGTGCTCATTCGAGCCGCACCCGCTGGGCCCGCCGCATGCGCACCAGGTCGTAGGTCTCGGCCACTTCGCCGCCCAGCAGGAAGACGAACGCCGTGTAGTAGATCCAGAGGAGGAACAGGAAGAACGCGATGATGTTCGCGTCCGTCGCCACCCGGTCGAGGGTGACGAACCGCGCCAGGTAGAGCGCGTAGGCCCGTTTGGCCACTTCGAACGCCAGAGCGCAGAACCCGGCCGCCACCAGGGCGGTACGCCAGTGAATCTGACGGCTCGGCAGGACTTTGAAGATGAGGAAGAAGAGGATGGTGCTGAATCCGAAGGCGGTCACCTCGAGCCCGAAGCGCCAGGACCAGAGGAGCACGAAGGAGTCGGACATCCCCCGTGCGCTCGAGACCTCGTAGGCGGGCAGCAGGGCGTTGCCCACCACCAGGGCTGCGGTCGTCAGCATGATCGCCAGATCGGTGCCTTTCGCGACCGGCCAGGGACGGACCTCCTCGGTGTCGAACACTTCGTTCAGCGCGATGCGCAGACCGGAGAAGAACCGGGCCGCGAACCAGACGAAGAGCGGCAGTCCGTACAAGGTGAGCCGGCCGCGCTGGGCCACGATACCGCCGAGGGCCCGCTCGACCTGCTCGAAGATGTCCACCCCCCGCCCCGTCGGCCCGCCGGGCAGGAACCGCTGCAGCAGCTGGTGCACCGTGACCTGATGCGCCGTGATCTGGTGCTGCACCAGGTAGCCGACCACCGCAAGCGCGAGCGCCGCGAACGGAATGGCGGTGAGCAGCAGGTCGAACGACAGCCCGCTGGCGAGGAACGGCACGTTGTCCTCGAACGCCGCCTGGAAGGTGCGGCGCACCATGCCGACGAACGATCGGTGCCACCCGCCTTCGACCTTCACGCGAGCGGCGTATCCGCCGTCCCCGCTCCCGTGCCCGCGTCACTCCCCGGAAGCGCCGGTGTCCCCCCCCGGCGCGCGGCCCGCGCCGCGGCGAGACGCTGCGCGAGCGACGCCCGCGGGGACCGGTCGGCCTCATCCGCCGCCATCACCG
>DATEGY010000333.1:0-11073 GCA_035279865.1 Gemmatimonadales bacterium | reverse complement strand
CTCGTCGGTTGACCGCCGCCACCGCACTCGCTAGGATTTTCGAGCCTACGTCGGCGTAGCTCAGCTGGTTAGAGCAGCGGAATCATAATCCGCGGGTCGTCGGTTCGAGTCCGACCGCCGCTATTGGTACCAAACGACTTGCATTTTTGTGGCAGATTTTTCAAAGTCGGCGTTTCAGGGGCAGGACGCACGCTCACATGCCGTGAGCAAGTGATCTGGACCCCACCGCAACAACACGGCTGACCATTGAGGGTCGCCCTTTGCATTTCCAACCGCGGACTCGAGGAGGGCGAAGCCGTTTGCGATCTGGGTAGGTCACCCATACCTTCTTGCGCGGTTTTGCTCGGACAACCCTCCACCAGAGTTCGGATGCAACATTCAACGACTAATCCAAGGTGACCTCGGACGACGGGAAGGCGACGTGCCCGCAGTGCGGATCACCGTCGATCCAGGCTGTTCCGATTGAGCGGAAGAAAGTCGGCGAGGCTATCCTGGCCGAGTACTTCTTGGGCACCGCAGCTGGCGTCGCGGCCGGAGCATCGACCGTGATTCAGGCTGTTTGCCTGAAGTGCGGATGCCAATGGTTCCCAGGTACGGTTCAGGAGAAGCGGATTCGGGCAGCATCGGGCCAGCTTGGCGAGCAGGCGAAGCAAGAGGAGGAAGCACGTGCTGCCAAGGCCACGGCCGAAAAGGCGACCCGCGACCGAAACCTTGCCATAGGCTGCGTCATCCTGGTAGTGGTTGTCATCGGACTCATTGTGGCGAACCTCCCCTAGTGAACCGGCCGGAATCGCACCATGGAACAAACGATGGGACTGCGCCTTGGGATCACTCGGAATTGCCGGGAAAGCTCAACACCGCTTGAGCGGTGATCTGCCCAAGCGGTGCCGAGTTACGTTCTGCGTGTCCGAGCGCATACAAGCTCAGGACGCCATCATAATGCGCGGGTCGCCGGTTGAGCTTCGGCGCCGTTCGGCGCCTCACTCCGCTTCGCGTCGAGTCCGACCGCCGCTACAACGACTTAGGCCCCTTCGGGGGCCTTTTTTTCATGCCCCCTTCCAACGAATCCCCGAACACTTGCCCTCCCAGGATGGGTCTGTGTGCCTCCATCCCGACTCTTGGTGACGTGTGGGTGACGCCAAGTGCTCAATCCTTGAAGGCCATGGCAAACACATTCGAGCGTCGCTACTACGTCGTCACCGCGATCGGCATCATCGCCGTCGTGCTGGCAGGATTCAGCATCGACGTGCCGTTGCTTGGCCACCTGAGCAGCCTGAGCGTCCTGGTGCGCCTTCACGGCCTGATCATGCTGACGTGGATCGCGCTGTTCTTGATCCAGACGCTGCTGGTGGCCCGGGAACGGGTAGATCTGCACAAGCGTTTGGGGATCTTCGGTGCCCTGCTGGCGCTGGTGGTCGTGGTCGCCGATACCGCCACGCTGATCACCGCGTGCCGCCTCGGCGGGAAACATCTGCCGCCGGGGGCATCGGCCCCGCTGTTTCTGGCCTTCGGCGTGTTCAATCTGTCCACGTTCACCGTGCTGGTCGGCGGGGCGCTCCTGCTGCGGGAACGGCGCAGCGATTGGCACAAGCGCTGGATGCTGCTGGCCGCCATCATCCTGCTCGACGCCGCGTTGTCGCGCTTCATCGGCGTGTATACGTCCTGGACCGTGGATTCGTCGACCGTGCGCAATCTCATCGCGCTCACCTGCATGGTGGTGGACACCGTCCGCAACCGCCGCCTGCACCCGGCCTTCGTCATCGGTGGCCTACTGCTGTTCGTGAACGACTACGTGGCGATGTGGGTGGCTGCGAAGCCCGCGTGGCTGCACGTCGCCTCCTGGCTGACGGGTTAGGGAGAGTGCGAGAGCCTCGAAGGCGGCAGAGCCTCTTGCGGCGGAGTTCCGCAGGTGCCCCTGGCTGCTTTCTGTCCGTGCAACGTTCGGGGCATCGAGCGTCTCAAGGGGTACCAGGAGATCCCTATGCACACCCGCTTGACGACACTCTGGCTGGCGTTTGTCGCTGTTCCAATGGCCGCACAGTACAGGCCCGGTGACCTCGCCTGCACCACGGATTCGACGTTCGGTGAAGGTGCCTTCGATCTGAGGGATGTGCGCAAGCTGGCAGGCGAATACGACCTGGTAATGACGGTGGACTCGGGCAGAGAATGGGGTTCCACGGGGCATAAAGGCCGCCTGGTCCTGTGGGTCCAGGACAGCGCCCACGCGTATCGAGGCCCCTTCAGCCGTGCCGTGCCGGGGCACGAGCGATGGATCGCCGGGACCTTCACCGCGGCTCCCCCGGACACCGACCAGTGGTGGCGCAGTATGGCTTCACCCAGCCGCGATCACCCCGGCGTCATCTGGCAGTACCAATGGCTCCGGTTCGGGGAGTATGACGGGTTCGACGGGACCGGCGAGGACTTGGTCGTAACGGAGATGGGGCCCGCCGGCTTTCGCGGGACTTGGCGGGAGGACACCGGTATCGCCATGCTCATCGACTCGGCGGGGCATCGCGTCCCGAACGCGGCGGGCCACTTCTGCGCTTCCCGAATTTCCGGTCGGATTCACCTCGAGCCCTCGTAGCCGACACCCGTTTCGCGGCCTGATTGCTGGCTTTTATATGCCTTGACAAGTATATGCCTAGATGCGCATAATAGAACCATGGAATCCGTCTTCGCGGTCCTGGCCGAGCCGAACCGGCGCGCCATCCTGGGCTTCCTGGCCTCGTCCGAGCAATCGGTCGGCGCCATCGAACGCCACCTGCACATGACGCAGCCCACCGTGTCGAAGCACCTCCGCGTCCTGCGCGAGGCCGGCTTCGTGGAAGCCACCGTGGACGCTCAGCGCCGCCTCTACCGCTTGAAGCCCGGCCGCCTGCAGGAGCTCGACACCTGGCTGGCCCAGTTTCGCCGCTTCTGGTCCGCCCGCGTCGACCTCCTCGAACGCCACCTCGACCGCATGGAAGCCAAAACGTCGAAAGGGAAGGGGAAGTCGCGATGAATCGCGAAGAGTACCGGCCGGGCCCCGCCCGCGGGGCGCGCGCGGAAAAAAAAGCAGGCGACAAGTGGACCCTCGTTCTCGTCCGTGAGCTCCGCCACCCGCCCGCCCAGGTCTGGGAAGCCATCACCGACCCGGCGCAACTCCGCGAGTGGGCACCCTACGAGATCGAGGGATCCCTGACCGAACCCGGCACCGTGCAGCTCACGTGGGTCGGCACTCCCACGTCGCTGCCGGCGACCGTGACCCGCGTCGAGGCGCCGCACGTGCTCGAATACGGGGACATGCGGTGGCACCTCGAGGCCATGCCCGGCGGCACTCGCCTCACGCTCTGGGCCGACATCGACAAGCGCTTCATCTCGTGGGGCGCCGCCGGCTGGCACCTCGCGTTCGACGTGCTCGACCACCTGCTCGGCGGTAGGCCCATCGGCCGCATCGCCGGGTCGGACGCCATGAAGTTTGCCGACTGGAAACGCCTCACCGTGGAATACGCCAGGGACTTCGGCATTCAACCGCACCCCTAAAGGAGCGCACCGTGAACACCGTACTATGGATCCTGCAGATCGTGCTGGCCCTGTACAACGTGATGGGTGGGTTCTGGACCTTGAAGACCGCCGACAAGCTGGCCGCGACCGGCAACCACGCGCTCCCCAAGTCCGCGTGGCTCTTCCTGGCGGTGCTGCAGATCGTCTTCGCCCTGGGCCTGGTCGTGCCCGGCGCGGCACACGTGCTGCCGGGATGGACGGCCATCGCGGCGATCTGTCTCGCGGTCGAAATGGTCGCGACGGCCGCGATCGTGCACTCCAAAGCCCTCATGTCCTCGGGCATGCTGTGGGCCGTCATCCCGAGCCTTTTGGCCGCATTCGTGGCCTACGGACGCATCACCCTGATTCCGATGTGAAAAAAGCGAAGGCGCCGGGAGCTCTTCGCCCCGGCGCCTTCGTCCTTCCACCCGGTGACTACTTCGCCGCTGGTACCGCCGGGTGCGAGTTCGCCACGATAAACGCGGCGATGTCGTTCTTCAGCTGTTTGGCCGAGGCCTGGTTGAGATAGGCCATGTGGCCGCTTTCGTAGTACGAGAACTTCACCCGGTCCTTGTAAGTCTGGTCGTACCCCAGGTGCGTGAACGTGTACTCCGCGTTCGCGAACGGCGTCGCCATATCGTAATAGCCCGCCCCCACCAGCACGTGCAGATAGGGGTCCTTGGCCATGGCCAGCCGCAGGGCATCCGACTCACTGGGGAAGCCGCTGCCGAATCCCGGGGTCGCGCCGGTGTAATCCCACTGACCAGCGTGTCCCCCCATGTAGTACTGCAGATCGCTCTGGTAATTCAGATCGTTGTGCAGGTAGCGCATGAACGCGGACATGAAGGCGCCAGAGGGAGCCACGTCGGACGGGTCGTAGTCTTGACGCTGGTTGGCCGGGTTGCCGCTGATGCCGATCATCCGGCTGTCGTAGCGCCCCACCATCTCGCGCTGATCGCGCAGGAGCTCCGTGCGGAAGCTTCCGGCGTCGATCCGGAGGTTGTTGTTCAGCGCGAACGTGGCCGAGACCCCCGTGAACCGTGCGAGCTTCTGTCCGGCCGCGGTCCGCTCGGCGTCGGTCAGCGTGTTGCCCTTGGCCAGAGTCGAGAGATAGTCGCCGAAGGCGTAGTCCCGCGCCTGCTGCGCGACCTGCGCGAGGGGGAGCTGCTGCAGGTCGGCCGGCAGCTTCTTGTGGTACCAGGCGGTGGCCGTGTAGGTCGGCAGGAACGCGGCGTAGCCGACGTCATTGGGCCCCACCTGGGACAGGTACTGGAAGTCGAGCACCGTGCCGAGGAGCATGATGCCGTTCAGCTCGATGCCCTCACTCTGCTGCAGCTCCGAGGCCAGGCCCGCCGAGCGGAACGTGCCGTAGCTCTCGCCGTAGAGGAACTTGGGGGACTGCCACCGGTTGTACTTGTCGAGGTAATCGCGGATGAATTCCCCGAACATCTTGATGTCGTTGACGGCGCCCGTGTACTCGGTCGTCTTCACGCCGGGGCCGGGGCGCGAGTACCCGGTCATCATCGCGTCCACCTGGACCAGATCCGTGACGTCGAGGGGCGAATTGGGATTGTCCACGAGGTCGTACGGCGGCGGGGGCTCCTGACCGTTGGGCGCCATGTTGGGGTGCTTGGGGCTCATGATGCCCATCGAGAGCCAGATGGATGCGGAGCCGGGGCCGCCGTTGAAGAAGAAGGTGACGGGGCGGGTGGCCAGATCCTCCTGGTCCCGCGTGTACGAGATATAGAAGACCGTCGCCTTCGGCTTGCCGTCGGCGTCGTGGAGCACCATGGTGCCGGCTCGGGACGTGTAGGCGAGTGTCTTACCGTCGATGGTGATGGTGTGCTGGGTGGTCGAGACCTTCTCTACGGGGGCGACGCCCGGCGCCGTGTCGGCGGCTTCGCCGCGCTGGCCCCGGGCTCCGCCCGGGCCCGGCTGTTGTGCGCTCAGGGTTGCCGCCGATGCGAGCGCCGTGAGCAGGATGACGGGAAACCGCATGACCTCTCCTCCAGAGTAGTTCGGTTCGGTAGGAAGCCCGGCAAATGTGGACGGAACGGGGGCGCTCGGCAAACGAACCTTCGGCGGGCCGGGGGGTTCTAATTTGGATTCCCGGTGTGCAGTTTGAGTGACAAGCTGGATCACGCCCTTGGCCGTGGGGTGCCCATGAAACGCTTCCTGGTCCTTTCCATCGTTCTGCTCTCCGCCTGCGGCTCGACGACGTCTCCGATCAGCTCCTTGAGTGGCCATTGGGTCGCGTCGTTTCAGGTCGACACCGGCGGAGCCCTCCCCAGCATCTGGTCGGGGGGTCTGACACAATCCGGTGCGTCGATTACGGGTGGCGGACTCTGCGGGGGTAGCGCGATCGACTACCAGGTTACCGGTCAGGTTACCCAGGAGCTGACCGCCAAAGCTTTGAATCTCGTGTTCATCGGAACAGGCAACGACACCGCGCATGTGGCCGGCACCGTCCGGGATTCTGCCAACTACGGCGTGATCGCTTCGGGGACGTTCGGAGATAACGCGACCGGCCAATGCCTCTCCGGCTCCGGGCACTGGTTCGCCCGGCAGTTCTCCAGTCCCTGAGCCCGGCCCCCTTCGTGAAGCGGACGGCGAACGCCCGGTTCGCCATCAAAGCCTGGGATGAGAAGCCGTACCGCGAAAGTCCCGGCCAGCCGAAACTCACCAAGGCCGCCGTGGCCAAGACGTACTCGGGGGACCTCGAGGGGGACGGACAGGTCGAATACCTCATGGTGTACCGGGCCGACGGAAAGGCGACGTTCGTCGGCATGGAGCAGGTGAGTGGAACGTTGGGCGGGAAGGCGGGGTCGTTCGTGCTGCAACGCATCGGAGTGTTCGAAGACGGCCAGGCCAAGGAGTCGTATTCGATCATTCCCGGCTCGGCCACGGGAGCGTTGCAGGGGCTCACCGGCGAGGGGACGTCGAGTGTCGGCCACGGCATGGAGCACCCGTTTGTCCTGAGTTACGACCTGCCGTAGCGGGCCGCTACTTCACCTCGATCTTGGTTACCGGATGAATCTCATTCCACTTCGCGTGGTTCTTTTCCCGCACTAGCGTCCCCGTGATGGCCACATGTGTTCCCGCGGGGGGAATGATCTGATGATCGGTGACGTTCTGGCACGACGGCTGGGCGTCCAGCTGGGTCACCTTGTAGTGACAGACGATCTCGAAGACGAGGTTCCCGTCCTCGTCTGAAGCGTTCCCGGCGTTGATCAGGTTGGCGAATTGCGGATCGACCTTCAGCCAGCCGTGGGTATCCCCGTCCTTCTCGTGGCGCACACCGTCGGGCTCGTGGTGATTGCTCGCATCCATGATCGTGCCCGTGATGGTCACGCAGTCCTGCAGAACCAGGAGTCGCGAGGGATTGTAGACGTGCTTCCACCTGGCATCGCCGCACCCGACGACCGTCGCGGAGCCGGGAATGCCCGGGCCCGGATTGACGGCCACCGGCGCCGGGGCCGACGACACCGCCACGTACTTCGACCACACATATCCCGATTCGGCCTGCGCCGTGACGACGTAGTAGTAGCCCGAGTGCGGTGACGGATCGAGCAGGGTCAGGGGCGGCTCGCCCGGCTTGAGGAGCCGGATGGGCTGGTACTCGCTGGACGGATCGGGACGCAGGTTGACGTTCTGCTTCACCGTCACCGTCTGGGTGACGGCGGTCTGCGCCAGGACGACCAGCAACGCCGGGAGGACCACTCGCATCGCCTCGGAACTTACGGGAATTGCCTTGACCCTGCGAACCGCTCACGGCACCTTCTGAAGATGAACCTTCGCTTTGGTCTCTGCCTGCTCGTCCTGGCCGCCTGCTCCACCGAGCCCGACCAGAACGTGACGGGCACGTGGGGAGGGCAATTCATGGTCACCGCCGGGCCCACGGGAATCTGGCTCGGCACGCTGACCCAGTCCGGAGCCGCGGTCTCGGGAACCATCAACTGTGCGGCCACCGAGTCCTACACGGTGGGTGGCACCAACCTTCACAACACCCTGAAGCTCACGCTCCTGGGGGGCCTCGGGGACACGGCCTTCTTCAGCGGGACCGCATCCAACGATCAGGGAGTACTGGCGAGCGGGACGTTCTTCGACAACGACGGCGCGGCGTGTTTTTCGGGTTCCGGCACCTGGCAGGGGAGAATCCAGTAGGGGCTATCGCTTCGGCACCCACGCCTCCAGCGCGATGTTGCGCGACGATTCCTCCGCGTGACCCTGCGCCTCCTTCAGCAGCCGTTCATAGTCACCCTTCCACGCCTTCGGCAGATTCGCGCGGAAATACGCCGCCGTCATGACGTCTCCCCGCGGCATGGACGTGCCGCCATGTCCGGTTGCCTCCACATTGCCGAGAAAACAGGTGGAGCTTCCCGTGTCCATCGCGTTCACCACCCGGCACTCGAAATGGGCGTAGCACTCCTCGAGGACCGGCACGCCGAGCCGGCCGGTGCGATGGGGCACGGTGGCGAGTTTGTCCACCGCGCGGCGGCTCTGAAATCCCAGATGATGGATGAGCTCGAACTGGTCGGCGCGGAGGAGATGGAGACCGAACTTGCCGGAGTCGGAGATCAGCCCGTGGCTGTGGTTGAACTTGTGGATGAAGATCGCGATGCGGGGGATGGTGGGAACGATCGACGCGCGGATGGCCGAATCGATGATCATCCCGTTCTTTTCGGCGCCCCGGGCAGACGTGATGGCCACGACCGGCGAGGTCAGATTCCGGAGCAGTTGGTAAACCTGGTCTGGCGGGAGCATACTTCAATATATGGACGGCCCGGTCGGACTGAGCGAGCGGTTCATCGAACACGTGCGGGCGCAGCGGCTCTTCCCGAAGCCGGGGAAAGCCCTCGTCGCGGTGTCCGGCGGACCTGATTCGCTCGCGCTCCTCGCCCTACTCCATGATGCGAAGGAGCGACTGGGACTCGAGCTCATCGTGGCCCACGTGGATCACGGAATCCAGGCGAACAGTGGCCAAGTCGCCAAGACGCTACGCGACTATGTCAAATCAATGGGACTCCCCTTCGAGTTGGGAGAGCTCCACCTCGGCCCCGACGCGACGGAAACCGAAGCCCGCGTGGCGCGCTACGCGTGGCTGCGAGACGCCCAGAAGCGGTTGAACGCCCGGTACGTCGTGACGGCGCATCACGCGGACGATCAGGTCGAGACGATCCTGCTCCGGGTGCTGCGAGGCAGTGCGCCGACGGGTCTGGCCGGCATCCGCCCCAAGTCCCGCGGAGGCCTGGTCCGCCCGTTGCTTCCATTTTCCAAAGCGGAGATCGAACGGCTCCCGACTCCCGGTGCCTTTCGCGCCTTTCAGGATCCCGCGAACCGGGATCCCCGGCATCTCCGGTCCTGGGTCCGCACCACGCTCCTTCCTCTTATTGAGAGCCGGTTGGGGGACCGGGTCCGCGACGACCTCCTCGGCCTCGGCCGGCATGCGTCACGCGACGCCAAAGCGTGGAATGCGCTCCCCGAACTCCTTCCGGAGCTTGATGTTCGCTCCTCGGACGGCGCCTTCAGCGTTGCCCGGCTCCCCCTCGCTGGGTATGATGCACCCGTAGCCACGGCACTCCTTCGAGCCGCCGCCCGCCGGGCCGGCATCCCGCTCGGGCCCCGGCATGCCCTCCGCCTCCATGAGCTGGCCAAACGACAGTCGGGTCGGCGCGTCGAGCTGGGTGGAGGGTGGGTCGGGGAAGCGGTCTTCGATCGGCTGTCGGTGGGCAAAGCCCCGGATCCTCCGCGGGAGACGATCCCCATGAAGGAAGAGGGGACGGCCGTCTTCGGCGACTATCGGCTGGCCTGGCGGACGGAACAGGCGCCCGCACGGCTCGACCGGGGTGGGTGGACTACCTGGGTCGCGGGAGTGGATGGTGGCCTGGTCATTCGGTCCCCGCAGGCGGGGGACCGCCTGGCCCCGCTGGGCGGGGTGGGCAGACGGGAAGTGCGACGGCTGTTGATAGAAGCACGGGTGCCGCGCGCGGCGCGGGCGGGGTACCCGGTGCTGGCGGTCGGTGAAACCATCGTCTGGGTCCCGGGCATCTGTCGCGGTGAAGCCCGGGTCCCGCAACCCGGAACTCCGGCGGTGCGGCTCGATGTTACCGAGTACGACCAGGCCTAAGCAGACCGGAGGGCGGGAGCTCGCCCGGATCGTCTTCGATCAGGAGACGATTGCGAAGCGAGTGGCGGAGCTGGGACAGGAGATCACGGCGGCGTACCCGGATGGGGAGCTGCTGGTGCTTGGTCTCCTCAAGGGGAGCTTCATTTTCGTGGGGGACCTGGTCCGGCAGATCGACCGCCCCCTGCAGGTGGACTTCCTGGTGGCGGCGAGCTACGGGTCGGACACCGTTTCGAGCGGCACCGTGAGGTTCCTGTACGACCCTGAAACCCGGCTGGATGGGAAGCACATATTGGTAGTAGAGGACATCGTGGATTCGGGGCGCACCCTGAATCGCCTCTTGTCCCTTCTGGCAGCCCGGGGGCCCAAGAGCCTGGAGATCTGCTCGCTCTTGCACAAGCATGTGGCGGAGCACCTGGGGCGGGAGGTCAGGTTCGTCGGGTTCGACTGCCCGAAGGAGTTCATTGTGGGGTATGGATTGGATCATGCGGAGAACTTCAGGCACCTTCCTTATATAGCGAGCTTGCCGTAAATGGCGACGCGTTTGCCCCCGCGTGAGCGGGAATTCAGCTGGAGCCGGACCTTCCGGACCTTTTCATTCTGGGCGCTGCTGCTCGTCGGAGCGGTGGCGTTGGTCCAGTTTGCGGCCAACAAGAAGCAGGACACGGCGGAAATCAGCTACACGGATTTCGCCACCCAGCTCGACGCGCAGAACGTCGCGGCCGTGGAGATCACGGACAAGCAGGAAGTGAAGGGCGACTTCCGCCACACGATCAGCTACAAGGCGCACGACGTGGAGCATTTCACGTCGCTCCTGCCCTTCGACGCCACCGACGCGTGGATTCAGTCCCTGCGCGCCAAGAATGTGGACGTCACCGCCCGGGAGCCCAAGCAGTCCTTCGGCGTGATCCTCCTCAACCTGTGGCCGCTCCTGCTGTTCGCCGCGGTGATGATCTATCTCATCCGGCAGATGCAGCAGGGTGGGAACCGCGCCTTCGCGTTCGGCAAGTCGAAGGCCAAGCTCCTGGCGGGAGACACCCCGAAGGTCACCTTCGCCGACGTGGCGGGGTGCGACGAGGCGAAGCAGGAGCTCGAGGAGATCATCGATTTCCTGAAAGACCCCCAGCGCTTCCAGCGTCTGGGCGGGCGCCTGCCCAAGGGCGCGCTGCTCGTGGGTCCGCCGGGAACGGGGAAGACCCTGCTCGCCAAAGCGGTGGCCGGTGAAGCGGGCCGTCCCTTCTTCTCCATGTCGGGTTCGGACTTCGTCGAAATGTTCGTCGGGGTGGGTGCCAGCCGTGTCCGGGATCTCTTCGAGCAGGGCAAGGCTCACGCGCCCTGCATCATCTTCATCGACGAAATCGACGCCGTCGGCCGCCATCGCGGTGCCGGCCTCGGCGGCGGGCACGACGAGCGGGAGCAGACGCTGA
>DATEGY010000332.1:0-2258 GCA_035279865.1 Gemmatimonadales bacterium | reverse complement strand
CGACAACGAGGCGGCGTGGCGTTCCCCCGACACCCCTTCGCCGGCCGCCTCGACCCCCACCAGCCGGACCGAGTCGTCACCGCGAAAGGCCTCGAAGATGCCGATCGCATTCGAGCCGCCCCCGACGCAGGCCACGACGGTGTGGGGCAAGCGCCCGTACCGCTGGAGCACCTGCTCCCTCGCTTCCCGGCCGATGATCGCCTGGAAGTCCCGGACCATGCGCGGAAACGGATCCGGCCCCACCACCGACCCGATGATGTAGTGGGTCGTGTCCACGTTGGTCACCCAGTCGCGGAGGGCCTCGTTCGTGGCGTCCTTCAGGGTCCGGGTGCCGGAGGTCACGGGCACGACGGTCGCGCCCAGGAGTCCCATCCGGTACACGTTCAGGCGCTGCCGGTGCGTGTCCTCCTCCCCCATGTAGACCACGCACTCCAGTCCGAACTTGGCGCAGACGGTCGCGGTCGCGACCCCATGCTGCCCCGCACCGGTCTCCGCGATGATCCGGCGCTTCCCCATCCGGAGGGCCAGGAGGACCTGACCCAGCGTGTTGTTGATCTTGTGAGCGCCGGTGTGGTTCAAATCTTCACGTTTCCCAGCCACGCGGACGCCGTTCCCGACCACTTCCGAGATCCGGGTGAGGTCCGTGACCGGCGTCGGCCGTCCGACATAATCCCGCTGGAGTTGTCCCAGCTCCTGCCAGAATGCCTGGTCGTCCCGCACGCCGTCGTAGACCTGCGCCAGCTGGTCGAGCGCGGCCATCAGCGTCTCGGGGACATACCGTCCGCCGTACGGACCGAACCGTCCGTCGACTGGTGTCCCGGTCATCGGGGCCGCCGCTTCACGCCGGAGAGTGCCCGCACGGCGGCCGCCGGATCGTCGGCGCGCGCCACGGCCTCGCCCACGAGGACCAGATCCGCCCCGGCCGCCGCCGCTCGTTCCACCGCGCCTCGCTCTTCGATGCCGCTTTCCGTCACCGCTAGAATCCCCTTCGGCACTGCCGGGATGAGCGACTCCGCCACTTTCAGGTCGGTCACGAACGTGCCCAGATCCCGATTGTTGACCCCCACTGCCGTCGGTGAGACGGCCAGGGCCCGGTCGAGCTCCTGCCGGTTGTGCGCTTCCACCAAGGTTGCGAGCCCCAGCCCCCGCGCGGCCGCCGCCAGCCGCTTGAGCTCTTCGTCGGTGAGGGCCCGTACGATGAAGAGCACCAGAGACGCCCCAGCCGCCCGCGCCTCGAAGAGCTGGAGCTCATCGACGATGAAGTCCTTTCGCAGCGCCGGGATGGAGATCGCCCGGGTCACGTCCACCAGATCCTGCAGCGAACCCCCGAAATGTGCCTCTTCGGTGAGGACCGAGACGGCCACTGCTCCCCCGGCCTGGTACGCCGTCGCGTGGCGGACCGGGTCCAGGTCCGCGCGAATGTCTCCTGCCGACGGAGACCTTCGCTTGATCTCCGCGATGACGCCCACGGAGCCGCCGGCTATGGACGGCCCGAACGGGGGCGCCGGCTTTGCCGAGGCCGCCAGCCGTTCAAGCTCGGCCCGACGCCCCCGGAGCGTTTCCACCCGGGAACGGGTCAGGGCGAGGATGGCGTCAATGCTGGCTCTTGGCATGCTTGCGTTCGGTTGATATTCGGGTAGATTGAGTTCGGCTTCTTTTCGGGAGCGAGTGGTGCCTCTGACCCGGCGTCAGCACGAGATCCTCGATTACCTCCGCGAGCACATCGACGACAAGGGGTACGCCCCTTCCTTCGAAGAGATCGCCGAGCGGTTCGAATTCCAGTCCCTGGCAACGGTGCATGAGCACCTGACCAACCTCGAGCGCAAGGGCTACATCCGGCGGACCCACAATGAAAGCCGGGCCATCGAGATCGTGCCTCCCAAGGGCCAGACCGGTGCCACGGAGCTGCCCCTGCTCGGCCTGGTCGCGGCCGGCGCTCCCATCGAGGCCCTCACCGAAGGCGAGACCTTCTCCGTTCCCGACGAGCTGCTTCCCCGCCGGGGCCGGAGCTATGTCCTCCGGGTCCGCGGGTCGTCCATGATCGACGAGCACATCAAAGACGGTGACTACGTCGTGGTCCAGGAGCGGAACCAGGCCGACAACGGCGAGACCGTCGTGGCGCTCTTGAACGGGGCCTCCGGCGGCGGCGCGACCGTCAAGAAGTACTATCGCGAGCCGGGCGGCTGGATCAGGCTGCAACCGGCCAACGCGGAGCTCTCACCGTTGCGGGTCAACGAACGCGACGTCATGGTCCAGGG
>DATEGY010000331.1:0-4371 GCA_035279865.1 Gemmatimonadales bacterium | reverse complement strand
GGCCGCGAGACCTTCCCCCGACGCCGCCGCGGTCTGGACCACGTTGTTCTCGAGGATGTTGTGCTCCCGGAACATTCGGAGCACCGCCATCGAAATGACGGCTGCCGGGATCGAAGCGGACACCGTGATGCCGGCGAAGAGACCCAGGTAGGCGTTGGCGCCCGCGAGGAGGAGCGACAACACCACCCCCAGAATCAGCGCCTTGACCGTGAGCTCCGGGAGGGTGACCGACGCCGGGATGTACGGGGCGTCCCCCTGGCCCGGCGTGGACGAGTCTGGAGCGGCCATCGGTGCCGTCAGTGGTTGGAGTTGCGCGAATGTCCCGCCCCCGGCGGAGGCTGTCAAGCAAGCGGTCTATATTGCGCTCATGGCCGTGCCGCCACCGCCCCGGGTCGTCTCCCTCCTGCCCGCCGCCACCGAGATCGTCGCGGCTTTGGGTGCCGGGTCGTGGCTCGTGGGCGTGTCCCACGAATGTGACTATCCGGCCGAGGTGACCAATCTGCCCCGGGTCACCCGGAGCGCCCTCGATCCCGCCCTCCCGTCCGGCGTCATCGATTCCTTCGTCGCTGCATCGAGGACCGGCGACCCGTTGGTGACGATCGACGTCGATTTGCTCCGCCGGCTCGACCCGGACGTCGTCATCGGTCAGTCCCTGTGCGATGTATGCGCGGTCGGGGAGAACCTGGTCGCCCAGGTCCTGCCACATCTCAGGCGGCGTCCTGAAGTCGTGACGCTCCACGCCCACACGCTCGCCGAGGTCTTCGCCGATATGCTGCGCGTGGCCGGCGCACTGGACCTGCTGAGTGAGGGCGAGGAATTGGTGGCCGGACTCCGTTATCGTCTTCGGCGCATCCCACGCCCCCACGTCCCCACATCCCCACGCCTTTTGGTCGTTGAGTGGACCGATCCTCCGTACGTGGCCGGCCACTGGGTGCCGGAGCTGATCGCGGCGGCCGGTGGCATGGACGTCGGCGCCGCTCCCGGCGCGCATTCCCGCGCCCGCCCCTGGAAGGATCTGCGCGCCCTTGCGCCCGAGGTGATTATCGTCAGTTTGTGCGGCTTCGACGTGCCCCGCGCGCGGCAGGAGGTGGCCCAGGTGGATGACCCGGACGGACGCGCGCTCCTCGCCGGGCGAACCATCTATCTCGACGGCAACGCGTACACGTCTCGGCCGGGTCCCAGACTGGTGGACGCCGCGGAGTCGATCGCACAACAGATGGGTGGCTGAACCATGCGTGCGCTCCTGGCGATCGTCGCCGGCTTGTCGATTCAGGTTCCGCCTCATCCCGCGCCACGGGACACGCTGCATATCCTCGCGGTCGGAGACATCAACCTCGGGCGCAAACTGGCGAAGGACTACCTCGAGAAGGGAGACACGCTGTACCCGTTTCGCGAAGTCCTGGACACCCTCGCCACGGCCGACCTCCTCTTCGGAAACCTCGAGAGCCCCATCGCGCCCGATTCCCACGTGGTGGAGTCGAAGGGCATCAAGTTCACGGCCCCCCTCCTCGCCGCGAGGTCACTCGCCCGCGCCGGTTTCACGATCGTGTCCACCGCCAACAACCACGCGTGGGACGGGGGCGAAGGCGGCGTACAGCAGACGATGAACCGCCTGTCACAGTCCGGCGTGCGCTTCGTGGGATCGGGGTACGGGCGGCAGATGGCCGAGCAGCCGGTGATTCTCGAGCGGCGGGGGTGGCGCATCGGATTCTTCGCGGTGACGCGCGCCTGGAACCCGGCGCCCGACGATTTCTACGGGCATCCCGGGTCCCGGTTCGTGGCATGGGGAGACCCCAACTGGCTGTATCCCGCGATCAAGGCACTCAAGGCCAGCGGACTGGTCGACCTGGTGATCGTGAGCGTGCACGGGGGAACGGAATACCAGCCCGAGCCCAAGCCGTCCTACCAGCGCTTTCTGGAAGGGCTGGCCGACGCCGGCGCCGACCTGGTGCTGGCCCACCATCCCCATGTGCTTCAGCCAGTGGTGTTTAGGCATGGGACGCCAATCGTCCAATCTCTCGGTAACTTCGTGTTCTCCCAGACGGAGCCCTGGACGCGTCTGGGAGCCATTCTGAGGATCACCGTTGCGCCGAACCACCGGATGACCGTCCGGGCCATCCCGGTGCGGGCCGGTTACCAGGTGACGTTCGCCGACAGCACCGCCGCCGACAGCGTCCGGGCGCGGCTCCGGGTTTCACTTTCGAACAGGACAACACGCTGATGACGCAATCCTCCGTCGGATTCCTGAAGCGCCTCCTCGACACACCGGGCCCGTCCGGATTCGAAACCGCCCCGGCGCGGGTTTGGCGGGACGAGGTCAAGGCGTTCGCCGACCTGGTCGAGAGCGACGTGCGCGGCAACACCATCGCGGCCGTGAATCCCAAGGGACAACCCCGGCTCATGCTCGCGGGGCACATCGACGAGATCGGCGTGCAGGTCACCCACATCGACGACGACGGCTTCCTGTATTTCGCCGGTATCGGCGGGTGGGATCCTCAGGTCCTGGTCGGGCAGCGGATCACGCTGATGGGCAAGAGCGGTCCCGTGCTGGGCGTCGTCGGGAAGAAAGCGATTCACCTGATGAAGCCGGAGGAGCGCGACAAGGTCTCGAAGATCACGGACCTGTGGATCGACATCGGCGCGACCGGGCGCGAGGAAGCCTCGGCGCGCATCCGCGTGGGCGATTCCGGCGTGCTGGCCACCGACGTGAAGGAATTTCCGAACGGGCGGATCGTCTCCCGGAGCATCGACAACCGCATCGGCGCTTACGTGGTGGCCGAGGCGCTCCGTCTCGTCGCGCAGGACCGTCCGAAGCACGCGGGCGTCTTCGCGGTGGCGACCACCCAGGAGGAGATCGCCTGGACCGGTGGCGGGGCGCGGACCAGCGCGGTGGCGCTCGACCCGCAGGTGGCCCTGGTGGTCGACGTGACCCACGCCACCGATTACCCCGGCGCGGAAAAGAAGACGGCCGGCGATCACAAGCTGGGCGGCGGCGTGGTGTTGTCCCGAGGCTCGGCGACGAACCCGAAGGTGTTCGATTTGCTGGTCGAGTGCGCCGAAGGAAACAAGATCCCCTTCACCCTGCAGGCGGCGCCGCACGACACCGGCACCGACGCCGACGCGATCTACAATGCGCACCGCGGCGTGGCGACCGGGCTGGTCTCCGTGCCCAACCGCTACATGCACAGTCCCAACGAAATGGTGGCGGTAGCGGATCTGGAGCGGGCCGCGCAGCTGCTCGCCGCGTTCGCGCGGGCGCTGACCAAGGACACCAGTTTCGTCCTTTAGGATCGTGCTTTGATTTCGTGAGCGGCAGCCTGGGCGGCCGCCTTGATCTGCTTGTCGGAGTCGTTCAGCAATCCCTGCAGGGTTCCCAGCGCCGCCGGGGTCGCCGCCAGCCGCAGCGCTTCGATGGCCGCAAGCCGGAGCCCCATCGGTTTCTTGTTGAAGAAACCGCCGGACGTCTGCGCCAGCTTGATGAGCGCCTGCACCGCATCAGGGCTGCCGATCCTGCCCAGGGCGAGAATCAGCTCGCGCGACACTTCGAGATCCTTCTCCTCATCGAGAGCGACCACCAGCGGCATCGCGAGCGCGTTGGCCCGGCGCCCGCCAACGCCCAGCGCCGCCTGGGTCCGGACTTCCGGCGACGGGTCCCGCAGCGCGCGGCGCAGGGGCTCCACCACCGACCGGGTGCCGATTTTCGCGAGCGACAGGGCCACCGCCTTCCGGACCCGCACGTCGTCGTGATCGATCTTCTTGGTGAGCGCGGGGACCGCTTCCTCGAGCCCCATCTCGCCGATCAGCTCCGCGACGTTCCGGACGACGAACCATTGGGGATGGCCCATCATGTTGATGAGCTGGCTTCCCGCTTCCTTCATTTTGGCCAGCACGTCGAATGCGCGCCGCCGCTCCGCCACGGTCGGGGACTCGGCCAGCCGTTCGAGCAGGATCTCCACCGCGTCGCCCCCACCCCGCTGGAGTGCGACCTCGGCGTCGGCCTCATAGCGCGGCGCATCCAGCAGCTCCACGAGGATAGTGAACAACGCCTTGGTGTACATCCGCTTGAGCGCGATGCCGTACTGCCGGCGCGGCCCCGCGTCCGTCAACGTCCGCTCGGCACGCACCACGCCGGCCACGATCCGGAGCGCCTCCTCCTGCCGCTTCGCCTTGACCGCCGCCTCCAGTTTTTCTCCCAGCAAGACCAGGGTGTCACCGGCCGACGGAAGGTTGGCGCCCTGCTCGAGGCGGGTCAGGAGCTCGTCCACGCCCGAGGCGACGCCGCGGCGCGGCACCGTCGGCGGGCCATGCTGCACCGGCGCATGCTCCGGATCGGGAGTCGCGCGGGGCGGCAACCGGGGATCCAGGGCACCC
>DATEGY010000330.1:0-19148 GCA_035279865.1 Gemmatimonadales bacterium | reverse complement strand
CACGAACGCGAGCTGGCGGCCGCGTATGCGGATCTCGATGCGCAGGTGGAACAGGACGTGCGGGTGACCTACGCGACCGCCGCCACGGCGCTGGCGCAGGCGGTCTACCTCCGGGACCAACTGCTCCCGGAGGCCCACCGTGCGTACGACATCGCGCTCACCAGTTACGGGCTCGGGGGCTCCTCGGCGCTCGACGTGCTCGATGCCCGCCGTACGCTGCTCGATGCCGAAAGCCAATATGCCGACGCGCTGGGCGCCGCCAACGATGCGCGCGCCGATCTCGAGCGGGCCGTCGCCGGCTCCTTTGACGAAGACCACGCCGGAGTCCCCAATGTCCATTGAACGGATTCGCCGAGTTGCCGGCGCGCTCGTCATCCTGGCCGCCGGGTGCGCCAAGTCCGCGGCCAAGACCGACGACCGCCCGGCCGCCTTCGGCCTCACCGAGACCCAGCGGGCCCGGATTCATCTGGCACCCGTGGCCCAGGTCAGCTTCCAACCCTCCATTTCAGTCTCGGGCACCGTCGCCTTCGACGGCGATCACTCGACCCAGGTTCTGGCCCCGATCTCCGGTCCGGTCTCGCGGATCCTGGTGGAGCCGGGCGCTCAGGTGACGGCGGGTCAACCCCTGGCGTACGTATCGTCCCCGGATTTCGCCGCCGCCCTGGCGACGTATCGGAAGGCCTACGCCACGGCCAACAACCTCGTCCGGATCGCGGCCCGCGACTCCGTGCTCTACGCCAATGACGCCCTGGCCCGCCAGGATCTCGAGCAGGCGCAGACCGACGCCGCATCCGCCGTCGCCGACCGCGACGCCGCGCTCGACCAGCTCCGCGCCATCGGCGTGGACTCGGCCGGGATCGCGGCGATCCGGGACAATCGCAACACCGTCATTCCCCAGGGCGTGATCCGGGCGCCCCTGCCCGGCACCGTCGTGGAACGGCTGATCACGCCGGGACAGTTGCTCCAGGCGGGCCAGACGCCCTGCTTCACGGTGGCCAGCCTCGAGACCATGTGGGTGATGGGCAACGTGTTCGAGCATGACCTGCCCGATGTGGCCGTCGGTGATCCGGCGGACATCACCCCCGGCGCGGGGAGCAAGGCGTATCACGGCCGCGTGGATTACGTCGGTGCTCTGGTGGATCCCGACACCCGCGCGACCTCGGTGCGGATCGTCACGCGGAATCCCGACCAGGGACTCAAGAAGGACATGTACGTCTCGGTGACGATTCACTCCCGCCGGGCCCGTACCGGGCTCCTGGTGCCGGTGGGCGCGGTGCTCCGCGATGATCAGAATCTGCCGTTCGTGTTCGTGGCCAAAGCCGACAGCTCGTTCGAGCGCCGCCCGGTCGGACTGGGCAACCGCATCGGCGACCGGTTCGAAGTGACCTCGGGGCTCTCGGCAAGTGATCAGATCATCACCGAGGGCGGACTGTTCCTGCAGTTCGCGGAGAACCAGTGAACGACCAGCTTCCGCCGCCGGCCCACGAAGCACGGACCCGGTCCGCCATCAACCGGATCGTGCTGTCGTCGTTGCGACAGCCGTTCCTGGTCGGGCTCCTGACGTTGACACTGGCGGGGATCGGGATCTGGGCCTTCTCCCAGCTGCCGGTGGACGCGTATCCCGACCTGTCGCCCACCATGGTCGAGGTGATCACGCAGTGGCCGGGCCACGCGGCGGAAGAAGTGGAACGGTTGATCACGGTGCCCGTGGAAGTCGGGATGAACGGGATTCCCCGGATGCAGGTGGTCCGCTCCATCTCCCTGTATGGACTCTCCGACGTGACCATGACGTTCGGGGACGGCACCGACGACTACTTCGCCCGGCAGCAGGTCTTCGAGCGGATCCCCGATGTCCAGCTGCCCGACGGCGTCTCGCCTTCGGTATCGCCGCTCTTCGCGCCGTCGGGTCTGGTGTACCGCTACGTGGTGCAGAGTCCCGACCGCTCGCCGATGGACCTGAAGATCATCGACGACTGGGTCATTACCCGGCAGCTCAAATCCGTTTCCGGTGTGGCCGACGTGTCCCCGCTCGGCGGGGAAACGTTCCAGTACCAGGTGCTCCTCGACCCCACCCGGCTCGCGGGCGCGCACTTGTCCATCGGCGATGTGGAAACGGCCCTCGCGGCCAACAACGGGAACGCGGGTGGCGGATTCTATTCGGAAGGGGGACAGTTCTACTACATCCGGGGACTCGGGCGGATGGCGACCCTGGACGACATCGGGAATACGGTCCTCGCCACCCGCAACGGGACACCCATCCTGGTGAAGGACGTCGGCCGGGTGGCCGTGGGCCAGGCGCCGCGCCTGGGCCAGTTCGGATACGACGCCCAGAATGACGCCGTGGAGGGCGTGGTGCTGATGCGGCGCGGCGAGCAGGCGCAGACCGTCCTCCAGGGCGTCGAAGCCAAGGTCCGCGAGCTCAACCAGTCGATCCTGCCGAAGGACGTGAAGGTCGTCCCGTTCTACGACCGCTCGGACCTGGTGGCGCTGACGACTCATACCGTTGAAGGGAACCTCGCCCGCGGCACGCTCCTGGTCGTCGTGGTCCTCGTCTTCTTTCTCTATGACGTGCGTTCCGGCCTCATCGCCGGCGTCACGATCCCGCTGGCCCTGCTGTTCGCGTTCCTGTGCCTGGATCTCCGGCACATTCCCGCCAACCTCCTGTCCATCGGCGCGATCGACTTCGGGATCCTCGTCGAAAGCGCGGTGGTGATGGTGGAGAACATTCACCGCCAGCTCGCGCTCCGGCAGGGAACGTCCTACCGCATCCGGGAAGTGATCGCCGATGCGGCCGCGGAAGTGGACCGGCCCATCTTCTACTCGATGGCGGTGATCATCGCGGGGTTCCTGCCCATCTACGTGCTCCACGGTCCATCGGGTCGCCTGTTCACGCCGATGGCTGACACCACCATCTTCGCGCTGGTCGGGTCCCTCGCCGCCACGCTGGCCCTGCTCCCGGTCCTCTGTGCGTGGCTGCTCCGGGGGGGCGTGCGGGAGCGGCGGAACCCGGCATTCGAGTGGCTGAAAAACCGGTACACCCGGGGGCTCGACTGGTGTCTGGCCCGGCCCCGGGAAACGGTCGCCGGCGCGCTGGCGCTCTTCGCGGGCGCGGTCCTCCTGATTCCCGGGATCGGGGCGGAGTTCATGCCCCACCTGGATGAAGGAGCCATCTGGGTGCGTGCCACCATGCCGTACACGATTTCCTTCGAAGAATCCGCCAAGATCGTTCCGCAGATTCGCGCGATGATCCGGTCGTTCCCGATGGTGACCGTGGTGACGTCCGAGCACGGGCGCCCCGATGACGGGACCGACCCCACCGGATTCTTCAACGCGGAGTTTTACGTCGGCTTGAAGCCGTACAGTGAATGGACCGGGCCCATCCGGACCAAGGCGCAGCTCATCGCCGCCATCGACTCCCGCCTGGAGACCTTTCCCGGCATCATTTTCAACTACACCCAGCCGGCCGAAGATGCCGTCGATGAGGCCGAGACGGGGCTCAAGAGCGCGCTGGACGTGAAAATCTTCGGGCCCGATCTCGACACCCTCGAAACCCTGGGGCGATCGCTGAAGAAGGCCCTGGAAACCGTTCCCGGCATCACGGATCTCACCCTCGTCCAGGAGCTGGGCCAACCCAGCCTGACCATCACCCCCGATCGCGCGCGAATCGCCCGCTATGGGCTGAACATCGCCGACATCAACGGATTGATCGAGGCGGCGGTCGGTGGTGATGCGGCCACGCAGGTCGTGCAGGGAGAGCGGTCCTTCGATCTGGTGGTCCGGCTCGAACCGCAGTTCCGGGAAACACCCGAGGCCATCGGTGCCGTGCCGGTCGCGACTCCGGGGGGGCAGCACATCCCCCTGAAGGACCTCGCCACCATCCAGGTGACGAACGGCGCGTCCTTCATCTACCGTCAAGACAACGCCCGCTTCATCGGCGTGCAGTACTCAGTGGAGGGCCGCAGCCTGGCGGCAGCCGTGCAGGATGCCCAGGCGCGCACGGCGGCGCGGGTCAGCCTTCCCCCCGGCTACCATGTCGTCTGGGGCGGCGAGTTCCAGGAATACACGGCGTCCCGGCGCCAGATGATCGTGATCGTGCCGGTGACGCTGGGGCTCATCTTTCTGATCCTCTTCGCGCTGTACAGCAATCTCAAGTTCCCCTTGATCACCGTGGCCGCCGTACTGCTCTCGGCGCCGGTGGGCGGACTGCTGGCCCTCTGGCTCACCGGCACGCCGTTCTCCGTATCCTCGGGGATCGGGTTCCTGGCCCTGTTCGGGGTGTCGGTCCAGACGGCCGTGGTGTACATCTCGTACGCCAACGAGCTGCGGGGGGACGGGATGCCGATCGCGCGGGCCACACGCGAAGCCGCGCTGCTTCGCCTTCGCCCCATCATGATGACCGCGCTCGTCGCGTCGCTCGGGCTCCTCCCCGCCGCTCTCGCCACGGGCGTGGGCACCGATTCTCAGCGGCCTTTCGCGATGGTCATCGTCGGCGGGATGCTCTCTCAGCTGCTCGTCAGCGTGTTTCTCGTACCGGCGCTGTACCTCCTCGTCGCCCGAGAAGGTGATAGGTTGGAGGTATGACAAGGCTAGACGCACAGACGCGCAGACGCCCAGACGCGCAGCGGTGAGCAGGCTCCAGGTACTCAGGACTGTGCTCCTGTGCTCTTGTCTGGCGACCCCGGCTGCTGCCCAGGTGTCGTTCTCCGTGTTCGCTGGCGTGCGACGGACGTCGGTGCTGGTCCATGACCAGATCGTGAATCAGTTCGACGTCCGCCCCGCCCTCGCGCCGGCGTTCTCAGTGACCGCCGGCTTGCCCCTCGACAACCCCTGGCGCGCCTCCGCGGCCCTCGATGTATCGACCAGCGAGCTCCAGCGGGAGGATCAGGGCGGCGGGACGCAGCCCATCACGCATCTCACCACGGCCGCCGTGACCGTCGGTCTGTCACGCGCCCTCAAACCCTGGCTTTCGGGATCGGTCCGGATCGGCGCCATCAAGTACCTCCCGTCTCAGGACCTCGGCCTGTTTCAAGCCGGCGGACCGTTTTTCCCTTTTGCTCAGATCGCGTTTGACGTGATCCCGCCGTTCGCGGCCCGCTATGGCCTGGGGCTCGAGGTCAACGCCGACGTGCACAAGTTCATCACCGACGCCTTGCGGACGGAGGGATTCACCGAATCCCGCGGCGTGGTCCGCGTCGCCCTCGGCGTGAGCTGGACCCCGGGGAGTCGCCCGTGAGCCGGCACGCGCTGCTGGGCTTCGCCCTCCTTGGGGTCCTGGCGTGCACCACACCCGATGCCCCGACTCACACCGGCGCGTACGCCTTCGACTCGAACGGCAACGGCACCGGGAACGTGTTCCATTGGCCGGGAGACCGGCTCCCCGTGCGGTTCTGGGTGGACCCCAGAGGAAACATGAACGAGCTGGTGCAGAACGCGATCGACGTGTGGCAGGATCAGCTCATCTACGGGGAGTTCACGGGCGTGATCGTGTCCGATTCGGCGCACGCCGACGTCCAGTTCGTCTGGTCGGGAAGCGTCCCGCCCACCGTGCCCCCCGATCCGGGCCCGCCCGCGCTGGCTTGCGGCGGGTTGACCCAGAACGATTCGATCGGGGCGGACAACCGGATCTACGGCGCGCTGCACTCGAGCATCCTCGTCCTGTCCGGCTCGTTTACCCCGGGCCAAGTCGAGGCCTGTGTGCGCCGGGTTACGATCCACGAAATGGGACACACCCTCGGCATCCTCGCCGAGGCACCGGACTCGACGGACATCATGTTCGCCACTCCGGTCGTGCCCCTCCCGAGCCCGGTGGACCGGACCACGATCCAGGTGCTCTATCACACTGCAGCGACCATTCTGCCGCCGACCCGCTGAGGCCGGAGAACCGGCCTTTCCTTGACAACGGCCGCGCGCGCCGGTAGCATAACGCCTTTCCCAAAAAGGACTTGAGTCCTCCATGGCCAACCGCCGTCAGGAGGCCCTGGAGTACCACGCGCAGGGCCGCCCCGGGAAGATTCAGGTCTCTCCCACCAAACCGTTCAAGAACCAACGCGACCTCTCCCTGGCCTACACGCCCGGGGTGGCGGAGCCGTGCCGGGAAATCGCGGCGAAGCCCGAAGAGGCCTACAAGTACACGGTCAAGGGCAACCTCATCGCCGTCGTGACCAATGGGACCGCGGTCCTCGGGCTCGGCAACATCGGTCCCCTGGCGTCGAAGCCGGTGATGGAGGGCAAGGGGATTCTCTTCAAGGCCTTCGCCGACCTCGATGTCTTCGACCTGGAAGTGGGTTCCGAGAATCCGGAGGACATGATCCGGTTCTGCCAGCTGCTCGAGCCGACGGTCGGCGGGATCAACCTCGAGGACATCCGCTCCCCGGACTGTTTCTATATCGAAGAGCGGCTCCGGGAGACGCTCTCGATTCCGGTCTTCCACGACGACCAGCACGGCACGGCGATTATCTCGGGGGCCGCGCTGCTCAACGCGCTCGAACTGGTGGGGAAAGCTGCGGCCGAGATCCGCGTCGTGTTCTGCGGCGCGGGTGCGGCGGCCATCGCGACAGCCGAGCACTATGTCCGCCTGGGGGTGAAACGGGAGCACATCACGCTCTGTGACAAGGACGGCGTGATCCATGCAGGCCGCACCGATCTCGATCCCTACAAGAAGAAGTTCGCCCGGAAGATCGACGCGCGGGATCTGGCCGACGCGTTGAAGGGCGCCGATGTCCTGGTCGGTCTCTCGGTGGCCGGTGCGGTGTCGCCCGCCATGCTCGCGACCATGGCCCCGAAGCCGATCATCTTCGCCCTCGCGAACCCGACCCCCGAGATCATGCCGGACGAGGCGCGCAAGGCGCGCCCCGACGCGATCATCGCCACCGGCCGGTCCGACTTTCCCAATCAGGTCAACAACGTGCTGGGCTTCCCGTTTATTTTCCGGGGTGCGCTGGATGTCCGCGCCACGAAGATCAACGAAGACATGAAGATGGCGGCAACCCGCGCCCTGGCCGCCCTCGCCCGCGAGGAAGTGCCCGACTCAGTGATGCGGGCGTACGGCCTCGAGCGGATACGGTTTGGACCCGACTACCTGATTCCCAAGCCCTTCGACCCCCGGGTGCTCCTGTGGGTGGCCCCCGCGGTGGCGTGGGCCGCGGTCGGATCCGGCGTCGCGGGGCGCGTCATCGACGTCGACGAATACCGGCAGGAGCTCGAAGGACGTCTGGGGCGGGCGCGCGAAGTGATGCGGGGGTTCTCCGCGCACCTCCAGGAAGACCCCCAGCGCATTCTGTTCCCGGAAGGCGACAACCCCAAGATCATCCGTGCCGCGCGGGTGCTCGCGGACGAGGGGAGCGCCGTGCCGGTACTCCTCGGCGAGCCGGAGGAGATCCGGCGGGCCGCCGAGGACGCGGGCGTCACCCTCGAAGAGATCGAGGTCGTGAACCCGGCGGCGGCCGCGGATGCGGAGGGACTGGCGCGGGCCTACTGGGAGCGGCGGCAGCGACGCGGAGTGACCCTGCGCGAAGCACGGGCCCGCGTCCGCGACCCGCTGTACCACGGCCTCCTGCTGCTCAAGACCGACCGGGCCGACGCGCTGGTAGTCGGCGCCGACATGTACTATCCGGACGCGGTGCGTCCCGCCCTCGAAGTGATCGGCGCCGCGCCGGGACGCAAGCACGTCTCCGGGATCTACATGATGGTGCTCCCTCAGGATGTGTTCTTCTTCGCCGATTGTACCATGAACATCGATCCCGACGCGGAGACCCTCGCCGCCATTGCGTCCACGACGGCGGAGTTCGTGTGGCGCCTGGGCATCGAACCGCGGGTCGCCATGCTTTCATTTTCGAACTTCGGATCGGTGCCGCAGGGCGGTGCCGCGAAGGTCCGGAGCGCGGTGGCCCTGCTTCACGAAAGAGAGCCATCGCTTCAGGTAGACGGCGAGATGCAGGCGGATACGGCGGTCGTAAGCTCAATTCTGACAAAAACTTATCCATTTGCGAAGTTGCGCGGAGCGGCCAACGTGCTGATTTTTCCCGGCTTGGACGCCGCCAACATCGCGTACAAACTGCTCAACCGCCTGGGGGGAGCCCAGGCCATCGGCCCCATACTGGTCGGCATGGCCCGACCGGTACATGTCTTGCAACGGGGGGCCGACGTCGACGAGATCGTGAACCTGGCGGTCCTGGCCGCCGTGGACGCTCGAGAACATCGCCGCCCCCGCCCCGGGCGGCTTCACACCTAAAAGGACACCGATGGCCACGACCGTGACCACGCCCCCTGCTCGAGGCTCCGGACGCCGTTCCGGCGCCTCCATCGAATTCTCGGGCCTCGCTCCCGAGCATCACGTCCATTGGAACTACGGCCCGGCCGAGCTGGTGGAGCACGCCGTGCGCCGGAAGGAAGGCATGCTGGCCGATGGCGGCCCCTTCTGCGCCGTCACCAGTCCGCACACCGGGCGCTCGCCCAACGACAAGTTCTTCGTGAAAGAGAGCTCGTCCGACGGGAAGGTGTGGTGGGGGAAGGTGAACCAGGCCCTCGCGCCGGAGCACTTCGACCGTCTGCACGCGGATGTCCTCCGCCACCTGAACGGACAGGAAATTTTTGTCCGCGACCTGTTCGCGGGCGCCGATCCCGAGTACCGCATTCCCGTCCGGTTCGTGACGCCGAATGCGTGGCAGGCGCTGTTCGTCTACAACATGTTCCTGCGCCCCACGCACTCGGAGCTCGGGGCATTCACACCCGAATGGCAGGTCCTGCACGCGCCGGAAATGTCCGCGGACCCCAAGATCCATGGCACCAAGTCCTCGACGTTCATCGTCGTCAACCTGGGTAAGCGGATCATCCTCATCGGCGGCACGCGCTACGCCGGGGAGATGAAGAAATCGATCTTCACCATCCTCAATTATCTGCTCCCCAACCGCGGTGTCCTGTCGATGCACTGCTCCGCGAACGTCGGCGAGGCGGGAGACGTCGCCCTCTTCTTCGGGCTCTCGGGCACGGGCAAGACCACGCTCTCGGCCGACCCGGACCGGGGATTGATCGGCGACGACGAGCATGGCTGGAGTGACAGGGGCGTCTTCAACTTCGAAGGTGGATGCTACGCGAAGGTCATCCGGCTCTCCCGTGAAGGAGAGCCCGAGATTTTCCAGACCACGCGGATGTTCGGGACGGTGCTCGAGAACGTGGTGGTGGACCCCGAGACCCGGAAGATCGATCTCGATTCCGCGGCGATCACGGAGAACACCCGTTCGTCGTACCCCATCCACTACATCCCGAACCATGTGGCGGGGGGCCAGGGCGGCCACCCGTCGCACATCGTCTTCCTCACCTGCGACGCGTTCGGCGTGATGCCGCCGATCGCCCGGCTCACGCCGGCGCAGGCCATGTACCACTTCCTCTCCGGGTACACGGCGAAAGTCGCCGGGACCGAACGGGGCGTGACCGAGCCGAAGGAGACGTTCTCGGCGTGCTTCGGCGCCCCGTTCCTGCCCCTGCATCCCAACACGTATGCCCAGCTCCTGGGCCAGAAGATCGCGAAGCATGGTGTGCAGTGCTGGCTGGTGAACACGGGCTGGACGGGAGGCGGGTTCGGAACCGGACAGCGGATGCGCCTGGCGCATACGCGGGCCATGGTCCGCGCCGCGCTGGCCGGCAAGCTCGACAAGACCGCTAATGTCACGGAGCCCGTGTTCGGCTTATCCGTCCCGCAACATGTGCCCGGCGTCCCGGACGACGTCCTGCTCCCCCGGAAGACCTGGAGCGATCAGGCGGCCTACGACGCGATGGCGGCCAAGCTGGCGGCGCTCTTCAAGAACAACTTCGTCCAGTTCCAGGACCAGGTCCCCGCGGCGATTCGGGAGGCTGGCCCGAGAATTTGACGCCCCTCGAGGTCATCCGGGACCCGCTCTGGAATAACATCCGTCTCGAATCGGACGCCGTGACGGTGGTGGACACGCCGGCGGTGCAGCGACTTCGGTACGTCCGCCAGCTGGGCCACGCGTTCCTGGTCTATCCCGGCGCGACCCATAGCCGCTTCGAGCACGGCCTCGGCGCGTACCACCTCGCCCGCCGGGCCCTGGAGCATCTCTCGCAGGGCGACGTCGCCGTCCTCCCGAAGGACGCCAAAGCCATCCGGCTGGCGGCCCTCCTCCACGACATCGGCCACTACCCATTCTCCCACGCGCTCGAGGAGGCAGGGCTTCCTCGGCACGAAGCGCTCGCGCGCCGGCACCTCACCACGGGGGCGCTGGGCGACGTGCTCCGGGAAATCGGTGTGGAAGCGGAGACCCTGCTGAACCTCATCCAGGGTCGCGGCGCCGTGCCCCTGGCGGGGATGGTGGCGGGGTCACTCGACGTCGATAAGCTCGATTACCTGTCCCGCGATGCCTGGATGTGCGGCGTCCCCTACGGCGTGATCGACGTCGACCGCCTGCTCGCCTCGCTCACCATCATCGAGCACGCCGGGCGGCCCACCCTGGCCTTGCATGAAAAAGGTCTGGCGGCCCTCGAGTCCCTGCTCTTCGCCAAGTACCAGATGTACCGCAACGTCTACTGGCATCACGCGGTCCGGTCGGCCACCGTGATGTTCAAGCGGGCCGTGAAGGATGCGATCGCCTCAGGGACCGTGACGGCGGAGGGGGTCGCGGACGCCACGGATGACGGGCTCATTCACGACCTGTCCCGGTCCGACCCGGCCGGACTCGCCCGGGCGCTCCGCGAGCGGCGCCTCGCCAAACGGGCATTGGATCTCCCCGCCACCGACCTCCCCGCCTCCGGGGACTGGCCCGCGACCGATCCGGATCTCGTGGCGCGGGTGGAAGACCGGCTGGCCGCCGAGCTGAAGCTCCGCCCCGGAGATCTCTTCATCGATTTCCCGGCCAAACCGGAGATGCTCGACCTGCAGTTACCGCTCGTGACCCGGGATGGCGACGTCGTGGACCTGTCGGGGCGGGAAGCGGGTGTCCGCCTGGGCCTGCCCCGCGTGTCCGCGGAGCTGGTCCGATCGGCCCGGCGGCTGCGGGTGTTCGTGCGCGAGCCCCGGGAGGTGCCGGGGCAGGCGATTGTGAATCTCGTGACGATGCCTGGAGGTGAAGTCGCGTCCCGACTGAATGGGGGGCGTTCCCTGCTCTAGCGACTCAGCCGGGCAGCGTGTTCGCCTCGGTGTCGCGGCTGCCGGGGGATGCATCCACGTGATCGATCCGGACCATGATGGCTGTGATGTTGTCGAGCCCGCCATGCCGGTTGGCGTCGTCGATCAGCGCATCCACCTGTTCCTGCGGTTCCCGGCCGCTCTTCATGATCTCCGCCAGCTGGGGATCTTCGAGCATTCCGGTCAGGCCATCGGACGCCAGCAGGAAGAGGTCGCCCTGCCGCACGCTCCCCACGTAGACGTCGGGCATCACGTCGGCGTTCGCGCCGACACAGCGGGTGATCACATTGCTGTACGGATGAGTGCGGGCCTGCTCCGGCGTGAGATATCCGGCATCCACCTGTTCCTGCACGTACGAATGATCCTTGGTCACCTGAGTCAGCTTGCCGTCCCGGAGCAGGTACGCCCGGCTGTCCCCCACCTGCCCGATCAGAAACCGGTTGCTGAACAGCGTCAGTCCGGTCACCGTGGTCCCCATCCCGCGCTTGTCATGCTCCGTGAGGGTCCGTTCGAAAATGGCGCCATTGGCGGCGCGGATCGAGAGCCGCATCCGCTCGGCCACCTGCTCGTCCGAGAGCCCCTGCAGTGAGCCGATCTCGCGGGCGATGACCCGCACCGCCATCTCGCTCGCGACTTCACCGGCCGCGTGCCCGCCCATACCGTCGGCGACGATGAAAATCCCTTTGTCGGGGACCATGAGGAAGTTGTCCTCGTTCCCCGATCGGATGATCCCGACGTCGGTGCGGCCCGCGCAGGTGATATGCACGTCTTAGCGCAGCATCCAGTACAGGACGGACGCGCCGCCGAGCACGATAATGGCTGCGCTCGCGCCGCATCCCTTTTTCTTCGACGGCACCGGGGGCGGTACGGGTTGTCGCTTGACGGGCGGCGCGGCGGGCGGCTTGGGCGGAGCGGGAGGAGCCGGAGGGGGCGGAGCCGCCGCCTTGGGGGCAGGAGCGGCGGCGCCGGGGTTGAAGGCCTCGATGACCTTGGTGCCCCCGCCCTTGGCGGTCCCCATCGCGTCGTCCGTGGGCTCGAACACCACTTGCACGTCGCCGAACCGGACCATCGCACCCGGGGCCAAGGGGGCTTCCCCGCTGATCCTCTCCCCGTCCACGAAGGTCCCGTTGGTGGAATCGAGGTCGACGAGCATCCAGACCCCCTCCCGCCGCTGAAGCTTGGCGTGGGAAGTCGAGACCGACGCATCGGGAATGACCAGGTCGTTGTAGTCGGCCCGCCCGACGTTCAGGACCGGCGTCTTGATCTGATAGCGCTGCCCTTTGAGCGGCCCCGTGCGAAAGAGAAAATTGCCCATCGCCGGCGCAGCCGGGACGCTCGGCGCCGTGGCCGAGGGACGCTGAGCCGCGGCCAGACCGAAGCTCGTGTTCTGTAGACGTTGACCCGCGCCGCTCGGTGGCGGTGGTGTCGGGGTCGCGGCCTGCGGCGGATTAGCGGCCGGCCCCGCGGGAGGGGAAGGTGGAGTCTGGGCGGCGGGGACGGCCGGGGCGACATCGGCATAGAACCGGAACTGCTCGTCACCGATCTTGATGACGTCGGCCCGCATCAGCAGGCGCTGTCCCTCGATTTTCTGGTCGTTGACGTAGGTGCCGTTCGTGCTCGAGTCCACCACCATGTAGCCCTTGGGGGTCGTCACGATCTCGGCATGACGGCGGGAAACGTCCTTCCCCGTGACGACCACGTCGCAGCCGGCCTCGCGCCCGAAGACCAGTGACGTACCGGTGACGGCGTACTCACGCCCATCGGTGAGCGACACCACCCGTCCGCCGGTGTTGGCGGTGGGTTTCCCCGCCCCCGCCGAGGCTTTGGCGGACGCCATGGCCTTCGACACGTCCATGGCCGCAACGTACTGCGTGCTGCCTGACCTCCGTTCGTCCACAAAGGTCAGCTCGTTCCCGCCGGTCTGGATCTTGTCTCCGTGCAAGAGGGGCGTCGGCTCGGCGCCGAGGTTGACGCCGTTGATGGCGATGACGCTCTGCGGATCTGCCTTTCGGATCGAAACCTGCCCGTCAGGCAACCCCTTGAGGATTGCCGTCTTGGAGGTGATCCCGGGGCCCGTCAGTTGGATCGCACAATCGGCAGCACTGCCGAGCGCCACTTCGCCGGCAGGAATGGTGAACTTTCTGCCGCCCATCTCGAGAAGGGCCATCGGGGGTTCCTTTCTACGGGAAGGCCGGCTCGGAAGTTACGCCCGGGTCCGTAACTGGACAAGGCGACACAGGTTACGCCCCGTCCGTGATCCCTGGGCGTTGGTCCGTCGACACCGCTTCTTCCATTCCAATCAACCCCTGCCGCAGCCATCCCCAGAAAATCAGGGACCCCACGATCACCGTCGCGTAACTGTTGATGAACCGCCAGACGAGGGTGTAGCTCGGAATGAGGGCCCGCGGGACGTAGATCGACATTACGACCGTAGAAATACCCTCGGCCATCCCGGATCCTCCCGGTGTGGGAGCGAAGTAGAGCACGAACGTGATCAGGGTCTGAACCAGGAGGATCTCTACGAAGTCGGCGGGGATGCCCAGAGCCCTGAGGGCGACATAGCCCGCGAGCAACTTGTTCGCGTGTGACGGGGCGGACAGGAGGATGGCCCAGAACGTCGCCAGCCAGCCCTTGGGACTGCCAAACGCCACGAAGCACTGGTGCCCGTACTCGATCCCCTCCCGGAGCTGCTCCATCCCTGCCGCCACCCGGCGGCTGCGCCTCCCGACCCGGCCCGCCAGCGAGTGCACCAGATCGCGGGCCAGCCGCGGGAAGACCATCAGGAACAACATGAGGAGACCCAGCACGACGAAGACGCCCAGGGAGATCCGGAACAGGTCGTAGAGACCGATGCCCAGGACGATGTGATGTTTTTCGAGGGAGCGACCGGCGCCGAAGAAGATGGCCAGGGGGCCGGCGATGGCGAAGAACGCGACGGTGGCCACGAACGTCATGAAGGTGGCGGTGAAGGCGGCGGGGAGGCGGACTCCGGCGCGCTTCATGGTGAACATCATCGTAGGCCCGGCACCGGACTGGAAAGGCGTGAGGTAGCCTCCCCAGGCGCTCATGCCCCCGGCCACGATCATGTCGCGGAGCCGGACCTCCGGCTGGATGTGCCGTGCCACCACCCAGAGCCGGGTGCCCCCCCCAATCCAGTCCATGGAAGCCAGCGCCAGCCCGATGAGCAGCCACTGCCAATGGATGGAGGCCAGCGCGTCGAGGAATGCCCGGAGGTTGTCGCCATAGAAAAGCAGAGCGACGACACCGGCCAAGGAGATGATGACGAAAAGGGCGAGTCCGCGGCGGAGGAGCCTGGGAGTTAGGGCAAGCGCCATGTGACGCCGAAGCTAAGGTTATGTTTAGGGGTTATGCCAGCCCCTCCCGATCAAGTCGTCCTCCGCAACGTGCGGCAGCACAATCTGAAGGGCATCACCGTATCCCTGCCCCGGCGGGCGTTTACCGTCATCACCGGGCCATCCGGGTCCGGGAAGAGCTCGCTCGCGTTCGACACGCTCTATGCCGAGGGCCAGCGGCGGTACATCGAGTCGCTCTCCTCGTACGCCAAGCAGTTCCTGGAACGGATGCCGAAGCCCCTCCTGGACAGTCTGGAGGGACTCTCCCCCGCCGTCGCCATCGAGCAGAAGAACCCGACCACCTCGAGCCGGTCCACCGTGGGGACCGCCACGGAGATCTACGACTTCCTGCGGCTCCTGTGGGCCCGTACGGGAACGACGTACTGCCGGAACTGCGGGAGCGTGGTGAAAGCGGACACCGTTCAGGAGGTGGTCGACGGAACCACTGGGAGCCGGGAGTCCCTAAAGGACTCCCTGACGGTCGCGGGAGTCGTTGACTCCGTGACGGTCGCGTTCCCACTCCCCGGAACCGGCGCCCGTCCGGATGTGGAGATTGCTGCCCAGCTCAAAGCCGCCGGGTTTGTCCGAGTGCAAGCGGACGGCGAGGTCCTCCGGCTCGATCAGTCCAACGCCGAGGAGCGCATCAGGGCCGCGCAGGAGGTCTTGATTCTCGTCGATCGGGTCGCCGCCAGCCCCGCCAACCGCGGCCGACTGGCCGACGGGGTCGCCACGGCGTTCGCCGAGGGTGACGGGGTGGCGGTCATCCTGACGGACGGTGGCCACCGCCGGCGGTACTCCGAACACCCGGCCTGCTCGAACTGCGGCCGCCCGGCCCCCGCACCCACGCCGAACCTGTTCTCCTTCAATAATCCCCGCGGGGCATGTCCCGGATGCAATGGCTTTGGCGCCGTGCTCGAGTACGATGAGTCCCTGATCATTCCGGACCAGCGTCTGTCGCTGGCCGAAGGGGCGCTCGACCCCTGGACCAAACCGCGTTACGAGGGACGGCGCAGAATCCTCCGGGAGGCAGCCCGGAGCCGGGGCGTGTCCGTGGACACAGCCTGGCGCGACATCCCCGCGGACGATCGCAAGTTCTTCCTGCGGGGGGCCAAGGGCCGGTTCCTGGGCATGTTCCCGTTCCTCGAACGCCTGGAGGAGAAGCGCTACAAGCAGTACATCCGCGTCTTTCTCCGGCAGTACCAGCTGGCCAAGACCTGCCCGCGGTGTGGCGGCGCGCGGCTGCAGCCCGATGCGCTCGCCGTGCAGGTGGCGGGGAAAACCATCGCCGACGTGTCCGCCTTGACGGCGAGTGAGCTGACGGGCTGGCTCCAGGGTCTCGCACTCCCTGCGTTCCAGCAGGCGATCGCCGAGCACATCCTCGATGAGCTGGGGTCCCGGGTCCGATTCGTGGTGGATGTCGGCCTGGGATACCTGACCCTCGACCGTCAAACGCGCACGCTCTCGGGCGGCGAAGCTCAGCGTATCGCGTTGGCCAACGCCCTGGGCGCTCATCTGGTCGACACGTGCTACGTGCTGGACGAGCCCTCGATCGGACTCCACCCCGGAGACACCGACCGCCTGCTCGGATTGCTGCGGCGCCTGGCCGACGCCGGAAACACGGTCGTGGTGGTGGAACACGATCCGGCCGCGATGGCGGCCGCCGACTACATGGTGGAGCTCGGCCCGGGAAGCGGCGAGCATGGCGGCCACGTGGTCTATCAGGGTCCCGCGGCGACCGTGCGCGAGGCCGGCACACTCACCGGCCAGTATCTCTCCGGGGAAAAACGCATCGGTGTTCCGTCGGCGCGGCGCCCCGCGGGGCCCCGGTGGCTGACGGTCCGCGGGGCCCGTCTCCACAACCTCGACGGCGTGGACGTCCGCGTTCCTCTCGGCACGCTCACGGTGGTCACCGGGGTCTCGGGATCGGGGAAGTCCACCCTGGTACACGACGTCATCTACCGGCAGCTCGAGTCCCGCATCAAGGGCGGGCACAGCGCCAAGGAGCATCTCGGCGAAGTGGTCGGCGACGTGCGAGGCTTGACCGGATGGGAAGGCATTGCGGACGTGGTGCTGGTGGATCAGAGCCCGATCGGCCGCACGCCCCGGTCCAACCCCATCACCTACGTGAAGGCGTTTGATGAGCTCCGGGCCCTGTACGCCTCGACGCCGCTGGCGCACGAGCGGGGATACACACCCAGCACCTTTTCCTTCAACGTGGCCGGCGGGCGCTGCGAGGCCTGCGAGGGCGCGGGGCACGTGCAGATCGAGATGGTGTTCCTCGCCGACGTCTTCGTCCCCTGCGAGATGTGCGGCGGCCGCCGGTACAAGCGCGAGACCCTGGACGTCAAAGTGGACGGCCGCTCCATCCACGACACCCTGCAGCTTACGGTCGATCAGGCATTGGCGATCTTTCACCGGCAGGGAGGCCTGGCCCGCACCCTCTGGCATCTCCAGCAGGTGGGCCTCGGGTACCTGCGGCTCGGCCAGCCGGCCACCACATTGTCCGGCGGCGAAGCCCAGCGGCTGAAGATCGCGCGGGAGCTGGCGTCGGCCGGCGCACGGTCGCGGAGCGGCCGGAAGCTCTACATACTGGACGAGCCGACCACCGGGCTGCATCTGGACGACGTCCGCACGCTCTGCCGGGTACTCGACCGCCTCGTGGACGCCGGACACACGGTCCTCGTCATCGAACACCATCTGGATGTCATCAAGCGCGCCGACTGGGTGATCGACCTGGGACCCGGGGCCGGCGCGGAGGGAGGACGGGTGGTCGCAGAGGGAGAACCCGAGGCCATCGCCAAGACGCCGGGATCGGTCACCGGACGCTACCTGCGGGGGGGGTCGTGACCCGCCGGAAGGCGGATCTCCTCCTGGTGTTCACGTGCGCCATCTGGGGACTCTCGTTCCCCACGGTGAAGGTGGCGCTCGCGGACGCATCCCCGCTCGCGTTCGTGGCGGTCCGCTTCCTCCTCGGCACCCTCATCCTCATTCCCGGCACGCGGCTCCGGCCCTTCCCCTCAGGGCGCGAGCTCTACGCGGGCCTCCTGCTCGGCGCGCTGCTCGGTGTGGGGTTCGCGACCCAGGCGGTCGGGCTGGCCTACACGAGTCCGTCGCGGTCGGCCTTCATCGTCGCGATGTCGTCGGTCCTGGCCCCCCTCGTGGCGTACTTCGTGGTCCGGGAGCGCCTCTCCTGGTGGACGCTCTCCGGCGTGGGGCTCGCCGCCCTGGGCATCTACTTCCTCACCGATCCCGGAGCCGGCGGGCTCAACCGTGGAGACTGGTGGACGCTCGTGACGGCGTTCGTCTTCGGCGGCCAGATCGTCGCGGTGCACGAGCTGGGAGTGCGGTTCGACGTCCGGCGCCTGGTGCTCATGCAGATCGCCGTGACCACCGTCGGCGTGGGCATCGCCGCGCCGCTCCTCGAGCCGGTGCACTTCGCCGTGACGACGCGTTCGATCCTGGCCCTGGCCTATTGCGGGGTCGCGGCCACCGCGGTGGCGCTCCTGCTGCAGATGCGCGCCCAGAAGGACCTGTCCTCGGGGCGGGCCGCCCTGCTCTTCTGCACCGAACCGGTCTTCGCCAGCCTGGCCAGCTGGCTCTGGCTGGGGGAACGGCTCTCCCTGGTCCAATGGGGTGGGGGCGCCATGATCCTGGTGGGCATGCTGGTGGCTGAGCCGAGTGAAGCCGTCGGCCGTCAGCCATCAGCGGTCAGTTGAAGTCGCCTGCCCGGCAGGTGATATTTCGCGTCCTTCCCGAGTAGCTCAGTCGGTAGAGCAGCCGGCTGTTAACCGGCGGGTCGGGGGTTCGAGTCCCTCCTCGGGAGCTGAGACGGCAGAATCGAAGGCCTTTCCGGTCGGCACTGGAAAGGGAGGCCGCGGGAGCCTAGAATCGACCATGCCGCGCAAGCCCAAGGCGCGCCCCAAGGCGCCACCGGAAGGGCACCTCCGGGAGGCCGTCTCCCTCCTCACCGCGACGCTCGAATCCACCGCCGACGGCATCCTGGTGGTCAACCGCACCGGAGCGGTGATCACCTTCAACCACCGCTTCCTCGAGATGTGGCGTATCCCCCCGGCCGTAGCCACCGCCAAGAACGACGATCAGCTCATCGGCTTCGTGCTCGACCAGCTCCAGGATCCGAACGTCTTCCTGGCGAAGGTGATGGAGCTCTATGCCCGTCCCGAAGCGGAAAGCCACGACTCGATCCTGTTCAAGGATGGCCGGGTCTTCGAGCGGTTTTCCCTCCCCCAGCGCATCGGAAACGAAGTGGTGGGCCGGGTCTGGAGCTTCCGCGATGTTTCGGAGGTTCGCCGGACCAGTGAAGAGCTGCGCCGGAACGAAGAGCGCTTCCGGGCCCTGGTCGAGAACAGCTCCGACGTCATCCTGCTCCTGCGCCCCGACGGCACCATCCACTACTCCACCGCCGCGGCGTTCCCCATCCTCGGGTACGCCGCCGGCGAAAACGTCGGCAAGTCCATCTTCGATCTGATCCACCCCGACGATCAGCCCCGGGCCCGGCAGTTGTTCGCGGACCTGATGCGGCGTCCCGGGCACAAAGTGCGGCTGGAGTGCCGGGCGCTCCGGAAGGACGGGGACTGGGGCAACCTCGAAGCGGTGAGCGTCAACCGGCTCGACGACCCTTCGGTCGAGGCGATCATCGT
>DATEGY010000329.1:0-13035 GCA_035279865.1 Gemmatimonadales bacterium | reverse complement strand
CTCGAGGAGCGGGACGTCGAGATCGAAGTCCAGCAGCAGAGTTATCCGTCCATCGACCTCATGCAGCCGCCGCAGATGGAAGGGACCGACGTCAACATCACCGAGATGCTGCAGGACATGCTGCCCAAGAGGAAGAAGCGCCGGGTGGTGCACCTGCACGAGGCGCGGCGGATCCTGATCGACGAAGAGCTCAAGAAGCTCGTGGACATGGATGATGTGGTGAACGAGGCCCTGGACCGGGTCGAGAACCACGGCATCATCTTCATTGACGAGATCGACAAGATCGCCGGGGAGCGGAACACCACCGGGCCCGACGTGTCGCGCGAGGGGGTCCAGCGCGACCTCCTGCCCATCGTCGAAGGCTCGACGGTGCAGACGCGGTACGGGTACGTCCGCACCGACCACATCCTGTTCATCGCGGCCGGCGCGTTCCACGTCTCCAAGCCGTCGGACCTGATCCCGGAGCTCCAGGGACGCTTCCCGGTCCGGGTGGAGCTGACGCCCCTCACCGAGGCGGACTTCATCCGGATCATGACGGAGCCCGAGAACGCCCTCACCAAGCAGTACGCCGCGCTCTGCGCGGTGGAGGGGGCGACGCTCGAGTTCACGGTGGACGGCGTGGCCGAGATCGCGCGGATCGCCGCGCGGGTGAACGAGCGGATGGAGAACATCGGGGCCCGGCGGCTCCACACCGTCCTCACCACGCTCCTCGAGGACGTGCTCTTCGAGCTGCCCGACTACGCCAAGAAGATCGTCTTCGACGCCAAGGCCGTCCGCGAACGGCTCGAGAAGATCGTCGACGACGAAGACCTGAGGCGCTACATCCTCTAGTGCGGACCCTGATCGGCTCCGCCTGTGCCGTGGTTGCCCTCGGCTGCGCCGAGCCCCTCCCGATCCCCCCCCAGCCTCGGGACGCGGACGTCGCGTTCGCCTCGGACAGCGTCAGCTTTGCATTCGATCGCACCGGGACAACCCTCTGGCCCCCTGGTCTGTATGTCGGCCGAACGGACAGCTCGACGCTCCACCTACTCGCGCTGAACGGCGGAGATCCCAGCTGGAGCCCGGATCGGAAGACGGTGGTGTTCGTAAAGTTCTATGCGGAAACTCTGGCACGCGTCGATGTTGCGTCGGGCTCCGTGCAAGCGATGGTGACCACTGGGGAGAACCTCGCACCGAGCTGGTCCCCAGACGGGTCTCTGATCGCCTTCTCCTCGAGTCAGAACAATGGCACTCCACCGGGGCTCTGGATTATCAATGACACGGGCGGTATCGCCCGGCGAGTCCCGCTGCCGGGGCCGCTCCGTTCTGAGATGGATGATCCGAGCTGGTCACCGGACGGCCACTACATCGTCGTGTCAGAGGATGATCGCCTCTTCAGGACGGACACCTTGGGGGTGGACACCGCCTGGATCACGTCACCAGGCGTGTTGGACATCTCGCCCGCATGGAGTCCGAGAGGCAATTGGATCGCTTACGTCAGGACGTTACCGGCGGGAGGGTACGGCACCCTCTGGCTTATCCACCCGGACGGAACTGGGGACCATCAGATCGCGGACACCGCGCTGACCCCTGGGTGGACGTTCGATGGCGCGCGCGTCGCATTCACAAGAGTGGGCCACGGTGAAACGGCTCTCTGGTCGGTCGATACTCTCGGTCATGGACTTGCTCGCCTCACATCTCCGGCGCATGCTCCCCCCTGAGGCTTGTCACTCCCCTGGGTTACTATGTAAAATCCGCAGGTCTTCGCTGTCATTTTGACCTGTTTCGACCTACAAGGACCCCATGCCCAAGCGCGATTTCCTGGCTATCACGGACTTCTCGAAGGACGAGATCTCTCGCCTGTTCGACCTCGCCAGCCGCATGAAGTCGGGCCAGTACCGGGAGACCCCACTGGCCGGTCAGACCCTGGCCATGATCTTCGCCAAATCGTCCACCCGCACCCGGGTCTCCTTTGAAGTGGGCGCCTACCAGCTGGGCGGGCAGGCCCTCTTCCTCTCGTCCCGGGACATCCAGATCGGCCGCGGCGAGCCCATCCCCGACACCGCGCGCGTGCTCTCCCGTTATGTGAATGGGATCATGATCCGGACCTTCGACCACGGTGAGGTCGAGGAGCTGGCGAAGTACGCCACAATCCCCGTCATCAACGGCCTGACCGACCTCTCGCACCCCTGCCAGGTGTTGGCCGACCTGTTCACGGTGAAGGAGGCCCTGGGAGGCTGGGAGGGGAAGCGGATCGCGTGGATCGGGGACGGCAACAACATGGCCAACAGCTGGCTCGAGGCCGCGCAAGTGCTCGGCTTCGAGTTGCGGCTTGCATGCCCCGAAGGCTTCGAGCCCAACCACGCCAAGTTCGAATCCGCCAAGGCGAAGGCCAAGGTGATGGTGACCGAGTCCCCCGAAGAAGCGGCGACGGGCGCCCATGTGGTGAACACCGACGTCTGGGCGTCGATGGGGCAGGAAGGGGAGGCCGAGAGCCGGAAGAACGCCTTCCGCGGGTACACGGTGGACAAGGCCCTCATGAAGCAGGCGGACCCGAAGGCGATTTTCCTGCACTGCCTCCCCGCGCACCGGGGCGAAGAGGTCACCGCCGACGTGATCGAAGGCCCGCAGTCCCGCGTGTGGGACGAGGCGGAGAACCGGCTGCACGTCCAGAAGGCGCTGCTCGCGACGCTGATGGGTTCACGCTGAACTCTCGAGGAATCTGATGACCGATACGCCTTCCGCACCCTTGAAGCGCACGCCCCTCCACGACGTCCACGTCGCCCTCGGCGCCAAGATGGTGCCCTTCGGCGGCTACGAGATGCCGGTGACCTATCCCGCCGGCATCGGCGCCGAGCACAAGGCGGTGCGGACCGACGTGGGGATCTTCGATGTGTCCCACATGGGCGAGTTCGAGATCACCGGCCCCGACCGGAATGCCTTCGTGCAGAAGGTCACCTGCAACGACGTCGGCGCCCTCGCCGCCGGCCAGGCCCAGTACTCAGGCCTGCTGACGGACCAGGGCACCTTCGTCGACGACTGCCTGGTGTACCGGTTCGAAGACAAGCTGATGATGGTCGTGAACGCCTCGAACATCGAGAAGGACTGGAACCACATCCTGGATCAGAAGGGCGGGGCCAACGTCCGGCTGCGGAACATCTCGGACGACGTCGGTCTGCTCGCCATCCAGGGCCCGCGCACGGAAGCCCTCCTCACGCCGCTGGCGAACGCCAAAGTGAAGGACATTCCGTATTACCATTTTCTCCCGGATGCCAAGGTCGCCGGCGTGCAGTGCTTCATCTCCCGCACCGGCTACACGGGGGAGGACGGCTTCGAGCTGTACTGCCGCTCCCAGGATGCCGAAAAGCTCTGGCACGCGCTGGCGGGCCAGGGACGCGCGGAGCCCTGCGGGCTGGGTGCGCGGGACACGTTGCGCCTCGAGGCGGGACTGCCCCTCTACGGCAACGACATCGACGATACCACCACGCCCATCGAGGCGGGGCTCAACTTCATCGTGAAGCTCGAGAAGGGCGCGTCGTTCACGGGGCAGGCGGCCCTCAAGAAGCAGAAGCTCGAAGGCGTGACCCGCCGGCTGGTGGGATTCCGCACGACGGACCCCAAGGCCATCGGCCGGCATGGCTACCCCGTGTTCCTGAATGGCCGGCAGGTGGACATCGTCCGGTCGGGCACCGTGACGCCGACGGTAAATGCACCGATCGGCACCACCTACCTCCCGAAGGAGCAGGCCAAGGCGGGCACGAAGTTCGAGGTGGAAGTGCGCGGGAAGCGGGCCGAGGCTGAAGTGGTCAAGCTGCCGTTCGTGCCGCACAATACGAAAAAGTGATTAGACGGTTAGACGGTTAGTGAGGCAAATGCGAATTGGGATACTGACAATCTCAGACCTTGGCGCGCAGGGCAGGCGCGACGACACCTCGGGTGACGCGATCGCCACTTGGGCGGCGAAGCGCGGGCTCGAGGTCGCCGTCCGCAGCATCGTCCCCGACGAGACCAATCTCATCGTGTCGAAGCTGACCCGATGGGCGGATTCCGGTGAGGTCGATGTGGTGCTGACCACCGGCGGCACCGGGCTCGCGCTCCGGGATGTGACGCCGGAGGCCACCGGGGCCGCGATCGACCGCTCCGCCCCCGGTATTGCCGAGGCGATCAGGGCCCGTGGGGCGAAGGCGCTTCCCAAGGCCTGGCTCTCCCGGGGAATCGCCGGGACCCGGGGGACTACGCTCATCGTGAATCTGGCCGGCTCACCGGGGGCGGTGAAAGACGCATTGCCGGTGCTCGACGATCTGCTCGAGCATGCGGTGGCAATTCTCCGGGGCGATCCCGCGGGGCACTAGTGGATCGGGTCCTGATCACCACCGGCGACCTCGAGTTCGCCGTCCGCGTCAACGCCCAGCTCGAAGGCGCTGGGTTCGAGACCGAGCTGGCGACCTCCGCCGACGAAGTCCGCCAGGCCCTGCGCCGGCGTGAGCCCCCCCTCGCGTGCCTCGTGTTCACCGGCGGACTGCACGAGCCCTCGACGGCCCAGCTCCTCTCGCAGGCGCGTGACCTCCCTGTGTCCACGCTGGGGATTCTCGAGACCACCGAGCCCGGGCCCAAGGAATTCGCCCTCGAGCTGGGCCTGACGGGTTATCTGGTGAAGGGTGCCGACCTGGGGGAAGTGGCCCAGACGGTCCGGCGCCTCATCGAGCGCCGCCGCCTGCAGGAACGCACCGGGATCATCGGCGAGTCTTCCCCCATTCAGGAAGTGCTGGTCAAGATCGAGCAGATGGCGCCGGTCTCGTCCACGGTGCTGATCGACGGGGAATCGGGCACCGGGAAAGAGCTGGTGGCCCGCGCCATCCATGACCTCTCGCCCCGCCGGGGAAAACCGTTCATCGACGTCAATTGCGCGGCGCTTCCGGAGACGCTGCTCGAGAGCGAGCTCTTCGGCCACGAAAAGGGTGCCTTTACCGGGGCGGCCGAGCGGCGCCTGGGGCGGTTCGAGCTGGCCGACGGCGGGACGATTTTCCTGGATGAAGTGGGCGAGATGCCTCCGGCAACGCAGGTCAAGCTCCTGCGGGTGCTGGAGGACCGGACGTTCTTCCGGGTCGGCGGGACGCAGCCCATCCGCGTGGATGTCCGGGTGGTGGCGGCAACCAACAAGGCGCTCCGGGACCTCGTGGACCTGGGGCAGTTCCGGGACGATCTGTATTACCGGCTGAACGTCCTTTCCATCTATCTGCCCCCCCTCCGCCAGCGCCGGTCCGACATCCCGATCCTGGTGCGCCGGTTCATCGCGGAATTCGCCAAGACGCATGAGCGCGCCTTCCAGGGGATCACGCCCGAGGCGCTGCAGCAGCTCGTGGATGCGGACTGGCCCGGCAATGTCCGGCAGCTCCGGAACTTGATCGAGTCGATGGTGGTGCTGGCGCCCGCCGGCGAGATCCGGGCCTCGGACATCCCCGCCGACATCCGGGACGGGAGAACGCGCGGCCTGCCGATGCGCGTGGTGGGACCGGGGCAGGACCTGCAGGGCCAGGAACTGCAGTTCATTCTGCGGAGTCTAGTGGAGCTCAAGCTGCAGGTCGAGGAGCTGCGCCGCCGGGTGGATGATCAACCGGCGCGCCGCGTGGAGGTCATCGAGGTGGGTCCGCACGGCTCCCTGCCGGCCGCGGAAATCGATACGGCGACCGACGACCGCGTGGTGTACCGCGCCGGCATGTCGATGGCCGACGTGGAGCGCGCGGCCATCGAGGCCGCGCTGCGGGAGAGCCGGGGGAATCGCCGGAAGGCGGCGGAGGCGTTGGGGATCGGCGAACGGACGCTGTACCGCAAGCTCAAGGAGTACGCCCTCGTCTAGGGCTCCCAGTCCTCCGTCTTTACCGCGGCCAGCACCGACGCCAGGGGATTGAAGGACACGGCGGTGGGCGTGTCGGTGATGGACACCGTTCCTTCGGTGAGCGGCCCGCGCACGTTGAGGTGCAGGAAGGAGCGCCGGTGTCCCGTGAAGCGGACCTCCACCGGCACCGGCATGAAGAAGTTGTCCGGGACGTTCGTTTGCCGGACCCGGAGGTGCAGGGCGACCTTCCCATTCACCGGGGGGTCCGCGTGCCACGAGAAGGTGTACGTGGGGATGGCCGACCCGTACACCCATTCGTCGAAGAACCAGCCCATCGGCTGGCCGGCGTGCTCCTCCACCACCCGCTGGAAGTCCTGGATGGAAGCCTTCTTTCCCCGGAAGCGCGTGTAGAAATCCCGCATCGTTCCGGCGAATCCGTCTTCCTTGTAGGTGCGGAAATCGAGCATGAGGTTGCGGAGCATCTGCAGAACCCATGCCCCCTTCTGATAGACGATCAGGCCGTAGTCGCCGGGGTGGTCCTCGCTCCGCGCACGGAACCCGAGACCCAGGGGAGCCACGTCCGGGCCCCGGGACACCAGGCTGTCCCGCCACCCGTTGATCTGCGCATAGAACTTGGCGGTGTCGCGCATGATCACCTGTGCGTACCAGAGCGCTGAGAAGTTCGCGAATCCCTCCTGGAGCCACGCATCCCGCAAGCCGGCGGGCATCACTCCGATGCCCCACCATTGATGGGCCATCTCGTGCGACCGGAACGACTCCTCGTGACCGCTGTACCGCGTGCCGAAGTAGGTGTAGTTCGAGAGATAGATCATGCCCGGGAACGCCTGACCGTAGTTGACCGGGACCTCGGTGGCATAGTACTGCGAATAGAGGGGCGGGCCGAACTGGCTGGTGAAGAACGCGAGGCTGTTGGCGACGTCCCCGGTGACGTCCTCGAGGGCGTCGGAGCGCGTCAACATGGCGAGGCGGGAGGAGCTCCCGCCCGCGTCCGCGATAAGCGCGGTCTCCTGGCCCAGGAAGTTGTCGAGGGACTTGTGGGCGCTCGTGTTCATCTGGACCACGACCGGCGGAATCCGGGCATCCGAGACGTGCTGTTCATCCATGTGGCCGACGTTGAAGCACTCCCAGACGGTGGGGCGCTCGGTCCGCCAGCGTGTGATGACCGTATCTCCCGATCTGGCGGAGTCCGCCAGCCGGCCGCTGCTCGAGAACTGATAGCCCTTCGGCACCCGGTAGGTCACGTCCATGTCCGCGGGTTGCCACAGGTCGTAGCGCGGATACCAGGCGCTGCAGTCCTTCACCATCAGCCACTGATCAAGGGTTCCGGGCGCGAGCTCCGCGAGCGGGGGATACTCGTGGCGCACTTCGTCGATGATCGAAAAACTGGCGATCAAGTCACCATGATCGACCAGGCGCAACGCGATGGTGTCTCCGGGCTGCCGGCCGTCCGGGAGGCGGATCCAGAGGGCGCCGGAGCGGGGCGGCCGATAGAAAGACACCGGATGCCCATCCGCCGCATTCAGCGAATCGACCTGGAGCTCTGACGCGAGCCAGAATTCCACCCAGCGGGTGCGCACGCGGGGGGTCGTGAAGCGGAACACGGTGGCGGACTTGAAGTCGTGCTCCGGGTCCACCACGGCCTTGATGGTATACGGACCCACCCGCACGTCGGGGTCCGACGCCAACTCGGGTTCCGAGTCGGACAGGGCGGACGCGACGGGGAATTCCGCCACCGTCCATTCGCCCGCGCCCTCCCGCCCGTCACGCATGACCTCGATCCCCTCGGCGGCGCGCACGTCGTACAAGAACGTGAGGTCCTCGCCCTGCGTGCGCTGCACGCGGGCCAGGAGGTATCCCGTGGTGTCCGCGTTCAAGACACCGGCGAGGAATGCCGGGTTCCGCGCGAGCTTCGTGCGTCCATCGAAGGCGTGGGTGAGCAGGTGGCTCAGCGCACCGCGGGCATCTCCGTCGTCGCCCGCGTGCCATGCGGTGACCCGGTGCTTGAGCTCCGTGATGGTCGAGTCCAGCGCCAGGAAGGACGCGGTCGTGAAGTCCCAGGCGGTGGACGAGTCGTGCAGCACCCGCGTGAGCTCGTGTCGCTCGACGGCGTACGCCGGGGCGATGGCCACGGATCCGTGCCCCGTGAATACCACGCCCGGCACGCGTCCCATCACGGGTTCAGTGAAGAAGACCGTCCCGGAGTCGAGGTGGAACACGAGTGAGTCGCGCACCAGCGTCACCTTCCGGACGCTGCCGCCCGAGTCGGCACGCAAGGAGAGGGTGCGCAGGCTGTCGAATACGGGGAGGTAGTCGACTGCCTGTGCCGCGAGTGAGGGAGCGAGTGCGGCAAGGAGCAGGGAAACGGCGACTGCACGCTTCACGGTGATCAGTTTACGCACCGTTTCGGCGGTTGGCGAGTAGCAGCCTAAGTGCTTTTAGTTTAAGGCTTTGAAAATCGAGCGGCATTGACAGCCCCCGGAACCCCCTCCATTTTGGGGTGCCCTTGCCCGAAGGCCGACAGGCCTACCAGCGCCCTCAAGGCCGGACCTCAGGTGGATTTTCGCGTCGAACCGGATCATTGCGTCACGTGTTTGGCGTGCGTACGCGTCTGCCCCGCGGATGCTGTGGCGGTGGACTCGGACCGCGTCCGGATCGTCGACGAAGCCTGTACGCGGTGCGGCCTGTGTCTCCCGGCGTGCCCTCACGGGGCGATTGTCGCCCTCGGTGATTTCGAGCGCGCACTGGAGCTCGCGGCCGGGGGCAAAGCGACGCTCATCCTGAGCGTCGAATCGGCGGCCCATTTTCATCCCGCCACCCCCGAACAGGTCGTCAACGCCTGCTACCAGGCCGGCTTCCGCACCGTCCACCGCGGCGTGCTGGGGGACGAGCTGGTGGCCCGGGAGTACCTGAGGCTCTTTGCGGAGCCCGGGTGGGGCACGCTGATCAGAAGCACGTGCCCCGTAGTGGTGGAGCAGATCCGGACCGAACACCCGGAGCTCGTGCCGTACCTGGCGCCGGTCGACACGCCGATCGCCGCCGAGGCCAAGTACCTTAAGGCCATGTACGGCAAGGACTTGAAGGTCGTCTACGCCGGGGTCTGCGTGACCGAGGGAGGCTCGGCGGTGGACGCCGCCATTACCTTCGCGGACCTGGGCAGGCTCCTGGAAGCGCGGGGCATTAAGGTAGAGGACCAGTTGCCGCACTTTGAACGGTTGCCGGAAGAGCGGCGCCGGCATTGGAGCACGGCGGGGGGGATGCCCCTCGAGTTGCTGGCGGAGCAGACCCACGCTTCGCGGCGCTTCAAGAAAGTGCGGGGGCTCTCGCAGCTCGAAGCGATGGCGCGGGCCGTATCGGTGGACCGGATCGACCTGGGGTTCGTGGACATTCTGCCCTGCGACGGCTGTCTCGATCATCCGTTGCTCGGCTCGAAGGAGCAGCTCTTCTGGCGGCGGGCGGTGGTGGAGGCGACGGAGCCGCCGCGGAGCAAGTTGCCGGTGCTGGACGAGGAAGTGGTGCGGCGGGTGAACGTGGGGGCGACCTTCGCGGTGGAGGGCAGGACCACCGCCGTGGCGCCCGACGAAATCGACGACATTCTGGCCGAGATCGGCACGGCGCCGAACGGCCGGGCGTGGGATTGCGGGGCGTGCGGGTACCGGAGCTGCCGGGAGTTCGCCGGGGCCATGGTGAAGGGGCGGACGACGTTCAAGTCCTGTCCGCCCTATCTGGAGAAGCAGGCCAAGGTCGCGCAGCAGCAGGCGGCGGCGGACGGGCTGACGGGCCTGGCGACGTTCCGGGTGCTGCGGGACCGGTTGAGCAACGAAGTGGCGCGGACCAAGCGGTCGGGAGAGGCGTTCGCCGTGCTCTTCATCGACCTGGACCACTTCAAGCAGGTGAACGACCAGTTCGGGCACGAGGCCGGGAACGAGGTGCTGAAGGGAGCGGCGCGCGAGGTGCTCGCCGCGATTCGTACGGCGGATTTCGCGGCCCGGTATGGCGGCGACGAGTTCGTGGTGATTCTGGTCCGCACCGGTCTTTCGGGTGCGGTGGGCGTCGGGGAAAAATTGCGGGAGCGGATGCTGGCGCTCGGAGCGGAGCTGGGCTACCCCAAGGGATTCATCGGCGCCAGCATCGGGGTGGCGGAGTACCGGTTGGAGGGAGCGGAGCACGAGGATGTGCTGGTCGCTGCCGATCGCGCGCTGTACCGCGCGAAGGCGGGCGGCCGGAACCAGGTAGCGACAGGAGCGTAATGCCGTGACACCGCAGAAGCCGGTCCGCGCGTCAGGCGCGGGGGATGCGCCCGAACAGAAGCATTCATCGGTGTCGGCCACACCCACCCCCACCCCCGATCCGTGGGGCGTGAAGCGGGCCGAGAATCTCATCACCAGCCTCACGGGCGTCCTGTCCGCGCGGGTGGTGGTGACGCCGCAGGGGGAGGTGAGCGAGGTGCACGTGCTCACCCAGAACGACATGCACCCCAAGCAGGTGGTCCGGAACATCGAGTCGGCGTTGATGGCCCAGCTCGGTCTGAAGATCGATCACCGGGTGATCAGCGTCGCGCAGACGGTGGACGTCCGTCCCATCGAGCAGATGCAGGACGACGCGGTGAAGAACCGGGCCAAGCGGCGGGTCGTGATTTTCAAGAGCCTCGATGTCCGGCCGGCGACGCGGGCGCAGCGGGTGCTGATCCGCGTGAAGCTGGCGTTCGAGGACCGTGAGGCCGAGGCGGAGGAGCAGGGGACGGACACGATCCGGAACCGGGTGGAGGCGGCGGCGCGGGCCGCGTCGCAGTGTCTGGATGAGCTGATGCCGGACAACTCGATCGCGCTCGAAGGGGCCACGCTGGTGGATGCGTTCGACCGGAAGTTCGTGATGGTGGCGGTGCACGGGCTGGGCGGACGCGAGGCGATGCTGATGACCGGGACGGCGGAGATACGGGAGTCCGCCGAGCGGAGTGCGGTGCTGGCGGTGCTGGATGCGACGAACCGGTGGGCGGACGCGAGAAGGTAGGGGAGCGCGGTTTTCTCCCAGGAAACGGCGTGTTGCGTCGGCTAGGCGTTGTTGATGCGTAGTTGACTTGCCGTAAGTTGTTGTAAAATAGTGTTTTATGTTCACTTCTGTCCCCCTTTGCAGCGCCCTCCTGGGGGGACTAGCGGACTGATGATTCTGGTGGTATTTCGGGTTCCGTGAGTTCTACTAGGCCGAAGAAGTACTGGGGTACGCAGCGCGTCGCGCGCATCTGTCAGGTGTCTCCCACGACAGTGGCGAACTGGATCGACCAGGGCCACTTGAAGGGGCATAAGACACCGACGGGGCGGCGGCGTGTGGTGGTGGACGATCTCGCGGCCTTTTTGCGGGCGCACGGGATGCCGGTGCCGCCGGAGCTGATGGGCGCGCCGGTGACCAAGCCGGTGGTGGTGCTCGTGGAGGATGACGAGCGGTACCGGCAGGCGTTGCGGACGTTGATCAGCCGGACGGGCGTGCAGGTGGAGCTGATCGAGGCGGCGACCGGCGTGGATGGCCTGCTGGAGATCGGGCGGGCGGAGCCGGATCTGATCGTGCTCGACTACGGGCTCCCCGATTTGAATGCCGAGCAGGTGGTGGAGCGGTTACTCGACCCGGAGCGGAAGCTGACGGCGGAGGTCATCATCGTCACCGGGGGGATCGAGCAGGACGCGCAGGACCGTCTGCGGCTGGCGGGCGTGCGGGAGATTGTGGGCAAGGCATCGGGTATGGGCGCGGTCATCGAGGCGATCCGGCAGGCGCTGGCGCGTCAGATGGCGGCGTAACGATACGTAGTGGGCAGGCACACCGAATAAGGGGGCCCCTGGTCATCGCGACCTGAGCGAAGCTGAGCGGACACGAAAACGAGCGGAGCGTCGGGTACGTCGTAGCGAAGGCGTACCACTCCAGGAATCTCACGCGATCGAACTGATCGCTGAAGGGGGTGACGCTCAATGTTGCAACTGCTCGCCGGACTGTTCGCGGTCGTCACGAAGCTGTTTTTCGTGGAGTCGGGAAGCAACACGTGGTAAACGGTGACCCGGGGCTTCCCCCAGCCCCAAAAAGGCGGCAATGACTCGTCAAGCAGCTCGAAGCGATCTGAAGATCCATGTTCTCATCGCGGTCTTTGCGATCGCCGCGATGGTACTCCTTTTCGTACCAGAGCGACACCTCCCGCCACTGTCGGACGAGTCGTACTGGAACGCCGCTGTCGCGTTTCTGGTGACGACTTTCCTGTGTGAAGCGTGGGCTCTGAGAACTCTGGCAAACACCAACACATCGGTGGCGTTCTTGCCATTTTTTGCGGCGACGATGTTGTTCGATCACCCCGTACCGATGGCGATTGCCGGCTTTACTGCAGTGATTGCCGAAACATTCGTACACAAGAAAACTCCACAACGCGTCCTGTTCAATACTTGTCAGTACATGGTCGCTCTGGGACTTGGGGGGGTAGTCTACAACGCCCTTGGAGGCCAGCCGATCTTGAGTGGTGCGCCGACTGTAGGTGACCACTTCGTGATCAAGATGCTTCCTTTCGCTGGGCTAGTGCTCACCTACATGCTGGTCAACAACACGGCCGTTGCGCTAGCGGTCTCCTTCAGCAGCGATCTGACCCTTCGAGAGGCATTTGATCGGCTTGGGAGGGGGGCAAGAGTGTATGACGTTCTCGCGAGTTCGTTGGCCGTTCTCTTGGTGTTCCTCTACGTAAAGCTTCAGCTCGTCGGCTTGGTTGTGGTCATCTTTCCGCTCTTTTTGGTGCGGCAGTTGTACCACATGAATCTCGAGTTGCAGAATGAGATGGAGGAAAAGCTTGAGTTGATGGTCAAGGCTATTGAAGCTCGTGATCCCTACACTTCCGGCCATTCTCGTCGTGTGGCTGAGTACGCTGGAGCGATGGCACGAGAGCTGGGCCTCTCCGCAAAGTTGGTCGACGCCGTGAAGCGGGCTGCGCTACTGCACGACGTCGGCAAGATTTATGAAGAGTTTGCGCCACTGTTGAGGAAGGAAGACAAGCTCTCCCCCGAGGAGAGGATCGTGATGGAAACGCACGTCACCCGTAGCGCCGAGCTCTTGGCGGGAGTCTCCAAGCTCAAAGGCCCAGTATTGGACGCTGTAAGACATCATCACGAGAATTATGACGGCACCGGTTATCCCGCTGGTCTGTCCGGGGAAAACATTCCGGTTGGTGCTCGCATTAT
>DATEGY010000328.1:0-7050 GCA_035279865.1 Gemmatimonadales bacterium | reverse complement strand
AACGAGGGGAGCCCGTACGGAATCTGGGGCCCAGCCGAACATCGCGTGAAGAGCGGCACCGCACACCCGGCCCTGGCAGGGCCCCATGCCGGCGCGGGTGTAGAGTTTGGCCTGCCGCATGGTCCACGACTTGTCGAAGGCCGAACAAGGCACGTCCTCGCAGCGACAGACGATGGTGTCGGGTGGCGGGATCTCGACGGCGTCCAGCCTGAACGCCTCGTCGAGTCGTCTGGCGTAGGCGCGGCCCGCGTCGCGAGCCACGAGGAAACTCCGGGGCACCGGCTGACCGGCGGCATCGAGCCCGGCCACTTCCCCTTCGAGCAGCGCGAGATCCACTCCACCGACTCCGGTGGGCTCCCCGGCGCACCACACTCCGGTCCGCGACGTTCTCTGTAACCCGTCCACGACGACCACGCCTTCTCGCACTTCACACCCGGCCAGGCGCGCAAGCTCGGTGTTGGGGACCAAGCCGGCGGCCGCGCCGAGGAGATCCACGGGTTCGGTCCAGGTACGGCCACCCGCCGCAAAGGTGGCCTCCCGTACGCGAGAGTCGCCTGCCGCCGAGATCACGCGCGTCCCCCAGCGGTACCGCGTCCCCGCGAACGATGCCCGGTAGCGCATGCCCTGCCACAGCTCTCCCGGCTTTCCAGCGAGGGACGCGGCGAATCGAACCACCCGCGACGTCGGCGTGCGGTCCGCGACGACCACCAGTTGCGCGCCCGCCTGGGCGAGTGCTGCGGCCACCGGCAGCACCAGCGGGCCCGCGCCGGCCAGGGCCACGCGCTTGCCCGCCACCGACGCGCCCGACTTCACCAGTGCCTGAACGCCGCCGACGCCCATCACATTCGGCAGGGTCCAGCCCGGGAAGGGCAGCAGGAGCTCGCGCGCGCCTGTGGCAATGACGACGTGAGGCGCGCGGACGCGCACGTGCTCATTCCACCGGACTCCCAGGACCAGGGAGTCCTGAAGGTCCACCACGGACGTCTCGGTCAGGCCCTCCGCGCCGGAGCGGTCGAACCGGTCCAGCCAGCGCTGCGCCCTCGTGGGAAGCGATGCGCGGGACAGGTGACGCCAGATCTGCCCGCCGAGGTGCGGGGCCTCGTCGAGCACCAGGACCCGCTTCCCGGCCTCGGAGGCCCGGGTGGCGGCGGCGAGCCCCGCCGGGCCGCCCCCGATCACGACCACATCCACGGAGACGTCGCGGAGCCTAGTCACGTGTGGTCACCCGCATCCCGGGAGACACCCGTTCGAGACACGCCCGCCGCCCGCGTACGCCGTCGATGGTGACCCGGCACTCGAAGCAGATCCCCATGCCGCACACCGGACCGCGGGGCCGTCCCGACACCGAATCGCGGAAGGCGTCGTCTCCGGCGTTCAAGAGGGCCGCGGCGACCGTGATTCCCTCGGACACGTCGAGCAGACGTCCATCCACGAGAATCGACAGAGTGCGGGCCATCAGGACGTCACCCGGCGCCCGGGCGCGAACGGGACAGGGTCGATGGCCGGCTTCCGGCCGGCTATCAGGTCGGCGAGGAGTCCGGCCGTGCCGAGGGACGTCGTGATGCCGAGACCTTCGTGGCCTGCTGCGATCCACAGCCCCGGTGTCCGTTCCCAGCGGCCAATCAAGGGGAGCTTGTCCGGCGTCGCGGGCCGGAAGCCGGTCCAGATCCGGATGGCTTGCAGCTTCGAGAGCGCGGGCATGAACCGCTGGGCCCGGGACAGCATCGCCGCCACCAGCTGGCGATTCACGGACGCATCCCAGCCCACGAGCTCGCGCGACGACCCGATGAGCACCTGTCCCGTCGCCCGCGGCTGCACGTTGAACGCCGCCGACTCGGCCGTCATGACATGCGCGGACTTCAAGTAGCCCATCTCCACGATCTGATGGCGGCAGAACCCGGGCGCGCGGTCGGTGATGACGAGGTGCCCTTTCCGCGGGACGATGGGAAGGTCGGGCGTGAGCCGCGCGGCGCCGGTTCCGGCAGCGTTCACGATCACGGAGGCACGCAGGGTCCCGCCGGTGGTCGTCACCTCATTGGCGCCCAGCGTCAGGACTTCGGTGTGTTCGCGGAGCTTCGCGCCTTTGGCGACGGCGCGGTCGAGCAGGGCGCGTGCGGCGCCGGGCGGGTAGAGGATAGCGTCGCGCGGTGCAAGCAATCCTCCGGCAAGACCGGAGCGGAGATTCGGCTCGAGCTCCACGACGCGCTTCCCGTCCAGCCACTGCAACGGCATGCCCCGGCCGGCGTAGGCGCGGATTTTCTCCTCGACTCCTTCGAGCTGCATCTCGTCCTCAGCCACCCACAGCGTGCCCGCCGGCTCGTACTCAGCGGACGGTGGGAGCTCCGCGGCCAGAGATTTCCAGAGCTCCAGTGAGTAGGCGGTAAGCGCGAGCTGAGCGGGGGAATCGTCCATGGCCACGAGGTGGCCCATGCCGACGGCCGTAGCGCCCAGGGCAGCCGCGCCAGAATCCACGATGGTTACCCGGGCGCCGTCGTTCGCGAGCGCTTCCGCCACCGCGGCCCCGACGATCCCGGCACCGACGACCACGGCGTCGGCCGTTACGGACGTCACGAAGAGCTGAGGCCGCTCTGGAAAGGATCGGCGGGGTCGAAGTGCAGCTCGGTTTTCCCGGTGATGAAGGCCCGCCCCCGGATGTGCGGGATCAGGCCCTCGGCGCGGCGGGTGAGCCAGCCGGTAAAGAGGCTTCCGGTCACGCTCTCCTGGCGCCACTGCTGCTCCAGCGGCAGGAGCCCGCGCTCGTGAAGGATCGCCATCTTCGCGCTGGTGCCGGTGCCGCAGGGAGAGCGGTCGTACTGGGCCCCGGGACAGAGGACAAAGTTCCGCCCGTCGGCGGCGCCGGAGCTGGGCGGGCCGGACAACTCCACGTGGTCGATCTCGGCCTTGTTGGCACCGGTGATCCCTCGCGCCCGTAACGCCTGCATGATGCTCTTGGTCACTTTCATGAGCTCGTCGAGATACCGGAGGTCGAGCGGGAAGGCCGGCAGCTCCGTCAGGAAAAACCAGTTGCCACCGTACGCGATGTCGCCCGACACCCGCCCCACGCCCCGCACGTCGATGGAGACGTCCTTGGCATGGCTGTAGGCAGCAACGTTTTCGATGGTGACCGCGCCGTCGGATTCGAGCGTGGCGGTCACGGTACCCACCGGCGTGTCGATGCGCACGGCACCGGACGAGAGGCGACCCAGATTCGCCAGGGTCTTCACGACACCGATGGTGCCGTGCCCGCACATCCCGAGATAGCCGACGTTATTGAAGAAGATCACGCCCGTGGCCGAACCCGGATTCACAGGAGGAGTGAGCAGCGCTCCCACCACAGCATCGTGACCGCGGGGTTCGTTCACCACCGCCCGCCTGATGTGGTCGGCGTTCTTCCTGAGATCCTCGCGACGCTCCGACATGGTGGCGCCTGAGGGAGCCGGCCAACCGTCGATGACCACGCGGGTGGGCTCCCCTTCGGTATGGGAATCCACCACCGTCATCGTCGCAGGGATGGCGAGGCCGCTCATGGATGGATCTGCACCGTCTTGATCTCCGTGTAGAACTCGCGCGCCGCGGGCCCCTGCTCGCGCGAGCCCGAGCTCGAGCCCTTGAAGCCGCCGAAGGGTGCGTGCGGGTCCACGCCGGTCGTATCACCATTCACGCGCACCAGCCCGGCTTCGATGCGCCTGACGTATCGTAAGGCGCTCGAGAGATCCCTGGTGAACAGCGATGCGGAAAGGCCGTACCTCGTCCGGTTCGCGAGCGCCACGCCCTCATCGAGATCGTCGACCACGAACGTCGCGAGCACCGGTCCGAACACCTCTTCCGTGGCGAGGCTCGAATCGGGCGCGACGTCCCGTACGACGGTGGGCGAAAAGAAGAACCCCTTCTGAAAACGGGCGTCCGACGGCCGGTCACCGCCCGTCACGAAAGCGCCCGCCCCCTGCACCGCCCTCCCCACCCGGTCGCGTGCCCGGGCATTGATCAGCGGACCAATCGCGGACTTGGGATCCTCCACGGGGCCCAGCGGGAGCGCCTCGACCTGCTCCTTCAGCTTGGCCAGGAACCGGTCGGCGATGGGGCGCAGGAGAATCGCGCGGCTGGTCGCCGTGCATTTCTGGCCGGCGTAGCGCATGGCGCCCGCCGCGGTGAGCAGCGCGGCACGATCCAGATCGGCGTCGGCGGCGACGATGACGACGTTCTTCCCGCCCATCTCGGTCTGGTACCGGATATTGCGTGCCGCGGCGGCCGCGGCGACGGACGCGCCCACGGCGGCCGAACCGGTGAAGCTCACCGCCCGGACCGGTGCGGCACCGATCAGCGCCGGGCCCACGGTGGCCCCGGTCCCGGGAACGACATTGAACACACCCGCCGGAAGACCGGCCTGCACCGCCGTCTCCGCGAGGAGCGAAGCCATGGCCGACGCGTCCTCGGCGGGCTTCAGGACGACCGTGTTGCCGAAGGCAAGAGCAGGCGCCGCTTTCCAGAGGGGGATAGCGAACGGGAAGTTCCACGGGGTGATCAGCGCGACCACGCCGAGGGGCTCGCGCAGCGTGAGCTGCAGCGCGTCCGGGGCCTGAGGGGGGATGACGTCGCCGATCTGACGGACCGCCTCTCCCGCGTAATACCGGAGGATCACTTCCCCGCGTCCCACTTCCCCCCGCGCCTCGGCGATCGGCTTTCCCACTTCCCGGCTCATCGCCTGCGCGAGTGCCTCGCGCCGCCCGCCGATCACCTCGGCCCATTTATGCAGATGCTCGGCGCGCGCGGGCCCCGAGAGGGACCGCCAGGCGCCGAGCGCGTCCTGCGCGGCCGTGGCGGCCCGGGTCACGTCCTCGGGCGAACCCGAGGACACGTGGGCGACGACGTCCTCGGGGTTGGAAGGGTTCAGGTCGGGGAACGTTCCATCCCCCGCGGAGGGGGTGAACGCACCGCGAATGAACGGCTCGATCCGGACGGGGGCGGAGCTGGCGGTCATCCCCGCAAAGTTACGTCGGCGGCTGGTTCAGCAGGAGCCAATACAGGCCGAGCGAAGAGACCACCTTGATGAACTCCTCGAACTCGACCGGCTTGACGATGTAACTGTTCACCCCCAGGGCGTAACACCGCGAGATGTCGGGGTCTTCCCGGGAGGAAGTCAGGACAACCACCGGCACCAGTTTGGTGCGGGGATCGGCGCGCATCTGGCTCAGGACCTCGATCCCGTCCACCCGGGGGAGCTTGAGATCGAGGAGCACCACCCGAAGCATGCGGAGCGTGCTCTGGGCGGCGTGGGGTCCCCGGGCGAACAGGAAGTCCAGGGCCTCGACGCCGTCCTTGGCGTGGTGGATCCGGTTGGCGAGGTTGTGCTTCTTGAGCGCCCGGAGCGTCAGCTCGGCGTCCTCGGAGCTGTCCTCCACCAGCAGGATTTCGACCTGATCCGCATCGGCCATCACGCCCCGCCTTTCGCGTCCAGAGTGAAGAAGAAGGTCGCTCCCCGTCCCGGCGCCGATTCCACCCAGACCCGGCCGCCATGACGATGGACCACCCGCTGGACCACCGCCAGTCCTACGCCGGTGCCTTCGAACTCGGACTGCGGATGCAGACGCTGGAAGACTTCGAACACCTTCTCCGCGTACTGCATGTCGAGTCCCATCCCGTTGTCCCGTACGGTGTAGACGGTCGAGCCGTTGCCGCTCTGCGCCCCGATCTCCACCCGCGCTCCCGCGACACCGGCCGTGAACTTGACCGCGTTGTCGATGAGCCGCTCCCACACGTGCTTGAGCAGACCGGGATCCGCCTGCGCGTCCGGCAGATCTCCGATGCTGATCACGACGTCGCCGTCGGCGCCCGCCGCCTTCCGGTCGGCTACGACGCCGGTGACGAGCCTCGTCATGTCCACCGGAGACCGCGTCAGGGGCGTCCGGGACAACCGGGACAATGACAGGAGGTCGTCGATCAGCCGGCCCATGCGCTCCGTGTTGACGTTGATGACGTCGAGGAGCCGCAGGCCCTCGGCGTCGAGGCGGGAGACGTGGTCTTCCTTCAGGAGACGCGCGAACCCCGCGATGGCCCGCAGCGGCGCCCGCAAGTCGTGGGAGACCGAGTAGCTGAACCGTTCCAGCTCGCGGTTGACGTCCTCGAGCTCCGCGACGTGTCGCTGCAGCGACGCGTTGAGCCGGTTCACCATGTCGCGGGCGCCGCGGAATTCGGTCTGGTCCACCATGGTCGCGCGGATGCGCCAGGGGCGGCCCGTCGCATCCCGCGCCACCGAGGACGACACCAGCGCCGAGAACCGGGAGCCGTCCTTCCGGACGAATCGGACCTCGCCGGTCCCGATGTCCTCGCCGGCCACCAGCCGGTCGAACCGGGTCCGGGCACTCGTCCGGTCCTCGGGTGCGAGCAGGTCGAACACCGTCTTCTTGCCGATCACCTCGTCCAGCTGGTAGCCGAGCCAGCGGCACTCGGTCTGGTTCATGCGAACGATCACCCCCTCGGCATCGAGAGAGTGGTACCCGCAGGGCGCGCGTTCGTAGAGATCTTTCATTTCCTCCGAGACTTCTTCGAGCTGAGACTCCATCGCCATCCGTGACGACGAATCCCGCCGGAGGATGGCGATGGCGCCCACGAGAAAGCCGATCGCGAGGAGCGTGCCGACGGAGCTGGCCCCCCGCACCCACGCGATGGTGCGGCTCACCGCGAGGTCGGCGCTGGCATACCGGTCCGCCTCCGCACGGCTGATGGCGCCCACCAACTTCCGGACGCTGTCCATCAGCACGCGGCCCTGGTCGGTCAGGACCACGCCCAGCGCGGCACTCCGTTTGCCGGTGCGCTCAAGGTTCACGGTCGCCGTGAGCTCGGACAGCTTCGCTTCGAGGGCGGGCGTCAGGGCGCGGATCACGCCCGTGACTTCCGAGTCGGAGGCCGTGAGCTGGACGAGCGTGTCCAAGTCGCCGCGAACCTGCTGGGACCCCGTTTCGAACGGTTTGAGGTAGGGATCCTGTGCGGTGAGAAGGAAGCCGCGCTGGCCGGTTTCGGCGTCCTGGAGGTGGACCAGCAGGCGGGTCAGCC
>DATEGY010000327.1:0-9338 GCA_035279865.1 Gemmatimonadales bacterium | reverse complement strand
GACCTGATCGAAGAGAAAGACTCGAATACCGCGGTGCGGGGGCAGAAAGAGCTGATCGAGAAGGCCCCCTTCCTGGCGTTCATTCCGTTCGTCTATATCTCCGCCAAGACGAAGCAGCGCGTCCCCAAAGTCCTGGACCTGATTCTTGAAGTGGCGGACGCGCGGCAGCGGCGCATCGGGACCGCGGAAGTGAACCGCGTCCTCGCGGCCCTGCTGGATCGCCAGCAGCCCCCTCAGCCCGTGGGGGAATCGGTCCGGCTCTTCTACGCGTCGCAGATCGGGACCGCGCCGCCGCGCTTCGCCATCGTGGCCAACCGGCCCGAAGCCATTCCCGAGTCCTACACGCGGTACCTCGTCAACGGATTCCGCGATGCCTGGGCGTTCACCGGAGCCCCCCTCGACATCAAGTTCCGCCGCAAGCGGCGGGAGCGGCGGTGAGCGTGCCCTCGGCAATCCTCTGGCTCGCCGCCTCCTATCTCGTGGGCGCGACGCCCACCAGCTACATCGCCGGACGCCTGGCGAAAGGCATCGACCTCCGGGAGCAGGGCAGCAAGAACCTGGGAGCGACGAATGTCTATCGCGTACTCGGGTGGCGCTGGGCCATTCCCGTGGCCCTGATCGACATCGCGAAAGGGGCCATCCCCGTGGCACTCTTTGGTGCCTGGGCCGCCGGTGCCCCCGGCTTTCCCGTGTTCCTCGGGTTGGCGGCGGTCCTCGGACACATCTTCTCGCCCTACGTCCGGTTCAAAGGCGGGAAGGGAGTGGCTACGGCAGCCGGGATGTTCCTGGCCCTGGCACCCTTCGCCGTGGTGATCGCCCTCCCCGTGTGGGGCCTGTGTCTCTGGGCCACCGGGTATGTGTCGCTCAGCTCCATCCTGGTGGCCGCTGTCTTTCCGGTGCTGGTGCTCCTGACCACCCACGGCTCGGCACCGCCCTTGATCGCAAGCATCGGGCTGGCCCTGCTCATCATCTACTCTCATCGCGCCAACATCCGGCGTCTGATCGCCGGCACCGAGAACCGGTTCCGCACCCGGAAGGAACTCACCCCGTGACGCGGATGGCCGTGATTGGGGGAGGCGCGTGGGGCACGACCCTCGCGGATCTCCTTGCCCGAAAGGGCGAGCAGGTCACGATCTGGGCGCGCGAAGCCGAGGTGGCGGCCCAGATCGCCCGCGAGCACGTCAACGGCATGTTCCTCCCGGGCTGCCCGCTCGCGCCGTCCCTCGCCGCCACGACGGATCTGCCGACGGCCATGAAGGGCGCGGAGGTCGTGCTGTCCGCTGCTCCCTCTCACGCGGTACGCGCCGTCATGACGGAGGCGCTGGCCGGCGTGTCCAGCCCGCCGGTGATCGTCAGCGTCTCCAAGGGCCTTGAACCGGAGCGCCTCATCACCCTGTCCTGTCTCCTCGGGGAGATCTCGCAGGGCGCCCCCGTCGCCGTCCTATCGGGCCCGACGTTCGCACTCGAGGTCTATCGACGCCAGCCGACGGCGGCGGTGGTGGCCGCCAAGGACCCGGATCTGGCCCGGCAGGTCCAGGGCCTGTTCTCCACGGGCACCTTCCGGGTGTACACTCATGGCGATGTTACCGGCGTGGAGCTCGGCGGTGCGTTGAAGAACGTGATCGCCGTCGCGGCCGGCATGGTGGACGGACTCGGCTTCGGATTCAACACCCGCGCGGCCCTGATCACCCGCGGACTGGCGGAGATCACGCGCCTCGGCCTGGCCCTCGGCGCCGAGCCGATGACGCTCGCGGGACTGGCCGGACTGGGTGATCTGATCCTGACCGCCACCGGCACGCTGTCCCGGAATCATTCGCTGGGGGTCGAGCTGGGGAAGGGAAAGACGCTGGCGCAGGCCCTGGCCGGCAAGCAGTCGGTGGCGGAGGGCGTCGGCACGGCGCGCACCGCGGTCGCCCTGGGTGAGCGTCACCAGGTCGACCTGCCCATCGCCCGGCAGGTGGCGGCCATTCTCTTCGAAGGAAAGACGGCGCGTCAGGCGATCGCGGATTTGATGGAACGTGAGCCCAAGCCGGAGCAATGGCGATGAGCATACCTCACCCCGTGCAGGAGTTCTTCTCCATCGGCGAGGTCTGTCAGTTGACCGACCTCAAGCCCCACGTCCTGCGGTATTGGGAGAGCCAGTTCCGCTTTCTCAACCCTGCCAAGAACCGGTCCGGCAACCGCGTGTACCAGCGGCGCGAGATCGAGCTCATCATGCTCGTCAAACACCTGCTCTACACGGAGAAATACACCATCGAGGGCGCGCGCCAGAAGATCGAGGCCTACCGTCGCTCCGGGGACTTGAAGCCCGAAGCCCGCCGGGCCCTCGGCTCCGAGACGGTCCGGGACCTGCAGGGAGAATTGAAGGCGGTGCTCGCCATTCTGGACGGCAACGCATCGCCTCATGCCGGACCACGCTGAGCGGATCCGGGCCGTCGCGGTCGTCATTCCCGCGTTTCAGGCGGCCGCGACCATTCGCTCGGTGGTCGAAGGGGTACGGACCGCCGTTCCCAGGGCCCGCATCTGGGTGGTCGACGACGGCTCCACCGACGGTACCGGGGACCAGATTCCAGGGGATCTGGTGTTGCGCCATCCCGTGAACCGGGGAAAGGGCGCCGCCCTCCAGACGGGGATCGCACGCGCGTTGGACGAAGGCGCCGACTGCATCGTGACCCTGGACGCCGACGGTCAGCACCCGCCCGGGGAGATTCCCCGGCTGGTCGAACCCCTCCGGCGGGGTGTGGCGGACCTGACCCTCGGCGCGCGGGCGCGGACGCCGGAGATGCCGCTCCCCAGACGCTTCACCAACTGGCTATCATCCACCCTGGCCACGCGGATCGGCGGGGTAGGGGTGCCCGACGCGCAGACGGGATTCCGGGCCTTTACGGCCGACCTGGCCCGCGCCATTCAGCCCTCCGAGCGCCGGTACGACTTCGAAGCCGCGTTCCTGCTGGCCGCGCTCGCCGGCGGCCGCCCCGTGGTGTCGGTGCCGGTGCCCACGATCTACGGGTCATCCCGGAGTCACTTTCAGAGTGGTGCGGACACCTGGCGGATGGCGCGGGTGTTCTGGCGGTACGTGGGGAGAATGATGAGTCGAACCCGGTGAACATCCTGATTTCGAACGACGACGGTGTCCTGGCGCAGGGCCTGGGCCTTCTGGCCGAGGCGTGTCACACGCTGGGGAAGGTGACCGTGGTGGCGCCCGACCGCGAGCAGAGCGGCACCAGCCACTCGCTCACGCTCCACCGCCCGCTCCGGGCCACCCAGCGTGCCGACGGCGCCTTTCAAGTGGACGGCACGCCGACCGACTGTGTGCTGCTGGCCCTGGGCGCCCTGATGCCGGAGAAGCCCGACTTCGTGATTTCGGGCGTGAACCACGGACCGAACATGGGTGAGGATGTCCTGTACTCGGGGACGGTGGCGGCCGCGTTCGAGGGACTCGCGGCGGGCATCCCCTCGGTCGCTGTGTCGTACGGGGCCTTCGACCTCGAGCACCTCGACTCGTACCGGACCCGGCTCCAGGGCCTCCTCGCCGACATCGTGGCCACCCCCGAGTTCCCGAAAGAGACCCTCTTGAACGTGAATCTGCCCGCGATCCCCGCGGATCAGGTAAAGGGCGTGAAGGTGACGCACCTGGGCAGCCGGGTCTTTCACGAAGAAATCGCGCGGATGAAGGATCCCTGGGGCCGGAACATCTACTGGATCGGCGGCGGCCACGTCACCTGGTCGGGCGGGGCGGACTCGGACTTCCAGGCGGTCCGGGACGGCTACATCTCCGTCACCCCGCTGCACGTGGACATGACCAACTATCGGCTTCTGGACGACGTGCGGTCCTGGAAGCTCGGCCGGTGAGCGGGGACAGCTACGGCGGGTATCGGGTCCGGCTGGTGGACGCCCTCCGGGCCAAGGGGATCGAGGATCTCGCGGTCCTGAAGGCATTCTCGGAAACCCCGCGCCACCTGTTCGTGCCCGAAGCGGTCCGCCATCGCGCCTACGAAGACTCGGCGTTGCCGATCGGCGCCGGCCAAACCATCTCCCAGCCTTCGATGCAGGCGCGCTACCTCGCCCAGCTGCGGCTCACGGGACGGGAGCGGGTGCTCGAAATCGGCACCGGCTCGGGATACCAGACCGCGCTCCTGGGGCGGCTGGTGGATCAGGTCTTCACGATCGAGCGCGTGCGGGAGCTGGCCGACCGTGCCCAGCGCGCGCTGCGCGAGGCGGGCGCCCGCAACGTCTCCATGCTGGTGGGAGACGGGACGCTGGGGTGGAGCGCCTATGCGCCCTACGATGCGATCCTGGTGGCGGCCGGCGGACCCGGGATACCCTCACCGCTCGTGGCACAGCTCAAGGTGGGTGGACGGCTGCTGGTACCCGTGGGAGACAAGGGGAAACAGGTGCTGACGCTGGTCGAGAAAACGGGGAAGGCAGACGACGACTTCCGGCGGACGCCCCTGGGCGACGCGCGCTTCGTCCCGCTCGTGGGAGAACACGGTTTCGATGCTTGAATCGTTCATTCAGTGGCTCCTGGACCGCTTCCGTGACATCGGCTACCCGGGGATCGTGGTGCTGATGGCTGTCGAGTCCTCGATCGTGCCGCTGCCATCCGAGCTGGTGATGCCGCCCGCCGGGTATCTGGCCGCCAAGGGCGAGCTGTCACTGCCGCTCGTCATTCTCTGCGGCGCCCTGGGGAGCGTGCTGGGCGCGCTGGCGAACTACGGCCTGGCCGCGTGGCTCGGGCGCGCCTTCGTCCACCGCCTGGGGCGGTATGTGCTGGTCTCGGAGCAGAGCCTGGAGCGCTCGGAGCGGTTCTTCGCGGCGCACGGTGAGATCAGCACGTTCGTGGCCCGGATGCTTCCGGTGATTCGTCACCTGATTTCGCTGCCGGCGGGGCTCGCCCGCATGCCTCTCCCGCGCTTCGTGTCGTTCACCGCGCTGGGCGCCGGGATCTGGTGCACCGTGCTGACGCTCATCGGGTGGACCATCGGACGGAAGGAAAGCGTGCTGCTGGGGGCGCTCAACGTGGAGGTGCGGCGCGAGGCGGGGCATGCCATGACGATCATCGTGCCCGCCCTCGTCGTGCTCACCCTCGCCTACATCGTCTGGTCGCGCCGGCGGAAACCCCGGGCCTAGGGACGAAGAAGATGGCGCGGGCGCGCTTCCTGGTTCGCGGAGTGGTGCAGGGTGTGGGATTCCGCTGGTTCGTCCGCCGCGCCGGGTTGCGCCTGGGGCTCTCCGGAGTGGCTCGAAATCTCCCTGACGGGGCAGTCGAGGTCCTGGCGGAGGGCGCTGCTGAAGCGATCGACGAGCTTGAGCGGGAGCTCTCGCGTGGCCCGTCTGCTTCGCGAGTCGAGCGTGTGGAAAAGAGCGAGCTTCCACATGAGATCACATTGCCTAACGGCTTTGAGACCAGTTAGATGAAAGATGGCGGGAACGAGGCAGGCCAGGTGGTCGCCCTTGCCACTGGTCGTGTAAATATCTTATTTTTCAGGGCTTACGCCCCTGTAGCTCAGGTGGATAGAGCAGCGGTTTCCTAAACCGTTGGCCGGGTGTTCGAGTCACCCCAGGGGCACTGGGGACCGAACAGCGGATCACATCAACAGCTTGGCGACGAGGATCAGCACGGGAATGGGCACATCAGCGCAGCCCGGCATCGCGCCGGCTCACCAGGACGCACTCGAGAGGCTCATCGCCTGGGTGAAGGCCAACCCCAGAAAAGCCGTATGGCCACTGGTCATTCTGGTGGTCGGAGGCGGGCTGGTCGCCTGGAACGTGGTGACCTCGCGCTCCAGCGAGCAGGCAGCATCACGGGCGCTCGGCGCCGCGCGGATCGCGTTCGAGAACGACAATTACTCGATGGCCGCAAGTGAGCTCTCCCAGATCACCGCGAACTACTCGGGTACCCACGCGGCGCAGGAGGCGACGCTGCTCCTGGCGAACTCCAGGATCCTCCAGGGACAGCCTCAGCAGGCCGTAGACCTCCTGACCAAGTTCTCAGAGGGAGCCGGCGCCCCATACCGCGCCCAGGCCTACGGGCTCCTGGGGAACGCGCTCGAGAACATGGTGCGGCCCGGGGACGCGGCCGTGGCCTACCAGCACGCGTCCGAGCACGCCACCTTGCCGTTCCTCCAGGCCCAATACCTCCTCGATGCGGGGCGGGCGTACGCCGCAGCCGGAGACACGACGAAGGCGGTTGCATCGCTCTCCAAGATCGTGATTGGGATGGATTCGACCGGCTACATCACTGAGGCGAAGGTCCGGCTGGGGGAACTGACGCGGGGTGGGTGGAAGGATCCTAAGCTGAAATAAGCCACTGTCGCTACAAACAACTTCGTATAAGAGATATTATGTTAAGTTGTAGTGTGGGAAAGTGTGGATAAACGAATCAGGTCAGCACCCCCCTGAACACCATCCGCGCTTCCCCTTCCAGCCACACATCGTCGTACTGCGCCCCTGCCAGCTTCGCGCTGACCTTTAGTTCCCGGCCACTCCGGGTCAGGAACACCACCGGCAACGTCGCCAGACCCCAGGACGACAGCACGCACCCCGCCGTCACCGCGCCGGTCCCGCAGGCCAGCGTTTCCGCCTCCACACCCCGTTCGTACGTCCGCATCTTCCAGCGCCCACCACTCCCCGCCGAGATGAAGTTCACGTTCGCCCCGGCAGATCCGAGGGCTTTGTCACCCCGGAGTGCCTTGCCGCGGCCCATCAGGTCGATGTGGTCGACATCCTCGACCAGGACGACCAGGTGCGGCACCCCCACGGTCCCCAGCGCCGCCCGCTTCTCACCCAGATCCGGCATGAGGCCGAGCTTGGGCACTTCCTTGGGCTCCACGACCGGTGCCAGATGGAGCTCCGCCCGGTCCTGGGCACCGTTCACCCGGGACTCGTAGACCCCCGCATCGGTTTCGAGGCGCATGGTCTTGCCGGCAATGCCGAGGTGCGCAGCCAGGCGGGTGCTGCACAGGGCCGCATTGCCGCACATGGCGGCATGGGAGCCGTCCGAGTTGTAATAGACCATCCGGACCGCGCCGGGACCGCTTCCGGGGGTCACGAACACCAAGCCATCTGCCCCCACGCCCGTGCCCCGGGCGCACAACTCGGCGATCTGCTCCTTGTTCCAGTCCGCGATGGCCGAATGCCGCCCGTCCACGAACACAAAGTCGTTCCCGGACCCGCTCATCTTGTAGATCGGCAGCCCCTGAGTCATAGCGCTCCGCGAATCGCCATCCACCGCAGGCGCGGCACGACCCACACGGCTTCGCGCACGATGGCCTTGTTCATCTTGCTTTGCCCTTCCGTCCGATCCACGAACGTGATCGGGATCTCCTTCATCCGGAACTTCTTCCGCCACGCGCGGAACGTCATCTCGATTTGGAAAGCATAGCCATTTGACCGAACCGCCGAAAGGTCAATCGCTTCCAGCACACGCCTGCGAAAACACTTGAAGCCGCCGGTGAGGTCCCAGATGGCAAGTCCGGTAATCTGCCGGGCATACACGTTGGCGAAGTAAGACAGGAGGAGCCGGCCCATCGGCCAGTTCACCACCGTCACTTTGCCGCCCAGGTATCGGGACCCCAGGACCAGGTCGGCGCCTTCTACGGCCTTGAGAAACTCCTTTAAGTGTCCCGGATCATGCGAGAAATCCGCATCCATTTCGAAAATGAATTCGTACGACCGCTCAAGCGCCCACGTGAACCCCGCGAGGTACGCCGTGCCGAGGCCCTGCTTCCCGGGACGATGCAAGACGTGGACTCTGGGGTCTGCGGCGGCCATTTCGTCGGCCATCCGCCCCGTCCCGTCCGGCGAGTTGTCGTCCACCACCAGCACCTCGATCCGGGGATCCTGCTTCAGGACCTCCGGAACGATGGTCGGCAGATTCATCGACTCGTTGTACGTCGGAATCACGACAAGCGCCTTCTCAGCCACGAGCCGTCCTTCGTATCACCATCGGGACGGCCCCGAGGAGGATGATCAGGAACAAGGAGACCAGGGTGATGGTCTTCCCCTGCGCATAGTCGTCGGGCCGGAAGGCCAGATCCACCGTCCGCGCGCCTGCCGGGAGGGGAACGGTGATGAGGGACTGGTCTCCCCGGATCACCCGGGCCGGGCCGCCGTTCACCGTCGCCTTCCAGTCCTTGTACCAGTTCTCGCTTACCACCAGGTAGCGCGCACTGTCCGTCGGCGGAGTGATCGCGATGCTGATCGCCCCCGGAGCCCATTTGGTCACGGTCGCCCGGGACGCCGGCAGCGGGGGCATTGCGCTGACCGGCAACGGATTCACGGGCTGATCCGGACTGAAGAGGACCAGGCGGTGATAGTCGAGGCGCGCATCCATCAACGTAGGCACGATCTGGTTGGTGTCCGCCTTGATCCCCGCCGCAACCACTCGCGCGTATTCGAGCGCACTGTCCGCCTCATATAGGTACGCGGTGCTCCCCAGGCCGGTCCGTACCGGACCCATGACGCGATGATATCCGTGCAGCGACAAGGTATCGGGCCAGATGAGATACCGCACGTCGAGCAGCTTCCACAGGTTCGGCGAATGCGCCAGGTTCGCCCCATCCTCGCCGCCGACCAGGTCGAGGTAGGTCTGGAGGTGGTTGCCGTGGTAGCCCGTCACCTGGGGGATGTCATAGGCCATCAGCGCGTCCCGCGCGTACACCTTGACCGGGTCAAACACCCGGTACGGGAGCGGCGCGGCCTGGAGGCGCTGGATCACGGGATCAGACGCGATCTGTTCCTTCAACGGCGCACTCCAGTGCCAGAACCCCGCGCCGGCGCGGTACAGGTCGGCGCCCACCAGGACCACCAGCCCCATCGCGAACACCGGGACCGGGATGGGCCGCTGCAAATTGATCCACACGAATCCGCACACCAGGATCAGCGCGAGGGCGCTGCCCACTGCGCCGATCAAGATGGGCGTCTGCGCCGCCGCGGCACCCGCCGGTGCCCACTGGGCAAATTCGGGGTGGCTCTGGGCATAGGCCGTGGCGATGGCGCCGAACGTCCCGACCACCGCCAGGAGAGCCACGACCCCGCCGGCGACCATCCCACTGAGCGCCCAGGTCCTCCCCTCCCCCCGCTCCAGCCGCTCGGCCCCGAGCGCCGCGAGGACGGCGACCGCGAACCCGACCTGGTAGAAGGCGATCCCGGGCGCCCGCGTCTTGTTGACGTAGGGGACCACCGCGTACCAGAGCCGGTAGAAGGGGGTCCCGTCGCCGAGCGCCACCAGCAGGAACAGGATGCCGATCCCGAGGATCCACTTCATCAGGCGCCGTCGCGGAGTGCCCACGCCGAGGATCGCCATCGCGATTACGGGGAGTCCCAGATACTCACTG
>DATEGY010000326.1:0-3262 GCA_035279865.1 Gemmatimonadales bacterium | reverse complement strand
GTAGAACGTGACGTGCACGTTCTTGAGCTCGATCATCTGCGTGTTGGAATAGGAATACGCGGTATCGGCCAGCACCCGGGCCCGGCGGATGCCTTCGGTGGTGATGTAGGTCGTCATGTTGAACAGGACCTGGTCGGCGGTATCCGCGGCAGAGATGGTCGCAGTCGGTTTGACGCCTTCGGAACACCCAAACGACGTCGCAACGAGAAGAACCACGAAGAACGTGAGGGAGAATCGTACCGGGTCTGCGTACGGGGAAACCGTCGTGACGCACGAGGTCCCCGCACGCCCCACCCCGACGTCTTTCCCGCACGCCTTGCGCAGTGTCAACCCGCCCCCGCCTTCATGAGGTCATGCAAATGGACCATCCCCACCACCTTCCGGGAATCGTCGAGCACGGGCAGCGCCATGATCCCGTGCTTCTCCATCACCCGTACCGCCGCGCCCGCGAGATCGGTGGCGACCGTGGTCTTGGGAGACTTCGTCATCACGTCCGCCACTTTGACGTCGAGAAACGTGTCAGTCTTCTCCATGAGCCGGGTGAGGTCGCCGGCGGTCACCACGCCCGCCAGCGTCCCGCCGCCATTCACCACGGCGACCGTGCCGCGGCGCTCGGCCAGGAGCACGACACACTCGCGCATCGGCCGGTCGAGGGCGAGGAGCGGCAGGTCCGTCGTCACCATCACGTCCCCAACCCGGAGGAGCAGCGAGCGCCCCAACGTCCCACCCGGATGCAGCGCCGCGAAATCCTCCCGGGTGAATCCCTTCACTTCGAGCAGCGTCACCGCGAGGGCGTCTCCAATCGCCAGCGCCACCGTCGTACTGGTCGTCGGCGCGAGCGTCTCGGCACAGGCCTCTTCGTCGACGCCCCCATCCAGGACCACGGCCGCCGCGCGCCCCAGCGGGGAATCGGCGACGCCCGTAATGGCGATGATCGGCACCCCCAGCCGTCCCAGCTGGCCGACCAGCCCGAACAGGTCTTCGGACGCGCCGCTCTTCGACAGCAGGATCGCCACGTCCTGCGCGCCGGCCATCCCCAGATCGCCGTGCAGGGAGTCCACCGGGTGGATGAACGACGCCGGCGTGCCTGTCGAGGTCAGCGTCGCCGCGATTTTCCGGGCGATCAACCCGGACTTCCCTACCCCCGAAACGATGACCCGGCCGGGCGTCCGGGCCAGGAGCTCCACTGCCCTCCCGAACGCCTCCGAGAGCGTGCGGGCCGAGTGCGCGAGCGCCCCGGCCTCGAGCTCCAGCACACGCCGGCCGCGCTCAACGAGCCGGGATCGATCGCTCGGCGCCATCGCCTCGCTCCATCAGGTATGCCGCCACGCGCTCATCCCACACCCCGCGCGCCTTGAGAATGATCTCCGCCGCTTCGCGGGCCGCTCCGCGCCCGCCCTCGGCCTCGGTGACGACGGCGGCGAGTGCCCGCACTTCGGCACAGGCGTTCCGCACCGCGATGGGCAGCCCGACGCGCTTCAAGACCGGGACGTCGGGCAGGTCGTCGCCCACGAAGGCGCACTGTTCGAGGGTGAGGTGCCGGGCTTCCAGCCAGCGCCCGAGCGCCGGGAGCTTCTGCGCTCCGTCGTCCTGAATGACATCCGGGATGCCAAGCTCGCGCGCCCGGAGGGTGGTCGCCTCCGACACCCGGCCGCTCACGATGACGACGGAGAGCCCCGCCCACTGGAGCATCTTGAGCCCCAGGCCGTCCGGCACGTGGAAACGCTTGAACTCCGCGGCGTGGTCGGCCACGAGCCCGAGATACACGCCGCCGTCGGTCAGCACGCCATCCACGTCGAACCCGACGACCGCGAGGTTCCCGGCGACTCGGGGGTCGATCACGAAACCCGCACCGCCTCACGCGCCGCGCGCCACACGTCGATCGCCACCTCCAGGGTCCGCTCGATCTGGTCCAGGGGGAGCATGTTCGGTCCGTCGGAGGGCGCGTGGTCGGGATCCGGGTGCGTCTCGATGAAGAACCCATCCGCGCCCGCGGCCGCGGCGGCGTAGAGCAGCGGCGGAATGAAGTGCCGCAATCCCCCACTCGAGCCGCCCACGCCCTTCCCCGGCTGCTGGACGGAGTGGGTCGCGTCGAAAATCACCGGGGCCACGCACGCCTGACGGAGCCGCGCGAAATTCCGCATGTCTACCACCAGGTCGCCGTAGCCGAAGAACGTGCCCCGTTCCGTAACCGCGACCTCCTCAGCCCCGCCCGCCCGCAGCTTGTCGACGGCGCCCCGCATGCCCTCCGCATCCATCCACTGGCCCTTCTTCACGTTCACCGGCTTGCCGGCCCCTCCCGCCGCCAGCAGGAGATCCGTCTGCCGGCAGAGAAAGGCCGGAATCTGCAGCACGTCGGCCACCTGAGCCGCGGCGCGCACCTGGCCGGTTTCGTGCACGTCCGTCAGGACCGGCAGCCCGGTGGCCTTCCGCACCCGCTCCAACGCCTGGAGGCCCGCCTCGAGTCCCGGTCCGCGCTCCGCGTCCATCCGCGACCGGTTGGCCTTGTCGTACGACGCCTTGTAGATGACCGCCAAACCGAGCCGGCGGGCCACCTGCGCCAGGGCTTCGCCCACGCGGAGGTTCAAGTCGTCCGACTCGACGACGCAGGGCCCCGCGATCAGGAACGGGGCGTCGGTCGCTCCGAAGTGCGCCGCCATGAGGTTAGGGCTTGAGTCCCGCCAGGACCGAGGGGCCGACGTCCGCCGCCGCCCCGTGGGTCTTGTGCCAGGCCGCCGCCGCGCCGACGAAGCCCGCGAAGAGCGGATGCGGACGGGTGGGCCGCGACTTGAGCTCGGGGTGGAACTGGCAGCCCACAAACCAGGGATGCTCGGGGAGCTCGATCATCTCGACCAGGGAGCCGTCCGGCGACAGCCCGGAGCACCGCATCCCGTACTCCGCCAGCACGTCGCGATAGGCGTTCGAGACCTCGTACCGGTGCCGGTGCCGCTCGCTGACCTCGGTGGCGTCGCTGTAGATCTTCGCGGCCCGCGATCCCGCGCGGAGGCGGCAGGGGTAGGCCCCCAGCCGCATGGTGCCGCCCATCTCCTGTATGCCCTCCTGGGTCCGCATCAGGGCGATCACGGGATTCTCACACTCGGGCTCGAATTCGCTCGAGTTCGTGTTCTCGAGCTTCGCCACGTTGCGGGCGAATTCGATGATGGCGGTCTGCAGTCCCAGGCAGATCCCCAGGAACGGCAGCTTGTGCTCGCGCGCCCAGCGGGTCGCCTCGAGCATCCCCTCCACCCCGCGCACCCCGAAC
>DATEGY010000325.1:0-19828 GCA_035279865.1 Gemmatimonadales bacterium | reverse complement strand
CCTTCCGTGGCGGTGGCCACCAGCGATGCCGCGTCCGCGGCGCTCTTGCTCGCGCGCTGAGCCGAGGCCGCGACCTCCTGGCTCGACGCGTGAATCTCTTCGGCCGTCGCGGTCAGGGTTTCGACGTACTGCGTCATCTTTTCCGACGCGGTCCCCACCGGTGCCACCGAGCCGTCGAGCGCGAGCATCAGGGCGAGCTGCGGCGTGAGCAGACTCAGCAGCTCGCCGTCCGACTCCCGGTACATGCGCGGATCCGAATGCCTGATGCTCCACAGCCCCACCAGCCGGCCGGCGTGGTGCAGGGGAATCAGGATCTCCGCGCCCGGCGTCTCGTCGCCGGCGAGGACCACCTGGTCGGGCTGGAGATCGTGTGCCACCACAGCGTGCCCCAGCCGGATGGCGTCCCCCGTCAGTCCGGCATCCGCGTCGTAGCGGACTCTGGCCTTGACGCCGCTCTTCGCCATGGTGGTGTCCGCAATGAGTTCCATTTCCCGGCGGGGTTCGTCGAACCGCGTGAACCCCATGTGCTCCCAGGGCACGAGGCGCCGAGTGAGCTCCTGGATCCGGTTGAAGCTCTTCGACAGACTGATGTCGGCGGCGATGGCACCCGTCAGGCGCTGGACCAGATCGAGCTCGTCCGCGCGCACGCCGAGCCGAATGACCGAGACGCTGCCGAACGTCGCCCCGGCGAGGAGCAGCGCCAGCGTCAGCTGCGCGCCGAAGGAGAGATCGCTCTCCACGCCCGCGAACCAGCCCAACGCCAGCAGCGTCGACACGACGTAGACGATCACTTCCCACCGGGCCGTGAGACGCGAGTCCACCCAGGCGGCCGTCTGCGACGCCGCGAGCTCCAGATAGAAGGTGCCGTTGACGACGAGGGGCAGCAGGATCAGTCCCAGGACGAGCGGGAACAGATTCGCGCCGGCCAGCGCCTGGGGTCCCGTCGCGCCCCCCAATCCTGCATACGACAAACCCACGATGGCCGTCCCCGCCGCGAGATGCGCGGCGTTCAGTGCAGCGGCGGAAATGGGGAGCCGGCGGAGCGCCAGGTCGCCGATGAGCATGGCGACCGGGGCGACCACCGTGGCGTACGCCCATCCGTGCGCCAGGAGGGCGAGGACCACGATGCCGAGGACGTACGACGAGAAGCCGTTACCGGGGAGGGCGATGCCGTAGCGGCGGGAGGCGGCCCCGGCGCCGAGGAGCAACGCCGTCGAGACGGCGGTCCCGGAGGTGAGAGGGACCCGGCCACCCGCGATGGCGACACCCGCGGCGACGAGGCCGGCGATCGCAACGCCCGCGACCACGGCGCGGACGGCGACGACTCCCGAGAGGACGAAGCCGCGTTCTTGAGGCATGCGGGGTCCGCGCAAGCTCGGGCGTGTGGCGCGGCGTGTCAAGCGTGGCTATGCTACCCGGGTGAAGCTTTCCATTCGCTACTGCGTCGTCTGAAACTACGAGCCGCGGGCCACCAGTTTGGCGGCCGAGATCGAGCGTGAGTTTCCCGGCGCCGAGGTGCAGCTGATCCCAGGGTCCGGAGGCGTGTTCGAAGTGACGCGTGACGGTATGAACATCTTTTCCAAGAAGGCCCTCGGTCGGCACGCCCGCCCCGGCGAGGTCCTGGGGCTGCTCCGCCAACCTCCCACGACGTGAGAATCGCCATCTCCACCGGCGGCGGAGACGCGCCGGGACTCAACGCCGTCATCCGGGGCGTCGTGCTCGCCGCGGCCCACCGCGGCTGGGAGTGCCTCGGCATCCGCCATGGGTACGACGGCCTCATGGGCCTCGACAAGGTCGTGCCCATGGGACCTGCCGAGGTCCGCGGCATCACCCACCTGGGCGGCACCATCCTGGGCACCACCAGCCGCGGCAATCCCTTTCATTGGAAAGAGACGAAGCCCGACGGCACCGTCGTCGAGCATGACCGGTCCAAGGACGTCGTGGCCGAAGCCAGACGGCTGGGCATCGACGCCATAGTGGCCATCGGCGGAGACGGGTCCCTCGGGATCGCCATGCAGCTCTTCCGGATGGGGATCCCCATCGTCGGCGTCCCCAAGACCATCGACAACGACGTCGGCGGGACCGTCGCGACCTTCGGGTTCGACACCGCCGTGCAGACGGCCACCGAAGCGATCGACAAGGTTCACTCGACCGCGGAGAGCCACGACCGGGTGATGGTGGTGGAGGTCATGGGCCGCCACGCCGGTTTCATCGCCCTCAATTCCGGACTGGCCGGATCGGCCGACGTGATCCTGATTCCGGAGATCCCGTTCGACATCAGGAAGGTCGTCGAGAAGATCCGGGCCCGGGAAGCCGAGGGACGCCACTTCAGCATCGTGGTCGTGGCGGAGGGAGCGCGCCCCAAGGGAGGCGGCGTGTCGCTCATCGATCCCGAACACCACCGACTCGGCGGCATCGGCGACAAGGTCGGTCATTCAATAGAAGAGATGACGGGTAAGGAAACCCGCACCATGGTGCTGGGGCACCTCCAGCGCGGGGGTTCACCGACGACCTTCGACCGCCTCCTCTCGCTGCGCTTCGGCGCCGCGGCGGTGCGGCTCATCGCCGAGCAGAAGTTCGGGTACATGGTCGCACTGCAGCCACCCGACATCGTGGCCGTAGCGATTGAGGACGCCATCGCCAAGCCGCGGCGCGTGCCGCTCGACTCGGACGTCATCGCCACCGCACGGGATTTGGGCATTTCCCTGGGGGACTAACCCCTTTCGTCCTCTCCTGAGGACGAATCCAGCCGTTTCAGGGGCTGACCGCCTCGCACCTCCTAACTGCCTGATTTTTCTCACGACTACGGCGCGGAAGGGCCTGTTGGCACGGGACTTCCAATGGTAAGGGGCGACCACAGGAGGTCATATGAAACGGACCCTCATGCTGTGCCTGGCGCTTCTCGCCGGTGGGGCCATCTCGGCGAAGGCCCAAACTCGCGTCATCGTGTCCTTCGGCGTCGGGACGCCGGGGTATGCCGGTTTCGTGTCGGTCGGTCAGCCCTGGTACTGGTACGGTGGTGAACGGGTGTACTACGTGCGGCGCTACTATCAGGGCCGCCCGATGTGGTTTTACGATCCGCGCTACGTGCCCGAGGATTGGCGAGGCCACGACCGCCTCTGGTTCGAGCGGCATCGTGACTGGGATCGCGGGCGGAAGTTCGACGATCGCGATGGCGACCGCGAGTGGCACGACCGCGGACAACACCGCGGCTGGTACAAGCGGGACCAGGGTGACCAGGGGAACCGTGGGAATCACGGGGATCACGGAAATCACGGAGATCATGATCACCGTCGGTAAGCATTCCTGACTCACTGAAGTGATGAACAGAGCGGCGGTCGGGGAAACCCGGCCGCCGACCTGTTCTTCGGGTCAGGCGGGTGCGGCGGTCTGGGGAGGCTTCTTCTTGAAGAGCTTCCGGAAGAAGGCCCCGATCGCCGCAATCCCGATGATCACCAGCTTTTTCGCGGCGATCAGCGCCGCCAGCAGGATCTTGAACAGCCCCGCTTTCGCGGCGATTCCGCCGACGATCAGCGCCGCGACCCCGTACTCCGCCACCTTGTCTTTCCCGGGAATGAAATCTCCGTAACGGTGACCCGGATTGAAGTCCACCATGGCGAGCACCGCCGGCGTGGCGTTCCTGACTTCGTCGATCTGCGCCATGGTGGCGACGGCATTGAGCACGAGCACGCCACCCCGGCCCAGGATGCGGATGTTGTAGTTGAGGGTGTGCTGGTGCTCTCCCGCGAAGGCGAGCTCCTTCGCCCAGTAGAGCTTGTGAGAGACGCCGTCGTAGTGCGGCGGCTCCGCCCAGCCCACCAGCGAAAACGTGTGGTAGCCCTGCTCCTCGCGCTCCTTGTTGTCCGCCTCCACCTGCTGCCGCATCTGATTCAGGAGGCTGTCGTAGTTCATGGTCGCGGCGTCGGTGTCCTTCACGTAGCCGTTTTCATCGTACGTGATGATCACCGCCCATCCCTCCGCCGCGAGAGGACTCGCGGCGGACGGTACGATCATGCCGAGCGTCTTGGGGTCCGGTGGATTTCCCCAGGCCTGGATGACCTCATCGGTCTGGTGGGGATCGAGGTAGCGGTACTGGTTCGGGATCTGCAGCGTCGCGAGCGAGTTGCCGAGGACCACCGACCCCTGCTGGTAGCGGAGCCGGGCGTCCAGCTGCTCCGGCGTGAGGTGCTTGGGCACCGAGTCCAGCTGCTGGGCGGCGAGGGCGACGGGGAATGCGAAGAGCAAGTGCAGGCGCATGGGACGGCTCCTTCGGTCGCGGACGACGGCTGGCTCCACTCATGACCTCTGGGCTCCACTAATATTGAGTCCGTGGCCCTTCCCCGCGATCACCTCCTCCCCCCCGATCGAGACGCGTACCTCGCCGCCGGCCTGACCGGCCGTGTCGTGGTCATCGCCCCCACCCGGGCCGCCTGCGAAACGATCGAGCTCGCCCTGGGCCTGGAGCTCGAAACGCTCCTCTCCCGCGAGCATGGCGCCGACATCGACCGCCTGGCCCGGTCGGGCTCCGGCTTCGGCATCATGGCGGGGACGGGGACCGGAAAGACCCTCGCCATCCGGCCGATCGCCGGTGCCATCGTCGGGTTGCCCCTGAAGGTCGGCGTGGTCAACCGGGAGCGGGAAGCGACTCCGGAAACGCCCTCCTGGAACGTGGTCATCGTGACCACGGGCATCGCGCGGCGCTGGTTCCAGGACGGGCTCATCACCCGGCGGGACACGTTGGTCATCGACGAAATCCACCAGACCTCCGCCGAGCTGGAGCTGTGCCTCGCCCTGGCCAAGAGGGCCGGGTGTCGCTGCATCTGGCTGTCTGCCACGGTCGACCCCGAGTTCTACGCGAAGTACCTCGAGTCCGCCGAGGTCCTCGAAACCACGGCGTTCGATCCGGCGCGGGCGGCGGACGTCCGGGTCATCCCGCAGCAGCCCCTCTCCTTCCTCAATGAGCGGTTCATCACCCGGGTCCTGCGGGATCGTCGCGGAGTGGCGGTCTTCGTCCCCACCCGGGCCGAGGTGGAACAGATCGCGTCGGAGCTGGGGCGGAGATGGCCGCGGCTCGACACCGCCTTCTACCACGGCGGCGAACCGATCCGCGTCATCCGGCCATTTCTCGACGGCACGGTCAGACGGCCCTTCCTGCTTGCGATGACGGCGGCCGGGCAATCGGCTCTCAACATTCGCGGCCTCGACACGGTCGTGATCTACGACGCGCGGTACGCGAACGTCATCGAGCGCGGGCGCAACGTGCTGACCCGGCTCTATCTCGGCGCGAACGAAATCCTCCAGATGGCGGGGCGCGTGCATGGGCGCGTGCAGGGAGGGGAAGTCACCATCCTGAGCGACCGGCGCCTGGTCTTCGACCAGCTGCGGCCTACGCCGCCCGAGTTCCAGCTCGCCGGCGACGCCGAGCGGGTGGCCATGACGTGCGCTGCGATCGGCGTCGACGCCGCGGACCTCGACTTGCCCGTTCCCCTCGACAAGCGTTCCTACCGCGCGGCGGTCACGCTCCTGACGGACCGGGGCCTGGTCGACCGGGGCCGGCTCACGAACTACGGGCGCCAGGTCGAAGCGATGCCCGTCGAACGTCCCTGGGGTGAGCTTCTCGTGCATGCGGACACCCCGCTGCTCCCGGTCGTGGCCGTCGCCGCCAACATCGACTCACTCCACCGCATGACACGGGACGATCGCAACCTGCAGGGACTGATCGTCCCCGGCTCGGATCACCTCACCGCGTACAACGTCTTCGCCGAGGCGGTCAACCTGCACGGCGACCTGGGCGAGGTGTACGGCCTGCCGCGGCACCTCTTCCGCGAGACCATCGATCGCTGGGCCGAGGGGCGCGGCGTCCTGGTGAAGGCGATCGAGGACATCGCCCTCGGCACCGCGTCGGTCTATCGCCAGATCGAGCTCCCCCTGCCCGCGCGGTTTCCGCCGGCCGATGACGGCATCAAGTCCGCATTCGCGGACCTCCTGGCGAAAGTGGCACCCTTCGATCTCGTCATCGATGAAGCGACGGCGGACGGCCAGGAGGCGCGCGTGAGCCGCGGATCGGTGTGCGGGAGCTGGGGCGCCATCGCCGGTACGCTCCGCTATTTCGCCGACCGGTTCGGGAATCCGCGCGCCGCCATCGAGGGGACACAGATTCCCGAGCGGTCGCTGCGCCGCTACGCCCGCCGCGCCGCGCCGCAGATCACCTTCGAGCGGCATCGGCGCCACGAAGGGCTGATGGCGGTCCGGACCGTCGAGTATCAGGGGTTCCTGCTCGAACGCGAGGTCGAGGCCCTCGCCGGGGAGTTTCCCGCAGACCTCGCCCAGGCCGCGCGGCAGGCGCTCGTTCACGCCCTCAAGAACGGCGGCACCCCGCATCCCGACCAGCCCCGCGTTTCGCGCTCCATCCACCGGGCGCAGGCGCTCTGGACCCGGTCGGGCGGAACACTCGATCAACTGGCCCCCGCCGGGCTCGAGGAGCGGCTCGCCGCGCAGCTCTCCACGGTCTCGAGTTGGGAAGAGTTCCTGCGCACCCGGATCACATTGGACGTGGATGCCCTCGTGAGCGAGGCCGAGCGGGCCCGCTTGGATGGGCTGCCCCAGTCCCTGGCGTTGTTCGGGGACCGGGTGGCGATCGACTACGCGGTGGAAGACGGGCGGGGTGTAGCTCGGCTGCATCTGAAGGAAGGGCAGGCCCGGCGGCTGCGGGAGGGCGATCTCCCGGCCCTGGATCGCCCCCTCCGGTTCTCCGTGATCCGCGGGAAACGCGAGGCGGCGCGGGCCGATTCCATCGCGGACCTCAAGAAACAGCTGAATGACCTCCCCAAGGGGAAACCGAAGACGGGCAAGCCCTTCAGGCCCCCCCGCCGCCGCCGGAGGTAGACACCTTCCTGGCGTTTACATCTGTGACCTTCCGCGATTCCGGGGGTCTGATCGTAGGAACCAACGAGAACCCCCGAGTCCTGGAAAGGTCACCAATGGCCGGCAACCGTCCGATGTTTCAGACTTCCCCATCGCTCACTCCCCTTGGCCGCGCTCTCCTCGATTCCATTCGCGAGGGCGTGGTGGTGTTCGATACCGATGGCCACGTGCTCTACGCCAATCAGGAAGGCCAGCGCTCCATCAGCAACGGCTCCCCGAACGGCAACATGCCCGGCAAGGAGGAGCTGCTCCCCCGGCTCTCCGCGCTCGGTGCCCGCATCCTTCCCCTGCGCGTCCCGGACTCGCAAGCCGGCGCCGCGGCGGTGATCCCGCCGAAGGCCGACCGGGGCCGCACGCTGGCCGAGCGGGAACGTCAGGCGATCATCGACACCCTGGAAGCCACGCAAGGCAAGCTCGCCGAAACCGCGCGGCGACTCGGCATCAGCCGGACGACACTGTGGCGCCGGCTCCGCGAGTACGGGCTGAAGCAAAAGACCGAAGGATTCTGGCGGGCCCGCGCAGCGTCCTGACGCGCGGGCTTACGTCCCCGGGAGGCCGCTCCTAGCTTCCCGGGGATGCCGACTTCCCCGACTCCCTTCCTCATCGAAGAGTACGTCCGCTGGTCGGACGTGGACTACGCGGGCATCATCTTCTACGGTGCCTACGTCCGGTTTTTCGAAATCGCCGAGACCGAGCTGTTCCGTGCCTCCGGGCTGGCGTATAAAGAGGTCTTCGACCATCACGGCATTTTTCTCCCCCGCCGCGCGATTCACGCGGAATTCTTCGTGCCCGCGAAGCTGGATGACCGCCTCAGCGTGGCCGCGTACATCGGCAAGGTCGGCACCCGCTCCATGACCATCAATTTTGACGTCGTCTGGGGCGAGCCCCGCTTCCTGGGAGCCACCGGCTGGCAGGTACTCGTCTGCGTGGACAAAGAGACCCTGAAACCCCGCGCCCTGCCGGAAACCTTGCTCAAGGCGCTCGCCCCCCACACTCTGCCGCCCGAGGCCGCGCGCGCCGCGCTGGGCGTTCGCACGCCCTGAAGACCTCCGCCCTGGCCGGGATCCTCATCGGCCTCGCGGCCTGCCGCGGAGGTCCGCCGTCGGGCGCCATGCACGTCCGCATCCAGCGTCCGACCAAAGACTCGACCGTGTTCACCGCGACCGTCGCCGTGCATCAGTGCCGGCGGGGAGGGGTGCTCTTCGACGCCGTGAATGGCGCGAACGGCGTCCTGGCCTGGGTCAGGAGTCCGGCTCCCCTCACCACGGGTTCGTTCCCGCTCCTGGGCCGGGGCGACAGCCTCACGCCTCGGGGGGCCATCGTCGCCGTGCGCTTCATCTGGCACGACGTGGCGCACGGATTCCCGTTGGACTCAGGGCTCCTGACGCTGAGCGCGGCCGGGCGCTGGTACCGCGGCCGCATTCAGGGCTCAGGAACGGACCTGGGCAGCGCGACGCGCGGGACGGTCGATATCACGATCGATTCCATCAGCCCGCGCCCTGACACACTCGCCTGTGGAGTGCAGCAATGACGGTACGCATCGGCATGATCGGCACCGGGTTCGCCCGGCGCGTGCAGCTCCCCGCCCTCAAGCTGGTCCCGGGCGTCCAGGTGACGGGCATCGCCAGCGGCAGGCGTGCGAACGCTGACAGCGTAGCGAAGGATTTCGGCATCCCGAAGGTCTTCGATGACGGCGCGGAGCTCGCCCGTTCGGGGGTCGCGGATCTCATCATCGTCTCGTCCACGCCGGACACCCATCTCCGGTTCGGCCTCGCCGCACTCGAAGCCGGGCGGCACCTCCTCCTGGAAAAGCCGACGGCCCTCGCCGCGCCCGAGGCGCTGACCCTCTGGGAGGCCTCGTCCGCCCGCCCCCGACAGATCGCGTGGATGGATCACGAGCTCCGCTATGAGCCGAACCGGAAGAAGATCCGCGAGCTGATCCATTCGGGGGCCATCGGGGAGGTGCGGCACATCGAGATGGCGCTGCGTCCGTATCTCCGCGGAGATGGCCGGCCGCAGGCGATCAACGCGCCCTGGAACTGGTGGTACGACGCGGGGAAAGGCGGCGGCCTCCTGGGCGCCGTGGGCTCGCATCTGATCGACCAGTGCCGGTTCTGGACCGGGAGCGAAGTCAGCTCCGTGGCGGGCGTGACCGAGACCTTCACCCGGCGCCGGAATGACGAGGCGGGTACTTCGCACCCCGTCACCGCCGATGAGTTCTCCAGCTGGATCATGCGGACGGCCTCGGGTGTGGTCGCCACGCTCACGCTCTCGGCGGTGGCGCATCACGGCGGCGGCCATTGGTGCCAGATCACGGGGAGCGAGGGGAGCCTGGTGCTCACCGGCGAGCATCAACTGCACGTCGGGAAGCGCGGCAATCAGCTGGAAGACATCACCCAGACGGACGACCTCTGGGAGAAAACCACGCCCAACAACATGTGGGCACGGTCCTTCGTGCGGCTGATGCGGGACCTGGTCCCCGTGCTCGGGGGCGCGAAGCCGTCCGGCACGCCGGCGACCCTCGAAGATGGCTGGAAGATTCAGCGGATCATGGACGCCGTGCGCGCCGGAGTGGGTGCCCGGTTAGATTAGGGCGTGGAGCAGACGTACTTTCGGAAGGGCTTCGGACTCAAAGGGGCCATTGAAGGCACCCTGGCCGCGGACTACCACAGCCGCGTCGTAGATCGGGTGCGCGCGTCCGACTACCGCCTCGTCGTCGGCGACTTGACCTTCCGCCTGGCCCGCGAATTCGGCTTCTGCTATGGCGTGGACCGCGCCGTCGAATACGCCTACGAGACCCGCACCAAATTCCCCGACGCCCGCGTCTTCCTGGTCGGCGAGATCATTCACAATCCCCACGTCAACGCCAAACTCCGCTCCATGGGCGTGGAGTTTCTCCATCGCCCCGACGGGGGGGAATTCGATTTCTCGGGGATCGTCGCGACGGACGTCGTCCTCATGCCCGCGTTCGGCGTCACCGTGAAGGATTTTCAGCGCCTGCGCGACCTCGGGTGCGTACTGGTCGACACCACCTGCGGCTCCGTCCTCAACGTCTGGAAGCGGGTGGACTCGTACGCCAAGGACGGGTTCACCGCCCTGATCCACGGCAAGGCGTACCATGAAGAAACCAAGGCGACTTCGAGTCAGGTGACCAAGTACCCCGGCGGCCAGTTCATCGTCGTCCGCGACATGGGTGAAGCCCGCCTCGTCTGCGACTACATCGAAGGCCGGGGTGACCGGCAGGCCATCCTCCACAAGTTCGCGAACGCCATGTCCCCCGGGTTCGAACCCGATCGCGATCTGGAGCGGATCGGCGTCGCCAACCAGACCACCATGCTGTCGGGGGAGTCCCTGGCCATCGCGGGCGAAGTGGGCAAGAGCATGGCGAGACGCTACGGCGAGGCGGCGCTGACGGACCACTTCCGTACGTTCGACACGATCTGCTCCGCGACGCAGGAGCGTCAGGACGCCGTCCTCAAGCTCATCGCCGAGCCCCTCGACCTGATGGTGGTGATCGGCGGGTACAACTCGAGCAACACCACCCACCTCGCGGCCATCTGCCACGAGCGGGTGCCCACTTATCACATCGAGGACGCCGGGGGGATCGATCCCGAAACCGGGACTATCCGGTTCCGGCCGGTGGGCGCGAAGGTGGAAGAAGCGAAACGCGACTGGCTGCCCGCCGGAGCGCTCGTGGTCGGCGTGACGGCCGGCGCGTCGACGCCGAACAACAAGATCGGCGAAACCATCGAACGCGTCGCGGCCACCCGGGGGCTTTCGCTCGAATGAAGCGGTTCCATCCCGCGGTGGAGCGGTGGTTCACCACCCGTTTCCAGGAACCGACCGAGCCGCAACGGCGCGCCTGGCCCGCTATTCACGCGGGTCGCGACGTCCTCATCGCCGCGCCCACCGGCTCCGGCAAGACATTCGCCGCGTTCCTGTCGTCCATCGACTCGCTCCTCCAGCAGGGCGTCGACGGCACGCTGGAAGATCAGATCCAGGTGGTGTACGTCTCGCCGCTCAAAGCCCTTTCGAACGACGTCCAGAAGAATCTGAGCGAGCCCCTCCTCGAGATCAGCCGCACGGCTCTCGAGCTGGGACTCCCGGAGGTGACGCTCCGCACCTTGGTGCGCACCGGCGATACGCCCCAGGCGGAACGTCAGGCGATGCTGAAGGAGCCGCCGCACATCCTCGTGACGACTCCTGAGTCGCTGTACCTGCTCCTCACGTCGGAAAAGGCGCGCGGGATGCTGCGGACGGTGCGCACCGTGATCGTGGACGAGATCCACGCACTGGCTCGCGACAAGCGGGGCAGCCATCTGACCCTGTCCCTCGAGCGTCTGGCGGCGCTCACCGGCCGTCCCCTGCAGCGGATCGGCCTCTCCGCCACGCAGAAGCCCATCCAGGAGATCGCCCAGTTTCTGGTGGGCACCGGCCGGCCCCTTCCCGACATCATCGATGCCGGGCACGCGCGGGAGATCGACCTCGCCGTGGAGCTCACGTCGTCACCGCTCGAAGCGGTGATGTCGGGCGAAGTGTGGGGCGAGATCCATGAGCGGCTGACCCAGCTGGTTCAGGAGCACCGGACCACCCTGATCTTCGTGAACACCCGCCGGATGGCCGAGCGGCTGGCGATGCACCTGTCGGAGCGGCTGGGCGAGAACGCGGTGACCAGCCACCACGGGAGTCTGTCCAAGGAGACCCGGATGGACGCCGAGCGCCGGCTGAAAGCCGGCGAGCTGAAGGCGCTGGTGGCGACGGCCTCGCTCGAGCTGGGGATCGACATCGGGACGGTGGACCTGGTCTGTCAGATCGCATCCACCCGGTCCATCGCGACGCTGCTGCAGCGCGTGGGCCGCTCGGGGCATCACCTCAAAGCCATTCCCAAGGGCCGGCTCTTCCCCCTGTCGCGGGACGACCTGGCCGAGTGCGCGGCGCTCCTGCGGGCGGTGCGCGCCGGCAAGCTGGACCGGCTCATCATCCCCGAGAAGCCGCTCGACATCCTGGCGCAGCAGATCGTGGCGGCGGTAGCGTGCGAGGAATGGGACGAGGGGGCGCTCTTCGAGTGCTTCCGCCGGGCCTATCCGTTCCGGAATCTGACCCGGGAGGAATACGACTCCGTCGTCCTCACCCTCGCCGATGGCTACACCACACGCCGGGGGCGCCGCGGCGCACACCTCCACCGGGATGGCGTGCATGCCCGCCTCCGGGGCCGGCGCGGAGCCCGGCTGGCCGCGATCACGTCGGGCGGGGCGATCCCGGATATCGGTGACTACCGCGTGATTCTCGAGCCGGCGGAGACCTTCGTCGGCACGCTCAACGAGGACTTTGCGATCGAGAGCTCGCCGGGAGACGTGTTCCAGCTCGGCAACGCGTCCTACCTCATTCTCCGGGTGGAGTCGGGGCAGGTCCGCGTGGCGGACGCGAAGGGGCAGCCCCCGACGATTCCGTTCTGGCTCGGCGAAGCGCCAGCCCGCACCGTGGAACTGTCCGAAGAGGTGTCCCGCTTCCGGATGGATCTCGAAGCGCATCTGGGAGACGTCGAAGGGGCCATCCGGTGGACCATGACCGAGACCGGTCTTTCCGAGCCTGCCGCCCGCCAGTTGGTCGAGTATCTCGCGGCGAGCCGGAAAGTCCTGGGCTCCCTGCCCACCCAGGAAACCCTGATTCTGGAGCGGTTTTTCGACGAGGCGGGCGGGATGCAGCTCGTCCTGCACGCGCCCTTCGGTGCCCGCGTGAACAAGGCCTGGGGCCTGGCCCTCCGGAAGCGCTTCTGCCGGTCCTTCAACTTCGAGCTCCAGGCGGCAGCCACCGACGACGCCATCATCATCTCGCTCGGCCCCCATCACTCCTTCGCGCTGGGGGACGTCTTCCACTACCTCAATTCCGGTACGGCCCGTGACCTCCTGGTACAGGCCCTGCTCGACGCTCCGGTGTTTCAGAGCCGGTGGCGCTGGAATGCCACGCGGGCCCTGGCGGTGCTCCGGGCCCGCGGCGGCAAGAAGGTCCCGACGCCCCTGCAACGCATGGAGGCGGAAGACCTCTCGGCGGCGGTCTTCCCCGATCAGCTGGCCTGTCCCGAGAATCTCGTCGGCGACCGCGAGATTCCCGACCACCCGCTGGTCAAGCAGACCATCGAAGACTGCCTCACCGAAGCGATGGACTGTCCCGGGCTCCTCGAGATTCTGAAGGGGATCGAAGCCGGAAGGTTCACGCTCGTCGCGCGGGACACGCCGGAGCCGTCGCCCCTCACGCACGAGATCCTGAACGCCAAGCCGTACGCCTTCCTGGATGACGCGCCTCTCGAGGAGCGCCGGACCCAGGCCGTCCTCACCCGCCGCGGCCTCGACGTCCGCACGGCCGACGACCTGGGATCGCTCGACCAGGGCGCGATCGACCGGGTCCGTGAGGAGGCGTGGCCGGAAGCGCGGGACGCCGACGAGATGCACGATGTGCTGATGGTGGCGGGGTGCGTGCCGGAGGGGGAGCGGGGAAGCGGGAAGGGGGAAGGGTTTGCTCCGCTGCTCGAGGCATTGCGGCGCGATGGGCGGGCCACCGTGCTGGAGGGTGCTGTCCCCCTCTGGGTGGCCACTGAAAAAGTACCGATGCTCCAGGCCATCTTCCCCGAGGCTGCGGTCAATCCGGCGGTGCAAGTGCCGGAGCGCGAACGGGCGAAGACCTGGACGCGGGAAGACGGCATCCGCGAAATCGTGCGCGGACGCCTCGAGATCGTCGGGCCCACCACCGCCGCGCTTCTCGCGCAGACGTTCGGCCTGGAAGTCTCCGATATCGACTTCGGGTTGGGTGCGCTCGAGCATGAGGGCTTCGTTCTCCGCGGACACTTCTCCCCGGGGGTGACCGAGCTCGAGTGGTGCGAGCGGCGCCTCCTGGCGCGCGTGCACCGCTACACCCTCGACCGCCTGCGGCAGGAAATCGAACCCGTCTCGGCGGCCGACTTCATGCGCTTCCTGCTCCGCTGGCAGCGCCTGACCGAGGACACCCGGGCGCAGGGACCCGAAGGACTCTCCGCGGTGCTCGACCTCCTGGACGGCTATGAGCTGCCGGCGGCCGCGTGGGAGACCGAGGTGCTTCCCGCGCGCATGGCGGAGTACGATCCGCTCTGGCTCGACGGTCTCTGCCTGTCCGGCGAGGTCGCGTGGAGCCGGCTGTCGCACCCCACCTCGACGAATGGCGCGCGCAAGTCCGGCCCCATCCGTACTTCTCCCGTCGCGCTCTTCCGCCGGGACCGGGGAGATGTGTGGCGCGCGTTGAATGGCGCGGTCGATCCGAAGGTTCTGCCCCTCTCACACGCCGCGCGGGCGGTGCTCGAAGTACTCGACCAGCGCGGGGCGTCCTTCTTCGGCGATCTGGTCAATGCCACCGGGGAGCTCCGCACGGAGGTCGAGAAGGGACTCGGCGAGCTGGTGGCGTGGGGCCTGGTGAGTGCGGACTCCTTCTCAGGGCTCCGGGCCTTGCTGGTGCCTTCCGATCGCCGGCGGCCGATCAGCGGGGTCGCCGCGCGAAGACGGGGAAAGGTCGCTCCCTTCGGCGTGGAGAACGCGGGCCGCTGGTCGCGCGTCTCCGGTCCATCGGTCATGCCGCAGGACCAGCTGGTCGAAGCGCTGGCGTGGCAGCTGCTCCGGCGCTATGGCGTGGTGTTCCGGCGCCTGGTGGAGCGCGAAGGATTCCTCGCACCCTGGAGAGACATTCTCCGCGTCTATCGCCGGCTCGAGGCGCGCGGCGAAATCCGCGGCGGTCGCTTCGTGGGCGGGTTCTCCGGCGAGCAGTACGCCCTCCCCGAAGCCATCGGCCTGCTCCGCGCCGCGCGGAAAGAAGAGCCGTCCGGTGTGCTGGTGTCGGTGTGCGGCGCGGATCCCTTGAACCTGGTCGGTGTGATTACGCCCGGCGATGCGGTGCCCGCCCTCGCCACCAACCGCGTCCTCCTCCGGGATGGAATTCCCGTAGCCGTTCAGGAAGGAGACGGGCGCTCGGTGCGGCTCCTGATCGAGGCGTTGCCAGACGAAGCGCAGCTTCTCCGCAGCGCGCTGGTGCGGCGACGGTCCACGCCATTGGTACGCGCGTACTTGGGACGTTAAAGAAACGTTCAGACTTCGAATGGCGGGTGCTTGCGGGACGCGTGAAACGAGGCCCTTCCGCACATACTGTTTGCGCGTTACGCTCCTGTCATGGAAAAGTTATCTGCGCGCCCCCCCGTCCTTCCCGAATCGGTGCTCCGCGATGCGGTCGCCCATCGGGTCACCGACCGGTCGCTCCGCCGCTGCGCCCGTGAGATCTCCATTTCCCCGAACGGCCTTCGGGACTTCCTGCACGGCGCCGCTCCGCGGCTGTCGACGCGCTCGAAGCTCGAACGGTGGCTCGCGGCCCAGACGCCCGACGAGAAGGCGCCCAACGTGGCGCACGTCGTGCGGCTCGTGGGTGACCTGACGGCCGAGTTGTCGCCCTCCGACGGCGACAACCTGCGGCGCGAGATCACCCGTTACCTGACCGGTGCCTATGAATCCCGGCGCCAGTCGGTTCCCAAGTGGCTCAAGGAGCTGTCCGAGCTCGACGCGGCTGCGGCCCGCCGGCTCAAGCTCGGCTGACCTCAGGCACTTTCAAGTCAAGCTGTGCGATGCGGGACCGGGAGCGATACCGGTCCCGCATTCCGTTATTGACCTCGAATCCATAGGCTTTCTGGAGCCGCTGAATCCGCCGGGTGAGTGCTTCCGAATACTCCCGGGGCGCGTTCGCCGCGCGCGCGTAAGCCGTCCGGTACCGCTCCGACAGCTCGGGAAAGTGCTCGGCCAGGACCGGTAGAAAGCGGTCCCGGATGCCCGGATACATGCGAAGCGGGCTCGCGTGGATGAACCGCGCGCCCGCCTCCCGCGCGGCGGCGAAGAGCGCGTCGAGGTGCGGTATGTCATCTGTGATGCCGGGGAGCACGGGCGCCACGATCAATCCTGCTCGCACGCCCGCATCGGTGAGAGCTTTGAGTCCCCGGAGCCGCGCCCGGGGCACCGGTGACCGGGCCTCGAGCGCGTGGATGATGTAGTCGTCGGTAGTGATCAGGGAGACGTACACCTCGAGGTCGTTCCGCTGCGACAGCCTGACCAGGACGTCGGCGTCGCGAGCCACGAGCGGGCTCTTGGTGATGATCCCGACCGACAGACCTTCGCACTGCGCCAGCCGCTCCAGCACACTCCGCGTGATCTTGAAAATCCGCTCGGCGGGCTGATACGGATCGGTGGCCGTCCCGATCACGATGGTGTCCGGCTCCGTCTTGGCCGGGGGCAGGGCCACCCGGCAGAACTTCCGGAGATCCTTCTCGAGGGTCTCGAGCAGGTGATCCTTCACGAAGATCCGGTTCTCGAACGCCTCCCAGCCCTCGGTGCCGCGGTAGTCCGCGAGCTCATCGTCCGTGAGCCGGCCCTGGTCGTGGGCGCGCTCCACCGCGTAGCGGTGCGCGAAGCGGGCGTAGCAGTAGGTGCACCCGAACTCGCAGCCGACGTAGGGATTGAGGGACCAGAAATCCATGCCCGTTTGCGCCGGAGAATTGAGGACCGTGCGGGCAGAGTGGGCGACGAAGCGCGTGCCGCGGAGACGGGAATCGAGCACCGGCAGGGGCCTGGGAACGCTCGGCTCGGACTCGAGCAACGGCAATTGGCAGCCGTCATTGGTGGCGGCTCGGAGGCGGCGACTCCCGGCTCCCGACTCCTGCCTCACGCGCATTTCGCCCATCCGCACGACGGACAGCTCTGACAGCCGGACTGGTGCACCACGGGGATGCCGCACTCGGGACAGCGGACCGCTTGGGTGGGAACGACAACTGGCTGGGACATGAAGCGGCTCCAACGGGCTTCGGTGTTTGTTCGGGTATCTCCCCGAAGCTACCGAGCTGCCGGAGCCGCCGCTAGGTGCACCTGGAACCTGTTATCAGGTCATGCCTTACGCGCGGACCGCCCGCGACCTCGTCAACCAGTAAACGGGAACGCCCAGCGCCACGATCAAGAGGCCGATTCCCGCGTACACCGTCTGCGTGAACAGCAGATCGATGCACAACACGAGTGTCGAGAGCAGGTAGAGCCCCGGAATCCACGGGTAGCCCGGGGCGCGCACGGGGCGTTCGGCGGCGGGCCGCTCTCTCCGCAGCGCGAAGAGGGCGAACGCAGTGAATCCGTAGAACAGGAGTTGAGCCGCGATGACGAAGGTGAGGAGCTGATTGTATGTCCCCGAAAGGCACAGCACGGAGGTCCACAGTGCCTGGATCCAGAGGGCGAATTTGGGTGTCTGGTGGACTGCGTCGAGCGTCCCTGCGCGGGCGAAAAAGAGCTTGTCCTTCGCCATCGCGTAGAAGACGCGCGCGCCCGAAAGAATCAGTCCGTTATTGCAGCCGAAGGTCGAGATCATGATCGCCGCGGCCATCAGATACAGGCCCGGGCTTCCGAACATCGCCTGCAACGCCGCGGTGCCGACGCGGTCCTGCGGCGCGTGCGCGATCGAGTCACCGGGGAGCGTGACCAGATAGGCGACGTTGGCGAGGAGATAGAGTACCGTGACCGTGAGGGTCCCCAGCGCCATGGAAATGGGGAGATCCTTCTTGGGGTTCTTCAGCTCCGAGCCCGCGAATCCGACGTTGTTCCAGGAGTCCATCGAGAACAGCGATCCCACCATGGCCGAACCGATGATGGGCAGGAGCGCGAGCGTCAGTCCGCCGGCCGGCCAGAAATTCTTTCCGAAATTCGCCGCGATCGCCACGGCGTTTCGTCCGATCAACAGGCCGAGCACCACCAGCGCCGCGAGCGACAGGGTCTTCACGATCGTGAGGGTGGTCTGGATCCGGGCACCGGCGCGGACCCCGCGGGCATTGATGGCGGTCAGCACGAGGACCGATGCGATGGCGAAGAGCCGCTGAGGCGAGATGCCGACGTTGATGGGGCCGGTGCCGAGGTTGACCGTGCCCCCGAACCAGGTGGCCTCCGAGAGTCCGGGCCAGAAGATCGCGGTGAATTTGGCGAACGCGACGGCGACCGCCGCGATGGTACCGGTCTGGATTACCGCGAAGAGGGTCCAGCCGTAGAGATAACCGAAGAGCGGAGAGACCCCCTCACGCAGGTAGACGTACTGCCCGCCCGCATTCGGGAACATCGCGGCCAGCTCCCCGTACGAGAGCGCGCCCATCAGCGTGATCACGCCGGACAGGGCCCACACCAGAAGCATGACGCCTGGACTGGACACCTGTCGCATGATGTCGGCGGAGACGAGGAAGATTCCCGAGCCGATCATGGTGCCCACGACGAGGGCCGTCGCGTCGAGCCTCGTGATCTCCCGGCGGAACTCCGTGTCCTGCTTCACGCTGACACCCATCCGTTCTCCTGTAGCGGTCGGGCCCTAACCTAGTGACTCCTCCCGAAGGCCGCTATTGTTCAGTCCGTCGGTCGATCCCCCCAAAGCCCACGAGGTCGTTGTGCGCCTGCTCCCCCGAGAAGAGGAATTCTTCGACCTGTTTGCGGGTGTCGCCCAGCGCAACAAAGAGGCGGCTCACCTCCTGCGGCAGTTGTTCGACGCACCCCCGGACCGCCGCACCGTATCCGTCGAAGCGATCAAGCGGCTCGAGCACGAAGCCGACCAGATCACCCACGAAGTGGTGAACCGCCTCGACCGGACCTTCATCACGCCCCTGGACCGCGAGGACATCCACCAGCTGGCTTCTGACCTGGACGACGTGATGGATGTGATGGACGGCGTCGCCCGGCGCTCGCAGATCTTCCACGTCGGCGCGACCCCCGACGGCGTGAAGCAGCTCGCCGAAGTCATCGAACGGATGGTGGGCGTGCTGGCCGAGGGGGTGGCGTGTCTCAAGAAGGGCGACGACGTCATGAAGTACTGCGTCGAAGCCAAGAAGCTCGAGGAAGAAGGGGACGCCATCTACCACCAGTCGCTGGGGAAGATGTTCGAGTCCGAGAAGAACGCCATCGAGCTGATCAAGTGGAAGGAGATCTACGACAACCTGGAGCGCACCCTGGATGAGGCCGAGGACGTCGCCAACGTCCTCGAGTCCATCACCCTGAAGCACGGATGACGGCCTTCATCCTCGCGATCATCCTGGTCGCGCTGGTGTTCGACTTCATCAACGGCTTCCACGACGCCGCGAACTCCATCGCGACCGTGGTCTCGACCCGGGTGCTCTCTCCCGGGGCCGCGGTGCTCTGGGCTGCCGCCTTCAACTTCATCGCGGTGTTCGTGTTCGGCACCGCCGTGGCGAAGACCATGGGCACCGGCCTCGTCGACATCGGCATCGTCGACGCGAACGTGATTCTCTCGGGGCTCGTCGGAGCCATTCTCTGGGACCTGATCACCTGGTGGCTGGGGCTGCCCACGTCGTCCTCACACGCCCTGATCGGCGGTTACGGCGGGGCCGCGGTGGCGAAGGCGGGCTTCACGGCGCTGGTCTTCCCCGGCAAGTGGCTGTCGACGCTCCTGTTCATCGTGGTCGCGCCCCTGATGGGGCTCATTCTCGCCCTCGGCCTCACCGTCGCGCTGTCGTGGATCCTCCGGCGCGCCCGCCCCCGCAAAGTCGACGGCACCTTCCGGGTCCTCCAGTTCTTCTCGGCGGCGGCGTATTCGCTGGGCCACGGCACCAATGACGCCCAGAAAACGATGGGCATCATCGTCGGCCTCCTGGTGGCCGAACAGGCGCGCTTTGCGTCGTTCCCGGTGCAGGCCCTGCACCTCACGACCCTGAAAGACATCCCGTTCTGGGTCGTGGTGGCGTGCGGAGCGGCGATGGGGCTGGGGACGGTGTCGGGCGGCTGGCGGATCGTGCGGACCATGGGTCAGCGGCTCACCCGGTTGAAGCCGTTCGGCGGCTTCTGCGCCGAGACGGCGGGGGCCATCACCCTGTTTT
>DATEGY010000324.1:0-3502 GCA_035279865.1 Gemmatimonadales bacterium | reverse complement strand
GTGCGGGGGTACGTCCCCCCGAACCAGGACAAGGCGTGACCTACCTGCGAAAACCGTTTGGTCGAGAGGCCCTCGCACGGGCAGTCCGCCAGGCGTTCGGGCGCTGAGCACGATCGTAAGCGCTCGTGATTCTGCTGAGGGGTTCTAGTGCGTAAATCGGACCGGTACCGGGTTCTTTGGACCCCGCTCTCGGACGAGCGGGGCTTTCCTTTTCCGGGGTGACCCGGTTTTCCGGCGGACTCGATCGCGCCCGAGCGCTCCTGGCGACGTACTGGGGATATGGCGGCTTCCGGCACAGCCAGGTGCGCGTGCTCGGCCCCCTCTTGTCGGGCCGGGACACGCTCGCCGTCCTGCCGACCGGCGCGGGAAAGTCGCTCTGCTTCCAGATTCCGGCCCTCATGTCCGGGGGCCTGACCATCGTGGTCTCGCCGCTGGTCTCCTTGATGCAGGACCAGGTCGGCGCCTTGCGGAGACGCGGTATCGCCGCGGTCTATCTCAATTCCACTCAGACGCTCGAGCGCCGGCACCAGGTACTGGACGCGGTGCGCGCCGGGGTGGTGCGACTCCTGTACTGTGCGCCCGAGCGCCTGCCCGCTCTGGCCCGGAGGCTCGCCGCCTGGTCACTCCGTCCGGCCCTCTTCGCCGTGGACGAGGCGCATTGCATCACCGAGTGGGGGCACGAATTCCGGCCGGTCTATCGACTCCTGGGCAAGTACCGGTACCTCATGGGTGACCCCCTGACCGTCGCCGTGACCGGCAGCGCGACCGTCTCCGCCCGGCTCGAGATCGCGCGGGTCCTCCGGCTCAGGAATGCCGCGGAGGTGGTCGGGTCGTTCGACCGCCCCAACCTCGACTTCCGGACCCAGGTCATCCGGGACGACCGCGAGCGGTTTGCCTTGATCGCCACCCGCATTCGCGCCGCGACCGCGGCCTCCATCGTGTATGCGCCCACCCGACGGTTGACGGAGCTCATTGCCCGCGCGCTCCTGCTGCGCAGCGTCAATGTCGCGCCCTATCACGCCGGCCTCACGGCCCGGGTGCGCCGGCAGACCCTCACGGCATTTCTGGAGGATCGGGTGGGGGCCGTGGTGGCGACGACCGCCTTCGGCATGGGGATCGACAAGCCGGACGTCCGGTCGGTGCTGCACTGGGGGCCGGCCCACACACTCGACGGCTACTACCAGGAGGCGGGCCGGGCGGGGCGGGACGGAAATCCTGCTGAGTGTCTGGTGCTCTGGCGGGACGCCGATCTGCGGTGGCCAGGCATCGGTCCCGCCATGAAAATCTACCTGCAGCGCCGAGCCTGTCGGCGCCGGATGCTCCTCGCGTACTTCGGGGAGCGGTTGGACCGCTGTTCCGGGTGTGACTACTGCGAAATCCGGTAGATCCGTCCCGATGCCATGACCACGTACACTTCGCCGGAGGCGTCCTCACCGAATGAGACGACGTTGTCGTTGATCAGCGGTGCGGAGAGGGGGGTGAAGGCATCGGTCATTTTTCCCCTGGCGAACGTGAGTCCGCGAACCCAGCCGCCGCAGTAGTCGCCAAAGAGATACACGCCGGCCAGCCTCGGAGACGCCTTCCCGCGGTAGACGTAGCCACCGGTGACGGCGCACGCCGGATTGTGCGGGTACTCGAAGACGGGGGTGACGAGTCCCGTCGTATCGCATCCGGTGCGATAGCAGACGTCCCCTTCCATCAACGGCCAGCCGAAGTTGTTGCCCGGCTTCGCCGCCGCGGGGAGATGGTCGATCTCCTCCCACACATGCTGACCCACGTCCCCGATCCACACGTCTCCGGTCTGGCGGTCGAAACTCCAGCGCCAGGGATTCCTCAGTCCGAGCTGCCAGATCTCATGGAGCCACCCGGCCCGGCCCACATAGGGGTTGTCGGCAGGGATGCCGTAGGGATCTCCGGCGTCGACGTCCACCCGGAGGAGCTTCCCCTGGTAGGCCATACTGTCCTGCGACCGGCTCGTCTCGGCGGTGTCGACGTCCGCGTCTCCATCACCTACCGCGATGTAGAACTTTCCGTCGGGTCCGAACGCCACCAGGCCGCCGTACAGCACCGCCTGCGGTGCCTGGGGCACGTGCAGGATCGAGTGCGCCGTGGCGGGATCGGCGTGATCGAACGTCGAATCCGCCCGGAAGCGGCTCACCTGAGTCGCCCCGCTGTTGTCCACGTAGTAGACGTAGACGTAGCGGTTGACCGCATAGTTCGGGTGGAAGGCGATGCTGTAGACCCCGAATTCAGACGCGCCGCCTGTCAGCGCGGTCAGGTTCAGGAAGGCCGAATCCTGCCGAACACCGTGCTTGCGGATGAGGATGCGGCCGGGGCGTTCGACGATGAAGAGGCGCGACGTGTCCCCCGGCGGGGCGGTGACGAAAACGGAGAAATCGTATCCCGAATCCACGGGGACGAGTACCGGGCCACCGGCCTGGGTGATGACGCTGGTCACGGAATCGTGACACCCGGAGACCAACGCGAGTGCGGCAAGGATCAGGGCCCGGGCTTTCACGCGCCAAAGCTAGTCATCTTGTCTATATTTCAGAATGCACGACGATTTGTACTTCTCCGAACAGCATCTGCAGGTCCGCGAGATGGTGCGTGACTTCGCCCGCACCGTGGTCCGGCCCTCGGCGCGGGGCTACGACCTCGAGTCCAGGTTCCCCTGGGACAACATCAAGCAGATGGCCGACCTGGGCCTCTTCGGCATTCCCTGGCCGGAGGAGCTGGGCGGTTCGGGGATGGACTACCTCTCGTACATGATCGTGATCCACGAGATGGCCAAGGTGGACGCGAGCCACGCCATCACCATTTCGGCGCATACCACCCTCGGCACGTCGCCGATCGTCGATTTTGGAACGCCGGAGCAGAAGAAGAAATTCGTTCCCCTCCTGGCCAGTGGGAAAGTCCTGGGCGGGTTCGGGCTCACCGAGCCGGGCGCCGGATCGGACGCGGGCGGGACCAAGACCGTCGCGGTGCAGAAGGGCGATCACTACGTCCTCAACGGCTCGAAGATCTTCATCACGCACGCCGGGGTCGGCGAGATCTTCGTCGCGACCGCGCGGACGGACCCTGCCGCCAAGAAGACCCACGGCATCACGGCCTTCATCGTCACCAAGGACACCACCGACCTGGCGGACGCGGCCCGCGTCGGCGTCGGGCATGAGGCCTCCCTGCCGAAGGTCCCCGGCTTCTCCGCGGGCAAGAAAGAGGACAAGCTCGGCTGGCGGGCTTCCGACACCCGTGAGCTCGTGTTCCAGGATGCGATCGTGCCGAAAGAGAACGTCCTGGGCCCGGTGAACAACGGATTCCGGCAGTTCCTGCACACGCTGGACGGCGGGCGGATCGGCATCGCCGCGCTCTCCCTCGGGATCGCCGAGGGGGCGCTCGAGGAATGCCTCAGTTACACGTCGACGCGGAAACAGTTCGGGCGGGCGGTCGCGAGCTTCCAGGGGGTGCATTTCGCGCTCGCCGACATGGCGACCGAAATCGAGTG
>DATEGY010000323.1:0-20396 GCA_035279865.1 Gemmatimonadales bacterium | reverse complement strand
GAATCAGATTCAGACCCTCCCCTACGGGCGAGACCTCTTCGACCTCGACATCTCGCCGGATGGCACGGCGCTCATCGGCTCGATGTCGGAGATCTCGGGGAGCCAGAAGCTCGTCCGGATGGACGTCGCGGCGCTCATGGCGAAGCAGGCGACCACGCCCGAGGTCCTGGATGAGTTCGGTGACTGGCCGCCGTCGAACTTCGTCTTCGGGCCGGACGGGAAATTCCTGTTCGGGTCCTCGTACTACTCCGGCGTCTCCAACATCTACCGCTACGATCTCACCCGGCGGGTCACGGAGCCGCTCTCCAACACGGAGACCGGGTTCTTCAAGCCGGTCCCCCTGCCGGCCGGCCCGGCGGGAGACTCGGTGGTCGTGTTCCGGTACAGCGCCCGGGGTTTCATCCCCACGCTGATCCCGAACCAGGTCCCGGACTCGGTCAGCGCGATCACGTTCCTCGGCAATGAGATTGCCGCGCGGCGGCCCGACGTGCAGGGGTGGATTCCGAAGCAGGATTCCAGCCTCAACCTCGATTCCCTCGTGGGCACCGCACGGACGTACCGCTCGCTCGCCCATCTGGCGCTCAACAGCGCGTATCCGGTCCTGGAGGGATACGAAGATGCGGCCGGCACGAACGCCGTCGCGGTCGGGATGCGAGGCAACCTGTCGGACCAGGTAGGGGCGACGGCGCTGAACCTGACCGCCTCCTATTCCCCCGACCCCGCCCTGGCCTCCTTCGAGCGCCTCCACCTGCGCGCGGACTTCCAGTCCTGGAACTGGCGCATTACCGCAGCGCTGAATCGCGCGGACTTCTACGACCTGTTCGGACCCACGAAGGTCAGCCGTCGCGGCTACTCGCTCGCCGTGCAGGACAAGGGCACCCTGCTCCTGGATGATCCGCGGTCCGTGACGTACACGCTCCGGGTGGCGGGGTACTCGGGGCTCTCGACCTTGCCGCAGTTTCAGAACATCGCGGCACCGGTGAACAAGCTCCTCGCCTTCTCCGCCAGCCTCGCCTACGGATCCCTGCGGCGCTCCCTCGGCGCCGTGGAAGACGAGCTGGGGTCCACCGCGAGCGCCACCGTGCAGGGCAACTATGTGAGCGGAGCGCTCTTCCCCCAGGTGAGCGTGGACGCGGCCCACGGCTTCCTCCTCCCCATCAACCATTCGTCGCTGTGGCTCAGAACGTCGGCGGGCACGGCACTGCATGGAGACCGGAGCAATCCGTTCGCCGAGTTCTTTTTCGGAGGGTTCGGCAACAACTGGGTGGACTACCGGAGCATCCGGCAGTTCCGCGAGACCGAGAGCTTCCCGGGCCTCGGCATCGACGCCATCGGGGGGGCGACCTTCGGCAAAGCACAGGTCGAGTGGGTGCTGCCGCCCCTGCGGTTCCGCCGCGTGGGCATCCCCAGTTTCTACCTCCAGTGGGCTGATCTGTCGCTGTTCACCACCGGGATCGTGACGGGCGTGAACCGCTGGTCCACCCGGCGCGAGCTGGTGAGCGCGGGCGCCCAGCTCGACTTCCGTCTCGTCACGCTCTCCCACCTCGAGTCCACACTCTCCATCGGAGGGGCCGTGGCGCACGAGGCGGGCACCACGTTGAAGTCGGTCGGCATGTTCTCGTTCAAGATCATGTGACGAGCCTGCTCGCGTTCGCCGTCAGCGTCCTGCCGGTTCTGGCCTTCCTCGGCATCCTGGTGCTCATCGACAGCTACAAGCTCGTCCATCTGCGGGCGATCCTCTTGTCGGTGGCCGCGGGTGCGGTCGCCGGCCTCGTCGCGTACAACGCCAATGTGTGGCTTCGCCCCGCACTCGGGCTCGACTGGGTGCGATACTCGCGGTACGTCGCGCCTGTCGTGGAGGAGTCACTCAAAACGGCGTTCGTCGTCTACCTGCTGAGCCGCAACAAGGTGGGCTTCGTCGTCGACGCGGGGATTCACGGATTCGGGATCGGCACCGGTTTCGCGGTACTCGAGAACCTCTACTACCTGGAAGCGAGTCCCACCGCCGCGCTGCTGACCTGGGTCGTGCGCGGGTTCGGCACGGCGATCATGCATGGGGGGACGACGGCCATCCTGGCGATGACCTCGAAGGCGCTCCAGCAGCGGAGTGACCGCTTCCGGGCCCCCGTGGTCCTGCCCGGACTGGCGCTGGCCGTCGTCCTGCATTCGCTCTACAACCAGTTCCTTCTGAACCCGCTCCTGGCGGCAGCGCTGATCGTGCTGGTCTTGCCGTCGCTCGCCGCGGCGGTATTTCAGCGCAGCGAGCGTGACACGAGGGCGTGGCTGGGAACGGGATTTGACGCGGATCAGGAGCTCCTGCGAGCCATGCAGATGGGCCGGGTGTCGGGGACGCCGGTGGGGCGGTACCTTGCCGCCGTTCGCAGCCGCTTCCCCGCCGAGGTGATCGTCGACATGATGTGCTTGCTGCGGTTGCGTGCCGAGCTGGCGATTCGCGCCAAGGGCGTGCTGATGATGCGGGAGGCGGGGTTCGACGCCGAGCCGGACCCGACGGTGAAGGGCAAGTTCGAGGAGCTCAGGTATCTGGAAAAAAGCATCGGGAAAACCGGCCTTTCGGCCCTGCATCCCTTTGTGCATACCAGCACGAGGGACCTCTGGCAGCTGACGGTGCTCGAGGGCGAACGGGGATGAACGACGTCGAGAGACTCGCACGGGAAATGGAAGTCGCGCGGAGCATCCAGCGCGACTTCCTGCCGGAGTCCCTCCCCGTGGCGCGGGGGGTGGAGCTCGAGGCCGCGCTGCAGCCGGCCCGCGAGGTGTCCGGCGACTTCTACGACGCCTTCGTGCTGCCCGCCTCGGGCACAATCGTGGTGGTGGTCGGCGACGTCTGTGACAAGGGCGTCGGAGCTGCCCTCTTCATGGCCTTGTTCCGCTCGCTGATCCGCGCGTCCGCCGACCCGGTCCAGGGCGGGGCGATTCAGATGATCGGCGGGCGCCGCACGATCGTGCGCCAGTACCTGGAATCCGCGACGCCCGCCGATCTCCTGACCCGGGTCGCGGGTTTTACGAACGACTACATCGCCCGCCTGCATGGACGCACCAACATGTTCGCCACCGTGTTTCTGGGTGCCCTCGACCCCGGAACGGGGCGGCTCGACTATGTGAACGCCGGCCACGAACCGGCACTCGTCATCGCACCGACGGGCGGCATCCAGGAGCTGCGCCCCACGGGTCCCGCGCTCGGCCTTCTGCCGGACCGGGAGTTCAAGGCCGGCGTGGTGACCCTCGAGCCCCGCGAGGGATTCGTGGCGTTCACCGATGGGCTGGTGGAGGCCCGGAGCCCCGCCGGGGAGGCGTTCGGAGCCCAGCGGCTTCGGGATGTGCTGCGCGCGAACAGCACCTCCGCCGCCGGGCTGGTACGCGGAATTCTCGAGACCCTCCGGACCTTTACCGAATCGGCCGAGCCGCACGACGACGTGACCATCCTCGCGGCCTCCATCGCGCCCTGACCGACCCCTGGGGCCCCTGCGGGACGGGCCTACCGCAACGCGACCGTGGCCCCTGCGCTCAAGGCCGTCACGCTCTGCGGAGGCTCGAATGCCGTCCGCTGGCGGGCCAGCATGGTGTGGCTCACCTCGACCCGGCCCTCCCACGCTCCGGACAGGTGGAATCGATAACCGCCTTGCACCCCCAGACCGCTGATGCCCCGCAATGGGCGACCCGTCGATTTCTTGCCGATCACGACCACGCCCGCCCCCGCGTACCATCCACCTGAAAAGCCGTAGTTCGCGCGAATGCCCAGGGTGGTGGTCGACGCCGTGAACTCCCCCGAGCCCACGCTGTTGAACCGGGTGCGGTGCGCGTCCACGGACGGTTCGATCGCGATCCGCGAGCTGATCGGAGCCGTGAGGTAGAAAGGGGCCGGGCTGTACAGGAAATTGCCGTTGCCGCCGCCCCACCCTGGGATCATCACGCCTACGGTGCTGCTGGGGATTCCATCCGCGTGACCCTCGACCACGCTCGCCGAAGTTCCGAGAGCCAATTGCCACAACCCGTCCTTCGCCGCTTCACGATCTGCCGATCGGGAACGTGCGGTCCCGTGGCGGTTCAGCGGCGCACCGACCCCGACCATCAGGGAGTAGGCGTTCTGCGCCGGGATGCTCCCCTTCTTCTCCCAGAACTGAGCGACGCCATCCAGACGTCCCTCGATCAACGGTCCGATGGGCAACCGGATGCCGACCCCGGCCTGGATACCCCACATGAGCGCTCCCGTGACCGTTACTCCGGACACCGACCCGGTGCGGTCGGCGAGAATCCCGGCCGACACGTAAATCCCTCGCGGGAGGAGATAGTCAGCACGAAGGCTGGCCTCCGTCGAGGAGTACATGAATAGTTGGTTGCTGACGATGCCGGCCGCGAAGGAGGTTTCCAGGGCCAGCGGTCCGTGAATTGGAGTCCGGAGCCAGAGCAGTGACGGTGTAGGCAAGGACGCGCCGTAGTACACGCCCGGTAAATGGAACTCGGCATCGTAGAAGCGGGTGCCGGCGTACTTGAAGTAGGTGAAGCCTCCCTGAATGCCGAGGATGGTCGGCCCCCACTCCTGCGCCCGGAGGGCCGTGCCGGCGAGGCCCAAGACGCATGTCATGCTCAAGACCACGTGTTTCATTTCGCGCGAACCAGGGTTAGCGAAGCCGCCAACCTCGATCGCGTCCGTCACCCCACCGTCACTTCGGCACGCGTTTCCCCGTCACTCCGGCCGCAGAGCGATCAGGAGCTGAAGGCGTCGAGCAGGTCCCGGTTCAGGACCTCCCACAGGTAGGTCGCCACCAGACTCTCGTATCCCCCGATGATCCGCCGGAATTCGCGGTTTTTCATGCCGCGAAACACCACCGCCCGGGCCCGTTCCAACCCCACGTCACCGACCGGCCAGATGTCCAGCCGCCCCATCTGGAAGATGCCCAGCACGTCGGCGCTCCAGGGACCCAATCCGTAGAGCTCCGAAACCGCCTTCCGAAGGTCCGCGCTCGAAAGCCTGGCCCACTCGACGGCCGGGTCCCGGGCTCCCTCCGCACAGTACTTCCACCAGGCCCGCAGGGCCTTCCGCTTGTTGAGCGTGAGTCCACCCCCAGGGGTGGTCGGCGTACGTCCCCGCGCGGCCCACCGGAAAACCGCTTCGACGCTCCCATGCTTCTCCAGCAAACGCGTACGAATGGCTGCCGCCGCCTTGGACGACACCATTTGACTGACGATGGCCCGGAGAATCCCCTCGTGCGTGGAGTATCCCCTGGGCACCTCCGTCTGCAGGGGCCCGACCACCCGGAAGAGTCGACGGAGCGACTCGTGCCTGCGTGACAGGCGGCGTGCAAGGGACCAGCTGCACACCCCGTTGAAGAGCGCCCGGCACTCACACGTCCCGTGACTCACCCAATCTCCGATGGAGGAACGCACCGACATGCTGACTTTGGAGGAATTGTACCGGGCAGGAGGTATGAAGGAAGGTGACTGCCGTGTCAGGGGTCGGGCGTCAGGGATAACGACCCTGACCCCCGACCCCAAACCTGCCTATCGCGGCACGATCGGCAGCGTGATGTGCGTCGGATGGGCCGCGTCATGGAGCACCCGCTGGTGCGCCACCACGAAGACCGTGTCGCGCTCGTTGTTCCCGCCGGTGTTCAAGTTCCGGTCGTACTTGGGGAACAGGGCCGAGGCGATGCTCACCCGCAGCCGGTGACCGGGCTTGAACACCATCGACATGAACCACACGTCGATGTCGTAGCGCTCCACCTGCCCCGGCACGAGCGGCACCTCCTTGTCCATTCCCTTCCGGAACCGCGCGCGCACCAATCCGTCCTGCACCCGCTCGGCGTGCCCGTCAGGCCACACATCGAGGAGCATGATCGTCCAGTCGGTGTCCTTCCGGTCGCTCGCCGCCCACACCGTGGCCGTCAGCTCGCCCGTCATTTCGAGCGGCTTGGTCAGCGGTTTGGAGGTGAACACCAACGCGTCCTTGCGGCTGGCGTTGAGCGCCGTGTAGTCCTCGTTCAGCGACTCCTCGAGCTCGCGCGAGTCGATCAGATAGGGCGTGGGATCACCCGGGTCATAGGTGAACGTGTCCGCCGCGGCGCCAGTGGGCATCAGGGTATCCAGCACGCCGTCGCCGGCGCTGGTTTGCGCATTCCCACCGGACGAGATGTACCAGTTCGTCGCCTTCGCGCGCGCGAGCGGCCACTCGTGCTCCTGGCGCCAGACGTTGTCGCCGATCACGAAGTCGTCGAAGGGTGGGAGCGTGTCCACGCCGTTGTTCCTGCCCAGGAGATAGTGGTCGAACCAGCGGATCTGCAGATCCCGGTAGGCGTAGCGCGCATTCGGTCCGAAATCACCCGCGACGTAGTCCACGCCCTTATGGGCGCCCACGCCCATCACGATGTGCCACTTCGGATGATTCTTCACCTTGAGCAACGCATCCGTGTAGTAGGTCGGCCCGCGCGAATCGTCATGCCAGCCCGCCATGGAGAGCACGGGTGCGTGCACGTTGGCGATGTAGGTGGTGGGCGCGTGCTTCCGCCAGTACGTGTCGAGCGTGGGATGGGCGATCCAGCGGTCCCAGAGCGGGATGTCCCCGCACCCCAGCCGCTGGGGGAGGTTGGCCAGGGGCAGATGGGTAATGGCTTCGCCGATATCCAGCTCCGCCGTGTTCGGATCCATCGTCCGCGTGCGCATCAGGCAGGCCCAGTCCACGTTGATCGGCCCGAACGCCATGGCGGCATAGGGTACGACCATCCACGGATCGGGGCTCGCCGCCGTCGGTGAGATCGCCGCCAGGTGCGGCGGGTTCGAGACGGCCGCGTACCAGACCAGCCGTCCTTCGTCGGAATGGCCGATCATCCCGACCTTGCCGTTGGCTCCGGGCAACTTGGCGGCCCACTCCACGGCATCATATCCATCCTGGATATCGGTGCCGTAGTCGCCGAAGTCCGCCACGTCCCCACTCGACTGATCGCGCCCGCGCACGTGCTGGGCCACGAAGATGTAGCCGCGCGCAGCCCACCAGCGGCCCGCCGGGTGCAGCACGCGCCGGTACGGCGTCCGCTGCAGCACCACACCGAACGGACCGTTCCCCACCGGTCGAGCGATGTAGGTGGCCAGCTTCGCTCCGTCGCGCGTCGGCATGAACACGAGAGTGTCTTCGGTCACCGCGTACTGCGAATCTGAGGCCGGCATCGTCCACACCTGGTAATCATGCTCCACCACGCCCGGGGTGTCGCGGCGCACCAGGCGGAAGCGCCGGTCGAGCAGGCGGTCGCCGGCCCACTGCACCCCCACCAGGGTGTCCCCATGCCAAGCGGCCCGCATCGACACTCGCGCGTCCTGCGTGAGCACCACCGAATCCCCCGTACTCGTCACCGAGGTGACGGTCAGCATCGGTTCTCCGGTCCGCCGCTTGAGCCAGCCCACGTTTCCCGAGTCGGCGCCCGCGAAATGGGCGAACCCCATGCGGCGCCAGCCCTCGAAGCCGAACTTGGGCTTGGCGCTGAGCGCGATATACACATCCCACTCGCCGGCCAGCGCGCCGGCAGAGGGGGATCGGGGCACGAACGCGACCGCGCTCAGGATCAGCGCGACGAATGCGACGGCGAACACCGCGTATTTCCGACCCATGGTTACGCTCCCGTTCTAGCTGCGAAGTTGGACCGCCGGCGTGCGGCGACCAGGATTCCGAACCCCACAATGTTCAACAGCACGATCACGGACGTGATCTTGAGGGCGAAGCTCGCCACACTCGCCACCTGGATGATCGGGAAGACCGACAGCACCGTGTACAGCACCGTGATCAGGAGTCCCGACCAGGCGGCGCTCTTGACCCACCACGGCGGCCGCGGCGTCACGCCGCGGAGCCCGATCAGCGGGATCGCGAACATCACGATATAGGTGAGCGCGTAGAAGATCCCGCCTGCGTTGAAGATCAACTGGAACGCCTCGGCCTGTCCGACGCCCACGAGACTGATCACCGACATGGCGAACGAAAAGACCGCCACCACGGCGATGGAGTTGACGGGGGTCCGGTACCTGGGGTGCAACCGGCTGAACCACCCCGGCAACATCCGGTCCCAGCCCGCCACCATCGGCAGCCGGGTCACCGCGCTGAACGCCACGCTGATCTGGGACACGCGCATCGCGAGCGTCATGAGGATCGCGATGGTCACCAGGAGACCGGCGATGCCGAACGGGCCGAAGCCGACCCGCAGCACCTGCGGCAGCGGCCCGATGAGGTCGATGTCGTTCGTGGGGATGTAGGCGACGACGGTGGCCGTGCCCAGAATGAAAAACAGGGCGATGACCGGCGCGGCGATGTACACCGACTTCCGGACGGCGCTCGCCGGCGAGTGGGTCTCGCCCGCGAAAATGGCCATGTACTCGAAGCCGGCGAAGGCACCGACCGACAACTTGCCCAGAATGTTGAGGTTGAAGAGTGAGAGCTCGGGCAGGGCCGTGTGAAACGGATGAAATGACTGCAGATGCCCGGTCGCCAGGCCGAGGAATGGCAGCAGGATCAGGACCCCGAAAATGGTGATCATGAACACGCCGCCGGCATTGTGGACCCACTTCGCGAGCGACAATCCCACGAACGCCAGCCCGGCCAGCAGCGCGATGGCCAGCGCGGACGCCAGGGAAACGAACCACACGCTGCTCGTCATCCACGCCGCGGAGGGGCCCAGCGCGTACGAGAGATACGTCGCTACGGTGAGTCCCAGCTCCGAGGCGAACAGCATGACGTAGAGCCAGAGATTCCAGGCGACCATGAATCCGACCGTCTGATTGAACCCGAGCTTCGCCCACTGGTACAGTCCGCCCTCGAGCGGCATCAGCTGGTTGAGCCAGATCACCACCGCCGCCAGCGGCAGGTAGAACAGCACCACGGCGGCGAGCCACATCACGACGTGCGAAGGACCGAGCTTCCCCGCCACACCGATCCAGGTGAGCCCGATAATGAAGAGGATCTGGGTGAGGGCGAGGTCGCGGACGCCCAACTCTTTCCGGAGCGACGCGCTCTCCGCTTCGACCCGCGCCCCTTCCTGTTTCAGCGTCATGTGCCCAGGCGCTCCCAGAGACGGGCCCACGCGGCAAGGCCCTGGTGCAGGCGCTCCACCCGGAAGAACTCGTTGGGCGCGTGGAAGTCCTCGTCTCCCGTAGAGAACGAGAAGTAGACCGTTTCCAGGCCGAGGATCCGTTGAAACAGCTCCGCCACCGGCAGCGTGCCCCCCATCCGGACGAAGATCGGCTGTACGCCGTACGTCGCCTCGAGGGCGGCCTCAGCCGCTCGCAGCACGAAATTGTCGCGGCTGGTGCGCGCGGGGCGCGCGCCATGAGAATCGGGCTCGATGGTGAGGCGCACACCGGCCGGGGTATGGGCTTCGAGATGACGGGTTACGAGCCGCCGGATGTCATCCGGTTCCTGATCGGGCACCAGGCGGCACGTGATCTTGGCGTGCGCCCGGCTCGGCACCACGGTCTTGGAGCCCGCGCCCTGGTACCCGCCCCACATGCCGTTCAACTCCAGCGTCGGCCTCGTCCACTGCCGCTCGAGCGTCGAATACCCCGGCTCTCCGAACGCTTCGGCGGCGCCGACCTGTGCGAGATACGCCCGTTCGTCGAAGGGCAGCTTCGCGATGTCGGCGCGCTCGGCCGCGGAGAGATCCCGCACGCGATCGTAGAACCCCGGCACCGCGACGCGGCCGCCGGACTCATGCAGGGACGCGACGAGGCGGGCCATGGCGTGCAGCGGATTGGGGACACTCCCCCCGTGCCGCCCTGAATGCAGATCCTTGGCGGGGCCGGTCAACGTGAATTCCAGCGCCATCAAACCTCGGCTGGCCACGGTCAGCGAGGGCTCGTCGATGCGCCACATCGCGCCGTCCGCCGAGATCACCGCGTCGGCCTTGAGGAGGTCACGATGCTCGGTGACGAAACCCTCCAGGTGCTTGCTGCCGACCTCTTCCTCTCCTTCTATCAGGAACTTCACGTTGATGGGCAGACGCTGCTGCTCGGCGAAAAACGCCTCCGCCACCTTGATGGGAATGAGCATCGGGCCCTTGTCGTCCGAAACACCCCGCGCATAAAGGCGGCCATCACGGAGCGTCGGCTCGAATGGCGGCGAGTGCCAGCGCTCGACGGGGTCCTCCGGCTGCACGTCATAGTGCCCGTAGATCAACGCCGTCGGCGCATTCCGGGCGCCGAGCCATTCGGCATAGACTACGGGAGCACCGGGGGTCGGCATGGTTCGCACGGTGAGCGGCCCCGCGCCCTGGAGCTTTGCGGCGACCCAGGCCGCGGCCGCCTGGAGATCGGGCGCCCGGTGGGGGTCGGTGCTCACGCTCGGGATCCGCGCGAACTCCTTGAGCTCGCCGAGGATCCGGTCGTGCCCGGACGCGAGGCGCGCCAGCACCGGCGCGAGGACGGCCGGGTCGCTCACTTGCCGCCGTCGATCGAGAGCACCTGCCCCGTAATCCAACCGGCGTGGTCCGACGCGAAGAACAGCACACCCCAGGCAATATCCTCCGGCGTCCCCAGGCGCTTGAGCGCGATGCGGTCCACCAGCTCCTTCTGCCCCGCCTCGCCGTAGGCCTCCCACTGCTTTTCGGTCGTGGGATTCGACCGGACGAACCCGGGTGCGATGTTGTTGACGGTGATGCCCCACGCCCCCAACTCGTGCGCCAGCTGCCGGGTGAGGCCGATCTGCGCCGCCTTCGCCGACGCGTAGGCCTGGATCCCGGTGAGACTGACACCCAGCCCGGCGCCGCTCGAGATGTTCACTATCCGCCCGTAGCGTTTGGCTTTCATCCCGGGCGCGACGGCCTGTGCCATGAAGAACGCGCCGGTGGTGTTCACGTCGAAGATGGCCTGCCACTCGGCGGGCGTGACTCCCTCGAGGGGCTTCCCCACCTGTCCCAACACTCCGCCCGCGTTGTTGACCAGCACGTGCACACACCCGGCGGCCTTCGCGGCCTCGGCGGCGAACCGTCCGACCGCCTCCCGGTCACGGACATCCACGACCCTCGCGTCACAGTCGCCACCCGCGGACCGGCAGGCCTTGCGGGTCTCCTGCAGCTCGTCCTCGACCACGTCGCACGCCCACACGCTTGCCCCCCGCTCCGCGAAAGCGAGGCTGATGGCGCGGCCGAATCCATGCGCGGCGCCCGTGACCACAACCGTCTGGCCCTTGAAATCGATGTTCACGCCCGGACCATCGCGGCGGCCAGCGCGTTCAACGTATCGAGCGACTGCGGGCGGGTGCCTCGCTCGATGTCGTGAATGAGCGCGACGACCCGCTCGGTCAGCGGTGTGGACACGCCGGCATCCCTGCCGAGCGCGACCACGACGCCCAACTGCGCGTCGACCTCCGTGGGCCGCTTTCGCACCGCCAGATCACGCCAGATGCCTGAGTGGGTCTTTGCCGACTTGCGATTGTGCTTCACCAGCTCGTCGAGAGACCGCTCGGCCGCCCCGGCGGGTGCATCCGGGAGGTAGGCGGCAGGATCAAACCCGTCGAACGCCTCGGGCCGCACACCCCGCGCCGCCGCCACGGCCAGCATCTCACGGGCCAGCGCGATGTAGACGCTCTGGTACTCCGGGCGCCCCAGGCAGTCGGCGATGGAATCGCTGGTGAGGGCGGTTGCGAACAGCATCGCGCCGTAGGCTTCCTTCCCCCACAGGTAGCCCCAGATGTTCGGCGTGGCGGTAGCGCGGTCATCGAAGTCCCGCCACGCGTCGCGCAGCGCGAGCACCCGGGGCGTCACGCGCTCCCCGCCGAAGGCCTCGCCGATCATCACCGTACCCCGGCCACCGTACAGGATGTGCCCCGGCTCCAGGTAGTCGGCGCCGAAGTTCACGAACGATCCCACCGTCCGTCCTTCCCCAACCACCTTCGCGATCGTCAGCTCATTGAGCCCATTCTGAGCCGAAACGACGCAGCCACCGGGAGTGAGGTGCGGGAGAAGCGCGCGTGTGGCGCCCTCGGTATGGTGGGCTTTGGTCGCGAGGACGATGGTTTCCCACGTGCCGTTGAGCGCGTCCGGGGTGAACGCGGGAGCGTTGACGGTGAAATCGGCGATCGGCCCGGAAATGCGCAGGCCGGCGCGCTCGATGGCGGCCACGTGCTCGGCCACGGTGTCGACGAAGGTCACGTCATGTCCGGCACGCACGAGGTAGGCACCCAGGGTGCCCCCAATCGCGCCGGTGCCCCAGACGAGCGAGCGAGTCGGCTTACCGGTCAACCGTTCCCCCAGGGGCCATCGAGCAGGGCCCGGGTCTCTTCCACGGCGACCTGCCAGATGGCGAGCACGTCCTCGTCGGGGCGCTGGTAGTAACCGCCATAGTTGCCGTCGGGGATGTAGGCGCGCATGGCGACGGGGTCGAGCAGCCGGACCTTGTCCATGTCGACCTGGGGCCGTTGCGTCTTGGGCAGATCGAGGCCCGGAAGGCGCGTCCAGGGAAAGTTCTCCATCCACGACCCGTGCGAACCGACCTTATCGACGGCCTGCACCTTGGCCCACGTCTTCGGCGCGTTCCACCAGTTGTGGAAGATGACGCGGCACGTGGGGTGGTCCGCCGTCCACTGCTGCACCAGCTGCTGGGCGGCGCCGTTTCCACCGTGGCCGTTGCAGATCATGATCCGCCGGAAGCCCGAGTGCGCGAGCCCATCCAGAATGTCGCGTATCACGGCGAGGTGAGTCTCGACGCGGAGAGAAATGGATCCGGGGAACTCGCGGAAGTAGGGCGTCACACCGTACGACAGCACCGGGAATACCGGGATGCCGAGCGGCTCCGCCGCTTCGGCGGCCACGCGCTCCGGGAGAATGCAGTCGACGGTCAGGCGGAGGTAACTGTGTTGTTCGGTACTGCCGATGGGAACCACGGCGCGATCGTCGCGCTTGAGGTAGGCCTCGACCTGCATCCAGTTCATGTCGCTGATGCGCACGTCGCCGTCCGTTGGCTCGGAGTCGGGCGAGAATGTATCGCCGGCGCGCGCCGGTCGCCCCTCCCGCCCTCGCGGTTTGTGCTTTCCGGATGCCAGCGTTTTCCGGGGGCCGTGCGTACCCCCGCCTGCCCTTGGCCTTGCCAGGGAATCACCTGGCGCGGAATGGGCCTACATCCGCAGGAGGTAGCTCCCCTTGAGGAAGAACCCGTCGTTCAGCCGGTGGAGATCGTGGAGGGAAAACGCGAACGCGGTGGGTTCAGTGAGGGATTGGCCATACCCGAGAAACAGCACCGTTCCCGGCGTGGGCCGGTAGGACACCAGCACGTCGCTCCGGAATGAGTTCGAGCGCCCCCCCGCCGCCGGCGAATACGTGCCCGACCCAGGATCGTAGTTCAAGAGCGGCGCGCCCGTGCCGGGGTCCTCGAGGGCCGCTTCCCGGCTGGCGACATACTGGCCGACGTACCGTACGAATAGTGACCGGCTGAGCTGGTACTCGACCTTGAGGCGGGGAATGTCGGTGACCGCGAATTCGGAGCCGTCCCGCGCCCGGGTGAGGCGGTCGTGCACGAAGCTCCCCTCGAAACGCAGGCCGTCCGTGGGATGCCAGGTCAGGCCCAGCTGCCCATTCAGCTCCCGGCCCTCGGACGCCTCGGCAAAAATCACGTCCGCGCCATAACTCACGCTGGCGTTGAGCGTCAGAGCCCGGGTGGGCGTTGAGACGTTCAACCCGCCCGTCTTCAGATTGTACAACCCGTGGGGTACGACAAATCCGACGGTGTCGATTCCCCGGTCCACCCGGTAGCCGGCATAGTCCGCGACGTTGAACCGCTGGAGGTTGTTGCGAATCTGCCCGGAGAAAAACCAGCCCCCCCGGACCTGGGCGGACGCGGAGAAATTCTCTCCTCCTTCGATGGCACCGTGGCTCGAACCGAATTCGCCGTACCGCCACAGTGGCTGGGCGCCGGCGTTGAGGTTCACCTGCTCCACGAGTGCGCCCGGGTGCCCGTCGAAGGTCATGCGGTTGTAGAACACGACGTTGACGTAGTCCGTGCGGTTCACGAACCCGGACGCCGCACTGAACGCCGGGCTGACGCCGGTCACCTCGAGATGGGTTCCGAACGACTTGCCCGACCGGTCTCCGAGCACCGCATCCCAGAGCGCGCCGGTTCCCGATCCGGCGGGATCATGGGTCCAGGACCCCGCGACGGCGAGCTGGGAATACCAGATCCCGCCCCAGACCACGCGGCTGTCGCCCTCGATCACCCGGTTGTACGCCTTCGACTCGATGCGATCGGTATAGGCCATTCCGACGGTGGAGCTCGCTCCGATGTCGCGCCGGAGCCGGAGCACGTCGAAGATGGGATTCGCGCCGGTCGCCGGGTCCACCTGATCCACGGCGGAGAGGAACGCGATGTTGGTGGCGCCGTCCTTCCCCGTGAGCTTGGCCCCGGCGACGGGCTGCACGATCTGTCGCGTATAGACGAGGGTGTTGGGCGTGTCGTACTGATCGAGTCCGTCGAGAAAGAAGGGACGCTTTTCGGGATAGAAGAGCGCGAAGCGCTGATTGAGCGTGACCTGGGCGACGTCCGCCTCGACTTGAGAAAAATCCGGATGGACCGTGGCCGCCAGGCTCAGATTCGTGGTGAGGCCCCACCGGAGCGTGCCTCCCACGGCGGGCGTTCCCCGGTATCCATACCCCGCCCCGGCTGAGTCACCCGTCACTCTGCCGGTCAGCTCCGGATTCAGCTCCATCACGATCCCCCGATGGAGGTCGTGCAGCCCGACCAGCTGGCCGGACTGAATGAGGAAGCTCGCGTTGGCGCGACGCGCCGGGGTCCAGGTCTCCTCGTACCCGGAGTGCGTGACTTCCCGCACCACCTGGATGCCCCAGTCCTGCGGCGACGCGCTCTGGTACGGAATACTCTTGAAGGGGATGCGGACTTCGACCTGATAGCCCCACGGCGTCAGGTGACCGCGCGACTCCCAGGTGAAATCGGGGTTCAGGTCCACGATCGCGCCGTCCGCCGTCATGTTGATGCCGGCGCCCATGATCATGGCGCCGCCTTCGCTCCGCACTCCGTCCTCCTGCACCCCGAGCGGGTTCACGGCGAAGTTCAGGGCCCGCCGGTGGTCATTGTAGGTGTCCAGGAGGATCTGGATGTTGTCGTCGGCGTCGATGTTGTCGCGGTTCGCGAGCGTGGCGCGGACCACGGCGCCGTGCGGCTCGTAGGCCCGGATGCCGAAGTAGATGGCGTCCGGTCCGTACCAGACCAGCACCTCCGTCGAGTCCGCGGCCGGGAGTCCGTCCACCGGCAAGTGCTGGGAGAATCCATTGAGGAGAGCGGCATCGGCCCACACCGGCTCATCGAGGTTGCCGTCGACCACGATCCGCGCATCCAGGCGCGGCAGGGTGACATGGAGACCACCGCCCCGGCCCGAGTACACGGGACCGGTGTGGCCGGTGGGACCGCCGCCATGGAGGGCGGCCAGCAGATAGAGGTATGGAGGGAGCATGCTGGAGGATGGCCCATCGAGCCTCCCCAGTGGTGGACTCGGAGTGCCTAAGTTGTGCCGAAGTTGCGTACCGGGAACAACTCCTCCACAACTGCCCCCTACCTGCTCCCGGACCGGCCTCACATCTTGTTCCCGACCGATGCGCCGGGACCCCTGGAGACCCCGCTTGACCGCGCCCCTCGCCTTGCTGGTCGTGGGCCTGGGGTGCGTGGCGTTCGCGGTGTGGGAAGTGCAACGCAGCATTCGGTCCAATACCGCGGTCGTGGAGCGCGAGCTCACCGGTTACGCGACCTTCGCGGCGTGGAGCTACACCGAGCACCTCTCGGTCGCCCTGCGGCAGTCGGCCCAGGAAATCCTGGCACCGGTCAACATGCTCCACACCTCGCGGACCATTCCCCGCGCCCACAACCTCGGCGATCTCATCCGGTGGGATCCGCGATGCCCCTGCCACATCCCGCGGTACGGTCCGATTCCGTCCTACCTGTATCAGTTCCGCCTCGGCTCGGACCAGCTCGACGTGGCCCCGAACCAGGCGCCCCCCGGCACGGAAGGGTGGCTGAGCGACCCGGTCGGCGCCGGCGGTCCCATCCGGCAGCTCCCCCGAGCCACGCAACGGTGGGTCCTGGACACGCTGACGCGGGTCGCGCGACTGCTCCGGAGTCCCTTCGGATACCAGCTCCTGATTCAACGCGGTCGTGATTCGACCAACTATTTCGCCCTCACCCGGATGCCGACGACGTGGGGCGACACCATCGTGTACGCAGTCCAGTATCCATCCTCCATCCTCTCCGGGGTGCTGGAGGAGGTGCTCGACGACCGGGGGCTCCTCCCGCCCGTCCTGACCCGGTACGGCAACCGCGCGGTGCTGTCCGTTCAGGTGCGGGACGCGGACGGCGGCGACCTGTTCGGGTCGAACGTGCCGAACGCCTGGCGGCTCGACGCCACGGCACAGATCGCGCCGGCGCTCGGCGGACCGTCGGTGCGGGTGATGATCCAGCCCCTGCTCGCCAATCAGATCGTGATCGGTGGAACGCCGCGATCACACCTGCCGCAGCTCATCGGGCTGCTGATCCTGGCCGCCGGCCTCACGATCATCGCAGTGATCCAGTTGCGCCGGGAAGCCCGCTTCGCCCGTGAACGTGCCGCGTTCGTGGCGAACGTCTCGCACGAGCTCCGCACGCCGCTCAGCCAGATCCGGCTGGTGGTGGATACCTTGCGCCTGGGCCGCGAGCCCGAAGCGGCGCGCCGGGAGGCGGCCATGGGGCTGATCGATCGCGAGGCGACCCGCCTGCAACATCTGTCCGATCGGGTGCTCCGTTTCACCCGGGGCGAACGCGCCGACGACTCCTCACCCCTCGTTCCCACCGATCCGGTGGCGGAGGCCACCCGGGTCGTCGAGGAATTCGCTCCGCTGGCTCACCAGCGCCGAGTACGCCTCGCCCTGGAGACCCGCGAGGCACCGGCGGTGACGCTCGATCCGGGTGCCCTGCGCCAGGTCCTGCTCAACCTGCTGGACAATGCCGTGAAGTACGGGCCTGAAGGACAGACGGTCACACTGGCCGTCTCGGCGACCCCCGAAGGGGGTGCGCGATTCACCGTGACCGATCAGGGTCCGGGCGTCCCGGCGACCGAGCGGGAACGCATCTGGCGTCCGTTCGAACGGGGGCACGCCGCCGGCGCCAGGGCCGCCGGGGGAAGCGGGATCGGCCTCACCGTGGTGCACGAGATCGCGGAGCGGCATGGAGGCTCGGTAGGTGTCGGAGAGGCGGCCGGGGGCGGCGCGACCTTCCACGTCGACTTCCCGCCCGCGCGCTGATGTCCAGGATCCTGGTAGTAGAGGATGAGGCGGAGTTGGCGGCCCTCGTCGCCCGCAACCTGACCATCGAGGGGTTCGACACCCGGACCGTCGGGGATGGTCGGGAGGTCGTCCCGCTCGTACAAACCTGGCGTCCCGACCTCGTCATCCTCGACCTGATGCTCCCGGGCCTCGATGGATTCGAAGTCCTGCGGGCCCTGCGCGGGATTCATCGTACGCTGCCGGTGATCATCCTCTCGGCACGGGGTGAGGAGACCGACAAGATTCGCGGCTTTCGGCTCGACGCCGATCAATACGTCACCAAGCCCTTCGGCCTCCTCGAGCTGCTCGAGCGCGTTCACGCGCTGCTGCGTCGAAGCGCGACCGGAGGCAACACCGATTCCCGCGCGCCGATCGCCTTTGCCGATGTGCTGGTAGACCCGGCGTCTCACACCGTGACCCGGGGCGGCACCGTCGTCCCCTTATCGCCCAAGGCGTTCGCACTGTTGCTCGCATTGATCCGCCGGGATGGTGCCGCCGCCCACCGGGCCGTCCTCCTGCGGGAGGTGTGGGGATACCAGGCGCTGGTGCTCTCCCGGACGGTCGATTCCCACATCGCGGAGCTGCGGCGGCGACTCGAGGCGGATCCCGCCCGTCCGCGCCATATCGTGACGGTTTTCAAGACGGGATACCGCTTCGTCCCCTGAAGGGCCTGCACAACTTCGGCACGACTCCGCCACGGCTCCACCACCCCTCGGTCCTCCACGTCGACCAAGTTGTACCGGTGCCGCCGCGCGCCGCGGCGGAATCCCCACTGCCGGAGGTCGATGATGGCACCTTCCCTGCTGAGAGTCGGGCTTTCCCTTTTGATCACCGCACCGGCCGTGGCCGCCCAGCTGCCCACCGGTCCGCGACTGCTCGTCGACGCCCGCGACGTGCACGCGCACCTCAACGAGCCGGATCTGGTGATTCTGATCGTCGGTCCCGACGTGGGATACGCGAAGGAGCACATTCCCGGTTCCCGCTTCATCCAGCTCAGCGATCTCTCGACGCCGATGAGCCGAGACATGCCCCAGGGCACGTTGGCGCTGGAGATGCCTTCCGAGGCGCAGCTCCGGGAGGCGTTCGAGAGCCGGGGCATCTCGAACAGCTCGAGGATCGTGGTGGTCGCCGATTCCGAGTGGGACTCGCCCGCCACGCGGGTGGTCCTCACCCTGCAGTACGTCGGGCTGGGGGACCGGACGGCCCTGCTCGACGGTGGGATGACGGCGTGGCACAAGGCCGGGTACCCGGTCACGGCAGAGGTCACCGCGGCCACGCGGGGGCATCTCACGACGGCGCTCATGCCATCGCTGATCGTCGACGCCGCGTACATGACGGCGCATCGCAGCGCGCCCCACGTCCGGCTGATCGACGCGCGTGACTCGGTCTTCTACAGCGGCCCCGGCACGCATGGGCGTGCGGGGGGGCATATCCCCGGCGCCGCCAGCCTGCCCTTCGGATCACTCATCGAGGATTCGACCAACGTGTTTTTCCCGCCGGCCGTGCTGGAGTCGAAGTTCCGCGCGGCGGGCGTCGCGCCCGGGGATACCGTCGTGGCGTATTGCCACGTGGGCCAGCAGGCGACAGTCGTCCTGTTCGCGGCGCGGGTGTTAGGCCACCCGGTGAGACTCTACGACGGCTCCTTCCAGGACTGGGACCTTCGCAAGTTGCCCGTCGAAGGGCGGCCCTGATGCGCCTCCTTCCCGCCACGGCCCTGCTGGGGGCACTCCTGAGCACCGGCGCCGGTTCCTCCGTCCCCGACGGAGAGCCCGCGCCGGTCATCGTGTCTGCTGCGTGGCTCTCCCGGCACCTCCGGGATTCCGCCCTGGTCGTCGTGCAGAGTGGGGGGGCCGCCGAGTACGCCCGTGGTCACATCCCCGGCTCTGTGTTGCTGCCATCGGGAGGGCTGGAGAAAAGCGACATGGGCGAAGGTGGATCGATGGACATGACCGCACTTCCCGGCGTGGAGGAACTGCAGCCCGTACTACAACGGCTGGGTGTCTCGAACGGCTCACACGTGATCGTGGTCTTCGCCACGGAGGACCTGCCCCAGGCGACCCGCGTCATCGCGCTCATGCGCTACGCCGGTGTGAGCCGGGTCTCGCTCCTCGACGGCGGACTCGGCGACTGGCGCCAGAACGGACTTCCGTTGAATGCCGATCAGCCATCCGTGCGCCCCGGCCATTTTTCCGCACCGCTCGACCTCGCGACGGTGGTCGACTACCGGTACGTCCAGGCGCGCGAGCGGGCCCCTCACGTCAGGCTGATCGACGCTCGGGCGCCGGTCTACTATGACGGCCCCGTTGAGCAGGGCAGCATGGCGATGCGGCCCGGGCACATTCCGGGAGCCCGGAATATCCCCTACTCGTCGCTGTTCGACGGGCAGCTCCGCATGCGTCCGCGCCAGGAGATCGACGAGATGTTCCGTCAGGCGGGCGTCTTGCCGGGCGACACGGTCGTCGCGTACTGCCACGTGGGCATCCAAGCCACCGTCGTCATACTCGCGGCCCGGCTCGCCGGATACCCGGCGCGGTTGTACCCGGGCTCGTTTCATGATTGGTCCGATCGCCACCTTCCCACGGAAGGCGGCAGCAAGTGACGGCGCGGGCCCGAGGGTACGCCGATCCGATCCTGGCCGGCGTCGCCCTCGGGGTGCTGCTCTTCCTCACCTTCCTGCTGGTGGGGCGAGGCCTGGGCGCGTCGGGTGCCTTCGCCTCCGCCTCGGCGGCTGCGGCGCACGCCGTGGCTCCGGTCAGCACCGCTACCCATCCTTACCTGTCCGCCTACGTCCCGAGTGGACCAGCCGGGTTGCTCGGGGATTGGACCGTCGTCGAGCTGCTCGCAGTCGCGGCCGGGGCTTGGGCTTCGGCTCGCCTCGCGCGCCGCGCCCCCATGCCCCTGACGTCGATCGCCGGTGAGTCGCCGCGCAGCCGGCTCGTACTGGCGCTCGTTGGCGGGTCACTGATGGGAGCGGGTGCCCGCCTCGCGCACGGCTGCACGTCAGGCCTCGGGCTGACCGGCGGAGCCCTCCTCGCTACGGGTGCCTGGCTCTTCATTCCTGTGGCGTTCGGAAGCGCCTTCCTGGTCGCCTACCTTCAGCGTCACCTGGCT
>DATEGY010000322.1:0-17517 GCA_035279865.1 Gemmatimonadales bacterium | reverse complement strand
GGCACGGTGGACCGGGTGACGGGAACGGCGTGGTTCGCGCCCGACCGGATTCTCCTGATCGAGAGCGGGGGCTTCAATCTCCGGACGCTGTCGGCCTCCGGGGCGACGGCCGATTCCACCATCCATCTCACGACGCAGTTCGGCACCCCGGACGTCCTGCCGGGTGGCCGGTGGGCCGTGGGGGAGCTGAGCTCGGGTCAGCTCGCGCTCCTCTCGCTGTCGGATGGCGCCGAGTTCGCGATCACGAGGCGGGGCGTCCTGCCGATGGACTCCGTCGGGCAGGCCGACCTGCTCTTCGGGGCCAGTCCGCGCTACCTGCCCTCCGGATATCTCCTGTACGGCACCGGGGACGGCGTCCTGGCGGCCATGCCGTTCGACGCGTCGAGCCGGCGGGTGAAGGGTGAGTCGGTCCCCATCGTGACCGGCGTCCGGATGGAGGGAGGCTATGGCTGTGCGGAGTTCGCCGTGTCGGACGACGGGACCCTCGTCTACGTGCCGGGCAGGAATCAGCTCTACGTCCATATCGCGTTTGCCGGACCGAATGGGCGCTTCGACACGATCCCGGTCCCGCGCGGACCCTATACACAGACGCGCATTTCGCCCGACGGCACCAAGCTCGCGGTCCAGATGCGGAATCCCGTGGGCGGCTGGCAGGTCATGATTTTCGACATGTCCAACGGGGTGCGACAGACGGTTCCGGTCGCCGGGAATTACCGCGCGTTCCCGTCCTCGTGGATGTCCAACCGCGACCTCATGATCGGGATCTGGGATCCCGTGCAATTCCTGAACTACGGGGTGCGCCTCCAATCGCTCGAGACCGGCAAGTGGTCGGACATCCGGCTCAACGGTGCCTCGTATCTGACCCCCGCACCCGACGGGAAGACCTTCGTGTTTTCCGACTGGCGTTCGGGCGACCTGTTCCTCCGGGCCTTGAGCGAGCAGGACACGGTGCGCACGCCGATCCCCGCCAAGGGATTCGCGGCCTCGTTTTCTCCGGATGGCCGCTGGCTCGTCTGGGGCGCCATCGACGGCTCCGTGGCCGCCAGTCCGGTGCCCCCCACCGGCGCCATCTACCCGGTGGCGGAACGCGGCCAATTCCCGCTCTGGACCCCCCGGGGGGACGCCGTGGTGTACCGGGACGGGAGCCGCTACTACCGCTCCCCCATCACCACGATCGGAGGCTTCCGGGCCGGGCGCGCCGACGTACTGGCGGAAGGCCCCTTCCTGGGATCGTTCGCGTGGACCGACGCCATCAGTCCCTCGGGGCGCTTACTCGTCCTGCTTTCCAGCCCCGAGCGCGAAACCCGCACCCTGGGCGCCATCACCGCGTTTCCGGAAATCGTCAGGCGGAACACCCCTTCGAAGACACCGTAGGATCGCGACGAACCGTAGCAGCCATCGGATCAATGGCTGAATCTCATGGTTCAGGTGTCCGTAGTTACGTGACCACCCCAAGGAGCTTCCCGCGATGCGCGTTCAGTCTCTGACTCTTGGTATTGCTCTCGTTGTCCCTCCGGTCCTGATCGCTCAATCCCCGACTCTCTACACCCCCCGCGCCGTCGCGAAGGCTTACAAGGCGGGGGCCCGGTCCCTGGACGGGAGGCCCGGCTCCGCCTACTGGCAGAATCACGCCAAGTACACGATCGCGATCAGCGTCGCTCCGCCCGCGCGTCTGGTGACGGGTTCGGAGCAGATCACTTACTTCAACGAGAGTCCGGATACCCTGCACAACCTGGTTTTCCGGTTCATCGTGAACATCCACAAACCCGGAGCGCCCCGGGCATTTCCGGCCGACGATGATTATCTCACGTCGGGCGTGCACGTCGACTCCTTCCTGGTGGAGGGGCAGGTTCCGACGGCCGCCAAGAATCCCAGGGCATACACATTGATGGGCACCGAGGCCCAGACCTACAGCCTGCGCGGCATCAGGCTGGTGAAGCCGCTCGCCCCGCATGATTCCGTGCACGTTCTCCTGAACTGGCATTACGACCTTTCCAAGGAGAGCAACCGCGAGGGCATGCTCGACTCGACGACGGCTTTCATCGCCTACTTCTACCCGCGCATCGACGTCTACGACGACTACGACGGATGGGACGGCACCGCGTTCACGGACATGCAGGAGTTCTACTCCGATTTCAACGACTACGATGTCTCCGTGAAAGTGCCGGCCAATTTCATCGTCTGGGGAACCGGCACGCTCACCAATCCGGATGCCGTGCTGGCGCCTGAGGCCGCCCAGCGGCTCAAGGCATCGCGGACGTCGGACGAGACCGTTCGCATCGCGACCCAGGAAGACCTGAACGCCCACCGGGTCACGCGCGCCGACGGCGACCACACCTGGCATTTCACGGCCGCGCACATCCCCGACATGACCTTCGCCGTGAGCGATCACTACGACTGGGACGGCGGTTCGGTGGTGGTGGACGACGCCACCGGCCGGCGCGCCTCGGTCCAGGCCGCCTACAACGACACATCGGCAGACTACCGTCACATGGTGCAGTACGGCCGGCATGGACTCGGCTGGCTCTCACACAACTGGCCCGGCGTTCCCTACCCGTACGAGAAAAGCACGGTGGTGGAGGGACGCGCCGACATGGAGTACCCGATGATGGTGAACGACAATTCGTTCGCCGACACGGTCTTCGCACGGTTCGTGGTCGAGCACGAGATGGCGCACACCTTCTTCCCCTTCTACATGGGGATCAACGAGAGCCGGTACGCCTTCATGGACGAGGGGTGGGCCACCACCTTCGAGTACCTGATCGGCCAGGCGGACGTGGGGCCCGAGCGGGCCGCCGAGTTCTACCGGCAATTCCGGGTGAACGGCTGGGCGGCGGATCCCTCACCGCTCGAGGACCTGCCGATCATCACACCCAATGACGCTGAAAACGGGCAGGCCTACGGGAACAACGCCTACGGCAAGCCGTCGATCGGGTACCTGGCGCTGAAGGACATGCTCGGCGACGCGATGTTCGGGAAGGCCCTGCACGAGTTCATGGACCGGTGGCACGGGAAGCATCCCATCCCCTGGGACTTTTTCTATACGGTCAACAATGTCACCGGGAAGAACCTGAACTGGTTCTGGAACTCCTGGTATTTCGAGAACACCTATATCGACCTGGCGCCGGTGGGCGTGGCCGGGTCGACCGTGAAGGTGAAGAACATAGGGGGGATGCCGGCGCCCTTCGACCTGTTGGTCAAGTACAGGGATGGGTCGCAGGACTCACTGCACGAGACCTCGACCGTGTGGGAGAAGACCCCGGCGCAGGCGACCGTCGTGCTCCCATCAAAAAAGCCGGTCAGCTCGGTGACCGTGAAGCACGGGATCTGGGTGGATGCCGACACGACCAACGACGTGTGGACTAGAGCTTCAACTCCCACACCTCGAAAATAGGATCGGTGCCGAGCTCGTCGTGGCGTTCCTCCTTGACGAAGCGGTAGCCGGCCGTTTCATAGATGTGGCGTGCGGCTGAGAGAACGCGGTTCGTCCACAGCACGATCTTGCGGTACCCCGATTCACGGGCGAATCGGGTGCATTCGTCGACCAGCCGGCGTCCGAGGCCGGAACCTCGGGCGCCGGGTTCGACGAGCAGCATCCGGAGCTGGGCGATGGTGTCCGTTTTCTTCACCAGAAACACGCAGCCCACCCGTTCTCCCATGCGTTCGGCAATCCAGCATCGCTCGCGCTCGGGATCGTGTTTCTGCTGATAGTCCGAAACGATCCGGGCGAAGAGCGCCTCGGCCTCAAGCCCCCACCCGAATTCGTGGGCGTACACGGCGCCGTTCCGTTCTACGACCCAGCCCAGGTCTCCTGGCCGGGGGCGGCGGAGCCTGATCGGCGGGCGCGTCCTCGCGCCGCGAAAGCCCAGCAGGTCCTCAATGGTGCGCATGGCGCCGATGAGGCGATCGGGGCCGTCACCCTTCACCCGCCCGAGCATCCGGCTCATGTCGCGTTGTGAAGCCGCATTCAGCTCCGCGAACTCCGCCTGGCCACGCGTGGTCAAGCTCAGTTGAGAGACCCGCCGGTCCGCCGCCGCCCGCCGCCGGTTGACGAGTCCCCGGCGCTCGAGACGAACGAGGATCCGACTCACGAACCCGGCGTCCATTTCCAGGCTCGTCACCAGGTCGGTCGCGGACGCGTCCTTGGTGTGGGCAAGCTCGTACATGATCCGGGCTTCCGGATACGAGAAAGGGGATCCGTTCAGGTGCTCGTCGAGGAGCCCGATCTGACGCGTGTAAAACCGGTTGAACCGGCGAACGGCGGCGATTTGCTCGCTGCGGGCGCTCATGGGCGGCTTTCGGTAGGGCCCTCACAGGATGTACGGAAATTACTTGACTGAGTCAAGTATTCCCGGTGAGGCTTCGATTGGCAGTGGGCAACGGTCCGCCCAGGGTGTACCTTCGGGAGCCATGAGGATTCTGGTGAGCGCCACCCTCGCGATCGCCGTCGCGACGGCCGCGCACGCCCAGACCACTGCCCAGTACGACAACGCCCGCACCGGCTCCGCAACTCACGAGACCATCCTCACGCCCGCCAAGGTCAAGGCGGGATTCGGCCGGGTGGCCGTCCTCCCCGTCGATGGGGACGTCTACGCCCAGCCCCTCTATTTCCAGAACACACTGATCGTCGTCACCGAGAACAACTCGGTCTACGCGTTCGACGCAGCTTCCCTATCCAGCACACCGCTCTGGCACGTCAACCTCGGCACCCCGCTGTCGTTTCGCGACGTCCGCTGTCCTTTTATCCGTCCCAACGTCGGTATCACGCCCACTCCCGTGATCGACTCTGCGACGGGCAGTATTTACGTCCTGGCGCGGTCCACAGGCACCGGCACCTTCGAGCAGACGCTTCACCGCCTCAGCGTTCACGATGGCCACGATCTGGCACCCCCCATCGCCATCCACGCGAGCGTGCCCGGGTCGGGGATCGACGCCGTGAATGGCGTCGTCTCGTTCGACCCGCTCCGCGAGAATCCGCGGGCCGCGCTGCTCCTGGATCGCGGGGTGGTGTATCTCGCGTGGGCCTCGTCGTGCGACGTCGCCCCCTACCATGGCTGGGTCATCGCTTACGACGCGAGGACCCTGAAACAACGCGCGGTCTTCAACGCGTCCCCCGATGGCGCGGACGCCGGCATCTGGCAGGGAGACGCCGGATTGGCTGCCGACGGCGCAGGCCGCGTCTACACCGTCACCGGCAACGGGAGCTTCGACACCACCGGGACCCGGCGCCGGAACTTTGGATCGAGCATTCTCCAACTCACCCTCCGCGACTCGATCCTCTCCGTTACCGACTTCTTCACCCCGTGGAACCAGGCCACCCTCACCTCCGACGACGAAGACCTCGGATCGTCGGGGCCGGTCCTGGTGCCGGACCGGCTCATCGTCGTCACGGGAAAAGACGGCATGACGTACGTGGTCAACCGGACCGGGATGGGAAAGTTCGGAACGAGCGATCAGGGGCGGGCGCTGCAGAGTCTCCGGACCTCGAACGGTGGGTTCGGAGCCGCCGCCTATTGGAACCACACGGTCTATCTCTGGGGCTCGGACGACGTCCTGAAGGCCTACGCCCTCTCGAATCACGGCCTCACGCTGCGAGAGTCTTCCCCCGTGAAGGCCACCGATCCGGGCTCGACCCCGACGGTATCTGCCAATGGCGACCGGGACGGTATCGTGTGGGCGATCGAAACCCGGACGTGGAACGGACAGGATAAGCCGGCCGTCCTTCACGCGTTCGATGCCGCGAACGTACGCGAGGAGATCTTCCGGGGGGCGGGCGGCCTGGCCACGCGTTTCGCGATTCCCACGGTCGCCGCCGGTCGGGTCTACCTCGGGGCCAAGGGTGAAGTCGACGTATTCGGCCTCCGACCCTGAAGGAAGGTTCACGACTCTTTCACGGTGCGCCCTGGGACGCCTGGCGAGCGTGTCCCCATGGCCGAAGGGACCAGGAAACAGCCGATCATCGTGACCCACCTGGGTGGCATGCAGTTCTCCGCCCAGGTCCGGGGACACCGGATCGTGGTGGATCAGCCCCAGAAGATCGGCGGGACCGATTCCGCTCCAACCCCGATCGAGCTCCTCACGTCCTCCCTGGGCTGCTGCATCGCGTTTTACGTGCGGGAGTTCTGCCGCTCGCGATCCCTGCCCTATCTCGGGATGTCCGTCGAAGTCACGCCTCAGACGACGGGGGGGCGCATCGACACGTTCTCAGTCCGCGTCGTCCTCCCTGAAGGCCTTTCGGCGCACGACACCGCGATGCTCGAGCGCGTGATACGAACCTGCCCCGCGCATGCCACCCTCTCTCACGGAGCCGACATCGCGGTCGGCATCGAACAACCCGCCCTGGTGTAACCCGGAGACAATCCTGACGACCGGCTGGTAGACGGTTGCGACCCGGGGGTTACCTTCTCCTGGTCGCTATGATCACTCCCCGCCGTCCCGTCCCGGCGCCGGTCCTCTGGCAGGGCACTGGCCCGCGCATTGCGCTTCTCATCCTCGTCGTGGGCGCCGTCATCCTGGCCAGCACCCTGGGCCTCAGTACCCTGTCCGCGGTGCGGGCCTATGTCGGTGGTGAGGGACTCTGGTCCAAAGGCCAGAAAGAAGCAACGCGCTCCCTGCACCGGTATGCGGAAACCCGCGATCCCCGGGACTTCGATGCCTACATCCGGGAGATCGCGATCCCCATCGGCGATCACGAAGCCCGCATCGCGCTCCAGAGCCTCAACCCGGATCCCCATGTCGCGCGCCGGGGGTTCCTCGAAGGACGCAACGACTCGAGCGACGTGGACGCGATGGCGACTCTCTTCCGCCGCTTCGCGCATTTCCGGTACATGCGGCAGGCGATCGCCATCTGGACGGAGGGTGACGGCTACATCGCCCAGCTGCAGCTCCTCGGCGATTCTCTGCACCAGGCGGTGACCGCGCACGCACCCGCCGCCCGCATTGATTCCCTGCTGACACAGATCGACATCGCCGACGCCCGGCTCCGCCCCCTCGAAGACCAGTTCTCCGCCACCCTCGGCGCCGCCGCGCGCTGGACCCAGACCGTCATCGAGACGGTCGTCGGACTCACCGGCCTCCTCCTGGTGGTTGGGGGAGGCGTCTTTCTCACCCGCGAGCAGACCCGCCGGCGCCTGCTCGAAGAGGAGCTCCGCCAGTCCCAGAAACTCGAGGCCGTCGGTCAACTGGCGGGCGGCATCGCCCACGATCTGAACAACATCCTCACGGTGGTGCTGGGCAACGCGGACCTTCTCGCCAAGACCGGCCCGGAACAGGAGGACGAGCGCCGGTCTCTCCTGGGCGAACTTCGCGACGGGGGCCGCCGGGCGGCCGAGATGGTCCGAAAGCTGCTGGCATTCGGGCGGCGCGAGTCCATTACGCTGCGCCCCGTGACTCCCCGGGTCGTGGTGGAGGATCTCATCACGTTCCTGCGGCGGATCCTGCCCGAGAACATCGACATCCGGGTGGAGGCGGAGCCCCGGATCTCCCCCATCCGCGCCGATGCCGTCGCCCTGGGCCAGATTCTCGTCAACCTCGCGACCAACGCGCGTGACGCGATGCCTGAGGGTGGCCGCTTCACCATCAGTATCGCCGAGCGGACGCTGCACGCCGGACACCCGCATCCTCCCGAGCTGCCCCCGGGGACCTACGTCACCATCGCCGCCACCGATACGGGCCACGGCATGGATGCACCGACGCGGAGCCGCATTTTCGAGCCGTTCTTCACCACCAAGCCGATGGGTCAGGGCACCGGACTGGGCCTCGCCATGGTCCTGGGGCTGATGCGGCAGCACGGGGGAGACGTCAGTGTGGAGACCCAACCGGGGCGCGGGTCGACGTTTACACTCTGGTTCCCGCCGACCACCGAGGCGCCGCGGATCGACGCGCCCATGCCGTCCCCGTCAACGTCCGTCGCCGGATCGGGAGCGGGAACGATTCTCCTGGCGGAAGACGAGCCCTCGGTGCGCCGGGTGGCCGAGCATGCGCTGGAGCTGGCCGGATACGTCGTGCTGACGGCGGAGAACGGGAAGGAAGCCCTGGAGATTCTGCGCGCGCGGGGGAGGGAGATCGATCTCGTCGTGACGGACGTGATCATGCCGGTGATGGGAGGGCGCGAGCTCTATACCGAAGCCCGGGCCGCCGGGTTCACCGACGTCACTTTCCTTTTTACCAGCGGCTATACGTCCCCGGGAGGCGCGGATCGCGACTTTCACCTCACCCCGGACATGCACTTCCTCAGGAAACCCTGGACCCTGAACGAGCTGCTCGATCAGGTCGCGGCACTGATGCTCGCGCGCCCGGTCAACCCGTCTCGACCCCCTTCGTCCACTCCGCGACCGTCTTCACGTCCGCCTGCCTGACGAAGACCTTTTCGGTCAGCACCCGATGCACCTCGGGGTCCTGGTCGAGACACCCGTCCGACAGGACGATCAGCCGATAGTCCAGGTCCGCCGCCTGCCGGAGCGTCGAAAGGACGACGCCCGACGTGGCGATGCCGCACAGGACGAGCGTATCGGTGTTGCCCGCCCGGAGCACGACATCCAGATCGCTGCCGGCGAAGGCCGAGACCCGGCGTTTGGTGACATGGATCTCACCGGGGGCCGGTGCCACCGCCGGATGCACGGCGCTCGACTGATCGCCGGTCACCAGCCGGAGCTGTGAGAGGGCCGAAAACATCTTGTTGCGCGTCGACACCTCCGGCCGCCCTTCCCGGAATGACACCGTTACATAGATCACCTTGATGCCGGCGGTGCGGGCCGTCGCCACGGCACGGGCGACGCGTGAGAGGTACTCCTCCGGCGAGGCGTACCGGCCGAGAATGCCCATCTGGACGTCCATCACCAGTAACGCGGTCGTATCGTATCCCACGGAACCCTCGATCTGTCGGCGATTTGTTCGGGACCGGTGATCTCCCCCATCCGACCGGCCCTCAGGTGTCGTACTGGTTTATACTATCGAAGCGGTCTCAACGTTGAGGGAGCCATGTCACCCATGGAATCGCGCCGTTCATTTCTGCTGGCGTCCGGAGCCGCCCTGGCCGGGCTCGTCGCCTGGCGTTGGCGGCCCGTCGCCGGGCTCACGCCCATACCCGGAGCGCCCAAGCTCGTCACCATTGTGGAATTCACCGATGCGGGCGACCGGAAAAGCACCGTCTCGGTGCCCATGATCGAGAAAACCGACGCGGAATGGAAGGCGCTCCTGCCGCCCTTGTCGTATGAAGTGACGCGACACGCCGACACCGAAACCCCGTTCACCGGATCGTTGCTCTCGGTCCATGACAAGGGCGTCTTCCGCTGCATCTGCTGTGATACCGCCGTATTCAGCTCCGCCACCAAGTTCGACTCGGGGACGGGTTGGCCCAGCTTCTGGACGCCGATCGCGAAAGAGAACGTCAATGAGACCCGGGACTTGAGCTACGGGATGGACCGGACCGCGGTGGCCTGCAAGCGGTGTGATGCCCACCTGGGTCACGTCTTCGACGACGGCCCCCGGCCCACCGGTCTCCGGTACTGCATCAACTCGGTGGCGCTGAGGTTCGCGAAGGCCTGACCACTCTCCCCTTGCGCTTCTACAGGAGAGATCGTAGCATCTGGTCATGTCCGACCAGAGCCTCGATCTGCCGCAGGGAACGCTCGACCTCCTCATTCTGAAGGCGCTGTCGCTCGAGCCGATGCACGGCTGGGCGATCTCTGAACGGCTGCACCAGGTCTCCCGGGCCACGGTGCAGATCCCGCAGGGCTCGCTCTACCCCGCCCTCCATCGCCTCGAACGCCGGGGCTGGATCAAGGCCGAGTGGGGCACGTCCGACAACAACCGCAAAGCCAAGTACTACGCGCTCACCAGCCAGGGCCGGAAGCAGCTCGCGTCCGACGCCGACGAGTGGGCCCGTCTCACCGCCGCCGTCGCCCTCATTCTCAGGATGGACTGACATGCTGGCGGATCTGCGATATCGCCTGCGGGCACTCTTCAGGCGTGCCGACCTGGAGCGAGAGCTGGAGCAGGAGCTCGCCTTTCACGTGGACCAGGCAACGGGGAAGTACGTCGCGGAGGGGATGACGACGGAGGCCGCCAGGCGCCGGGCCCTGATCGAGTTTGGAAGCCTGGACAACACCAGGGAGGAGAGCCGGGACCGGCGCGGCACGGCGCTGCTGGAATCGATCCTCGCCGACCTGCGGTATACCCTGCGCGGACTTCGCGCACACCCCGGATTCACCGCCGGCGTCGTCGTCACCCTAGCCCTCGGCATCGGCGCCAACGCGGCGATGTTCGGCGTGCTCGACCGGCTCTTCTTCCGCGCTCCCGCCTTCCTGCGGGACGCGAACCAGGTCCACCGCATCTACACGACGGGGATCATCGATCGGCAACCCTTCACGGAGGGTGATTTTTCGATCGGCCAATTCCTCGATCTGCGCCGCACCACGCGGAGTTTCACGTCGATATCCGGGTTCAACACCTGGACGCTGGCGGTGGGGGACGGCAGCGAGGTTCGTGAGTACCCGGTCGCGGCGGTATCGGCGACGTACTTCCCACTCTTCGACGCCACGCCGGCGCTGGGCCGCTTCTTCACGCCGCAGGAAGACACGCTGCCCACCGGAACTGCGGTAGCCGTGCTCGGCTACGCCTATTGGCAGACGGCGTTCGGTGGGCGGACGGACATCCTGGGCCGGACGATCAAAGTCGGCCGCACCGTCTTCACCATCATCGGCGCCGCTCCCAAGGGATTCGTCGGGATCGATGAAGATCAAACCCCCGCGATGTACATCCCGCTGGCGGCTTCCATTTACAACCAGCGCCGTGACGAGGACCACACCCGGGACTATCACTGGCAGTGGATGCGGATGGTGGCGAAGCGGGCGCCCGGCGTGACGGTGGCCGCGGGTGAGGCCGAGCTGAGTCACGCCATCCTGATGAGCAACCTTGGCGAACGGCCCGACGATCCGAACTGGCCACAGCGGGTGGCCGAGCGCCATCAGCTGGCCGTGCTGGCGCCCGTGCAGCTCGATCGCGGACCGGAAGCCGGACCGGAAGCCTCGGTCATCGCGTGGATCGCGGGCGTCGCGCTCATCGTGCTGCTCATCGCCTGCGCCAACGTTGCGAATCTGCTCCTGGCCCGTGCCCTCACCCGCCGCCGGGAGATCGCCTTGCGTCTGGCGCTTGGTGTTTCCCGGGGACGACTCGCACGCCAGTTACTGACCGAAAGCCTGGTGCTGGCGCTGCTGGGCGGAGGTGCCGGACTCTGCGTCGCCCAGTGGGGCGGCGCCGTGCTCCGGTCTCTGCTCCTCCCGGGATGGTCGGCGTCGGAGGTCATCACCGATCCACGGACCGTCGCCGCGGCGTTCCTCTGCACCCTCGCGGCGGCCCTCGCGACGGGCCTGGCTCCGGTCATGCAGGCCGTCCGCCATGACCTCTCGGCCACCCTCGGCGCCGGGGCCCGGCAAGCCGGCGCCGGCCACTCCCGCATGCGGGCCGCCCTGCTGGTGTTTCAGGCCACGCTCTCCGTCGTCCTTCTGACCGGCGCCGGCCTCTTCGTCCGTTCGCTTTCCAACGTGCATGGCCTGTGGCTGGGATACGACGTGGATCCGGTAGTCGTCCTCACGATCAATCGGCGCGGCGTGAACATGACCGATACCACGCAGCGGGCCCTCGAGGCGCGTCTCACGGATGCCGCGCTCGCGACGCCGGGAGTCGTCGCCGCGACCCCGGCGCCCGCGATTCCCTTCTGGTCATTCGAGGGTCGCCCCTTGTTCGTGGAGGGCATCGACACGGTCGGGGTGCTCGGAGACTTCCTCCTCCAGTCCGGTACACCCGACTACTTCCGGACCATGGGTACCCGAATCCTGCGCGGCCGCGGGTTCGACACCGGGGACCGCGCCGATGCGCCGCCGGTCATGATCGTCAGCCAGGGGATGGGGAAAACCCTCTGGCCCGGACAGGACCCCCTCGGGAAGTGCGTTCGCATCGGATCGGCCACGGCTTCCTGCAGCACCGTGGTGGGGGTGGCGGAGGACCTCCATCTCTATTCGTTCAGCGATCCCAAAGAATTTTCCTACTATGTCCCCATGGCGCAGTACCCGCATGCCACGAGCATGCTGCTGGTTCGCGTGACGGGCGACGCGACCAGGCAGGCGGAGCCGATTCGCCGGCGGCTGCAGGCGTTGATGCCCGGAGCGTCGTATCTCACGGCCCTCCCGCTTCGGTCGATGGTCTCACCGCGGATGGTCAGCTGGGAGATCGGCGCGACGATGTTCGTCGCGTTCGGCGCCTTGGCGCTGCTCCTCGCCGCGGTCGGGCTCTACAGTGTGATCGCCTACGGCGTCGAACAGCGGCGCCGCGAAATCGGCGTCCGCTTGGCCCTGGGCGCCCGGCAGGCGCAGGTCATCCGGCTGGTCCTCAACGGCGGGTTGCGGCTGGTCGGGAGTGGCCTCGTGCTCGGCGGCGTGGTCGCGATCGTCGCCGGCCGGTGGGTCGCGGGCCTGCTCTTCAACGAACCGGCAGTGGACCCGCTGGTCTTCGGGGGCGTGACGGTCGTCCTCGTTCTCGTGGCCCTCGCGGCCACCGCGATTCCCGCTCTCAACGCCGCGCGCGTGGACCCCAACGTCACGTTGAGGGCTGACTAGAACCCTGGAGCGGCTGACCCCGGGCCGATGGCCCGGGGTTCAAAGGGGACTAGGTGTATCGGTTGGGATTGACCCCGGGGCGACGCCCCGGGGTCAGCCGATCTGAAGTGTTCCGGCTACCGGCCGTACGTCGCCGTCAGCACAGCCTTGCCCACCTCATGCGCGTGGAGGTTGAATCCCACGTAGGCCGCGGTGGCGCCCGCCGGGACCTCGATCTTGTCCACGTTCAGCGCGTACACCGTGATGAAGTAGTGGTGGGGCTTGTCGCCGGCGGGGGGGCAAGCACCGCCATAACCCGGTGCACCGAAATCGGTGTTGCCCTGCACCGCTCCCGCGGGCAGCAGATTCTTCGCGGCATCACCGGCGCCCGCGGGCAACGACGTCGTCGTGGCCGGAATGTTGTAGACCACCCAATGCCACCAGCCGCTTCCGGTCGGCGCGTCGGGATCGTAGATGGTGACCGCGAAACTCTTCGTCGCCGCCGGTGCACCGGTCCAGGTGAGCGCCGGTGACGTGTTGCCCCCCGTGCATCCCATACCGTTGAAGACCTGCGCGCTCGCGAGTTTCCCTTCCTTGATATCCGTACTCGAAATCTTGAAGCCCTGGGCCGAAAGGACGGACCCCGACAAGACCAGTGTGGCTACGACGGTCGTGATGGATCGCATTGCCGTTTTCCCCGGATTAGAGGGTTCCCCGAAGGTATGCCTCAGGAAGGCCCCATTTGACAGGGGTTTCCGCAGACTTGACACCTTACTACTACAACTGTAAATCTACGACTGTAGAATACACCGAGAGGCCGAAATGCCTGACCGCCATCAGCTCACCGAGCTCCAGCTCGCCATTCTCCGGGTCCTTTGGGATAAAGGCGAAGCCACCGTCCAGGACATCTGGGAGACCCTGCACCCGGAACGGGGTCTCGCTCAGACCACCGTCGCCACGATGCTTTCCCGTTTGGAACGGCGAGGCGTCGTCACCCGCCGGGCCCAGGCACGGCAATACCACTACAAGGCCGCCGTGTCCGAGCCGGAGGTCCAGCACTCGATGGTGGGCGAGCTCACCGAGCGGCTCTTCGATGGCGATGTCACCGCGTTGGTCCAGCATCTCATTTCCGGCAAGGACGTGAGTCCCGGGGATCTCGCAAAGATCCGCGAAATGATCGAGCGTGCCGAATGAACACTTCCACGGTCTTCGCGTGGCTCCTCACCTATCTCATTCACAGCACTGTCCTCCTCGGCGCCATGTGGTTCGCGACGCGCCGGGGACGCCTGCAACCGGCCGCGAGCGATCTGCTCTGGAAAGTCGCGCTGATCGCCCCGCTCATCACGGGAACCCTTCAGTCGCGGCTCAATCTCAGCGCGACCGCCGTTCACCTCCCAGCGGCCGTTCAGACGCGTGAACCGGGAGCCGCCTTGCCGTCCGCTCCGAGTCAGGAGCAGGGCCCGGCCGCTAGCACGGCAACTCTCCCGTCATCGGCGGGTACGGCTCCCGGCTCCCGGCTCCCGAGCCCCACGACGGCGCTGGTGGTGATCTGGGCCGTCATCGCCCTGGGGTCGTCCCTCTATTACGTCGCACGCCGGCTCATCCTGGTCGGACGGCTCGCGGATCGCCGGGGCATGGCGGGAGGTCCCCTCTCCGCCATGCTCGCCGACTTGAAGCGTGAAGTCGGGCTCCAGCGGTCCGTGCGGCTCACCATGGCGCGAACCATTTCGAGTCCCGTCGCGCTCGGCATCTCGGAGATCTGCGTGCCCGAGCTCGCGCTCTCCGACCTGACACCGGACCAGCAGCGGTCGATGCTCGCGCATGAGCTCGCGCATCTCGCCCGCCACGATTCGCTCTGGCTGGCGGCCGCGTCCCTGATCGAACGCTTCTTTTTCTTCCAGCCGCTGAACCGCCTCGCGCGACAGGAGCTCGAGACGACGGCGGAATACCTCTCCGACGAGTGGGCCATGCAAAAGACCGGATCGGCAGTCGCGCTCGCGAAGTGTCTCGCCACCGTGGCGGAATGGATTCAGGCCTCCCCGCTCGGCGTACCGGTCGCCGGCTTCGCCGAGGGGCGGTCTCTCCTGGTATCGCGGATCTCGCTGCTCCTGGAGCAGAAACTCCCCTCGAGTCCCGCTTCCCGCACGGGCTGGATGGCCGCCGCCGCCGTGGGCGTCCTGGTCACCATCGCCGCCGCGCCCCACGTGTCGCAGGGGATCGCGACGCCGGACACGACGACTCCGCCCGCACAGGGCTCCGAGCGGCGGCAGCTGCAGGACACCTCCTCGGTGGTCCCCGCCCTGATCGCCCGGCTGAAAGACGACGACGCGGGCGTCCGCCGCGCCGCCGCCCAGTCCCTGGGCCGCCTGGGGGACCGCCGTGCCGTGCAGCCCCTGATCGCGATTCTGGCCGACGCCGAGGCCGAGGTCCGCCGCTCCGCCATCGAAGCCCTCTCGGACCTGGAAGACCCGGCGGCCATCGGCCCCATCGCGGGTCTCCTGAAGGATCCGGATACCGACGTGAAGAAGGAGGCGCTCGACGCCCTCGGACATTTTGATCAGAAAATTCCGACCGCGGGCGTGGTGGAGCTCCTCGACGATCCGAGTGCCGACGTCCGCCACGAGGCGGTGAATCTGCTCGAGAACACGCATGACCGGGGCGCCGCCCCCGCCATCGCGAAACTGATTCACGATCCGTCGACGGACGTGCGGGAAGCGGTCATCAATGCCCTCGGCAACCTGGGGGACCAGACCTCGGCGGCAGCCATCACGGCCGCCTTGACCGATGCCTCCGGGGATGTCCGGGAGCAGGCGCTGAATGCCCTCGAGAACCTGCACGCGCCCGTCCCCGAAGCGACGCTGATCAATCTGATGAAGGACCCGGACGGGGATGTCCGCGAGAAGGCGGCCGGAATGGCCGGTGATCGCTCAGTCGTGGCGGCGATCCCCGCCCTGCGGGCGTTGATCAACGATCCCAAGAAGGACGTCCGGGAACGGGCCACCGAGGCCCTGGGCAACATCGCCGACCCGGCCGCGCGTGCCGCGCTCCAGGCGGCCCTCAATTCGCCCGACCCGAACGTGCGCCGGGCGGCCGCCGAGGCCCTCGGACAGGACCGGAACCCATGATCCGCGCGGCGAGCGCCGCGGCCGTCGCCCTCGCGGCCGGCCTCTCGTTCGGCCCGGTGATTGCGCCGGCTCACGCCCCCCTGTCGCTATGGAACCACGGCCGCGCAGGGGCGGACTCCGCACGCGTCGCGTCGTTCCTGACGGCGCTGGGCCGCACCGATCCGGTCGTCTGTGAGATGATCTCCGATCAGATCGGCAACTTCTGGATGTCCGGCGCGGGGGGTCTGGGACGGCTCATGGACGATCCGGATGCCGCCCAGGGGGCGAAGGATTCGCTCTCCGGGAACGTCTCGGATCCGCGGGCCATCAGTCTCCTCGTCGCCACGCTGAGCACGAACGACCCATGCGTCCGCCGCGTCGCGGCGAAGCTCTTGGGTCGCAGCGCGGTGACCAATGACGCGCTGCGGGACCTCCTCGCGAATCCGTCTTCGCGCGTGCGGGAGGCCGCCGCGATGGCGACCGGCGAAAACGAGCGCCACGAGCTCGTGGGCCCGCTCGAACACCTGCTCGGAGATTCCGTGGCGGGACCGGCGGCCATGGCGGCCTGGGCCCTGGGCGAAATCCAGGATCCGTCGTCCGAGACGGCGCTCATCCAGGCCGTCCACTCCAGTGCCCCTCGCGTCCGGCTCGTCGGCGTCTGGGCGCTCGGTGAGCTGCAGGACGCGAGTGCGGCGAAAGAGGTCGTTCCCCTGCTCCGCGACCCCGACGCCGCCATGCGCGCCACGGCCGCTGAGGCACTGGGTGAAATGAAGAGCGCGCGGACCGGTGCCGCGCTGGTCGGCGCGCTCACCGACCGGAGCGCCAACGTCCGGGAGGCGGCGGTGCGGGCCTTGAGCGATCTCCGCGAACGCTCGGCGATCCCCGCGCTCGAGGGGCTCGTGGTGAATGACCCCGATGCGGATATCCGGCGCGCCGCGGCAAGTGCGTTGGGAGACTTCTCCGCGGCCCGGTCCCTCGATCCCCTGACCCGGGCCCTCTCGGACCGGGATCCCGATGTGCAGCGGGATGCCGCGGAGGCGATCGGCAACCTCGAGGACATCTCGAAGGCGCCCACGGCGCTGGTCCGGGCCTCGAGCTCCCCTGACCTGGAGCTGCGACGCCGCGCGACCAGGACCCTCGGGAAGATCGGCGACCCGGCCACGCTGCAGGCGCTCGCCGACCGCCTGACGGACGAGGACAAGGACGTCCGCCTCGCGGCCGTGGAGGGACTGGGTGAAATGAAGGTCCAGTCCGCCGTTCCGTCGTTGACCCGCGCGCTCTCGGACCGGGACCCCGAAGTCCGTCGCGCGGCGGCGGAGGCGCTCGGCAAGTCGCGCGAGTAGGCCATGGGGGTTATGTTCTCGCCCCCATGAGCTTCGGTCACGTCGCCCTCACCGCCGTCGTCGCCTGGGTCGCCTACTTCGTGTTCGGCGGCGTCGTCTTCATGGGCGTCCCCGCGCTCAAGCGGGAATTCGAGAAATACGCCCACATCTACCGGCCCCCGGACGACATGAAGAAGGTGATGCCCTTCGGCATGGCAGCCACCTTCGTCGCCATCCTGGTCCTGACACACGTCTATGCCATGGTCCATCTGCACGGGTCGCCGCTCGAGCGCGGGCTGATCTTCGGCGGGCTGATCGGCATCTTCTTCGACTGCGTGTTCGTCGCGCACAACTACGTGAATCTCAACATCGGCGCCAAGCTCTCGATCCAGCAGGCGATCGCCTATTTCTTCGAATGGGTGTTCGTGTGTGTCGTGATGGCGCTGGTGTACGGAACCCCGACCTGACCCACCTGGCAAGAACCCCGGGCTTTCGCCC
>DATEGY010000321.1:0-7766 GCA_035279865.1 Gemmatimonadales bacterium | reverse complement strand
AGCCTGAACGCTGACGTACAACGCGGACGACACGGGATCCAGCGCAAGCGCTTCGACCGTCACGATGGTCTCTGAGTCTGGCATCAGCGCATCGAGTGCCGCGGATCGCAGAACGCTGCCATCGGAGGAGCGGTGCCACGTGACCAGCCAGTGACCGGCGGTGTCCCGCGCTGCGAGAATCAGGGTGTCGCCGCCGGAGGAAAAGACGCCGGCGCTTGCATTCCGGACGGTGCCGACCGTATACGCCGTGTCCAAGGTGGCGCCGTCGTACACCACCGGCGGCTCATCCTGAGGCAGCGGTATGAATCGGTCCCCCGTCGGAGACAGGAGCACGGTGTTGGGTCCGTTGGGATCATGGCCGAACCGGTAGGTGCAGGGACCACCGGCGCAGTCGACGAACGTCGTGTTGTTGTTCCATTCGAACATCCAGCGTGCCGGCGTGGGCTGCGTCATGACGTACCACGCGGAGCCATAGCCCGGATTCTGAGCCCCCGCCGAGTCCACGGGTTGCAGGGTTGGCGAGAGACTCCAGGCCATGGTCTTGCATGCGCCCACGCCCCGACTCCCCGTGAAGAGCCAGACACCGCTTTGCGACGTGGGTCCGACGCTCTCCGCACAATCAGGGGAATGCACGGAGTCCGGGGCAATCGGTGCGACCCCATTACTGCTGAGATAGAACAGGGCCGCTCCCTTGTCCCCTTCCCCGATCAACACGGGCGGCCCCCCCGGGACCAGCCAATACGGCGTTCCCGAGAACACGGGTCCGAGATAGGTGTCCTTGAAGCCTGTCAGGCGGAGGGCACCGGCGTAGTTGCGGCCACCGTCCGCCGCTACCCAGACGTCGAACGTTCCGGTTGCCTGCGGAAGCGTGATCGACAGCGTCGAATCGTTGACGGTCGCCACCGGCACCGACGTGGGTCCCACGAAGACGGCGGGGGTGTTCTTGAGGTGGAGGAATCCCGGCGACACCAGCTGCACGGTGCCCCCAGACCACGCCGTCGTCGCGCTCAACGTGACGTTGAGCTCTGGCGGCGCTTCGGGGACTTCGTGACATCCAATGACCAGTGCAACTGCAACCGCCACGGCTCTCTGACGGAGAAGTCGCATGCACTCACTCCTACGGAGTGTCGAACGCCAAAATCTCGCCGTTATGCTGGTGAATGTTGTAGCCGTACGCCGTCGCGACGACGTACACCCGATGGTTCGCCGGGTCCGGGATGATGGAGGCGCAGTTCGCGCTGAGGTCGTCGTTCGCTTCCGTGCTCAGGGTGCCGAGCATCGCCACGCCTACGGCCTTCCACGTCCCGCGATCGAGGATGAGCAGCGCATAGTTGTCCCGGAACACGACGAGCACGTACAACCACGGGTTCGCGGGATCAACTGCGACGTCTCCGTATGCCGATACATCGTGGCCGTATCCCAGCGAGTCCACGATCAAGTTTCGAACGATTGAACCGTCGGAGCTTTGCGCCGCACCGATGTACGGCGTGTACGGCGGCACCGAGAGTCCCCCGTGGAAGAACAGCGTGTCCCCGCCGCTGGAAAATGCGGAACCATGCATGGACGTATTCGGCGGCAACGCCAGCACGGTGTCGAACGACGCCGCACTCAGGACCGCACCATGGAGGTCCTGCCCGGTCCAGGTGAACCGCTGACCCGTTGGATCGATCATGACACCGTTCGGGCCGCTGCCTTCGAGCCAGGACTTCATCGCACAGGACGACCCGCTGCAATCGTAGGCGTACGAGTGGTTGTTGTTGTCCATGAACCAGTGTTTCGGCCCCACCTCCGCCATCACGTACCACTGAAAGCCGGAGATGGGCGAGCTGCTGTCCGCTAAGGCCAGGGTGGGATAGACCTGCCACGACATGGCGTACTGACACGTCCCGCTCTTCCGGCCCTGCACGGTGAAGTATCCGGCGCCTCGATAGCTCGGGCCGGGACTCATCGCGCAATCGGGAGACGTGATGGAGTCGGGGACTGTTCCAACGACGGAGTTCGCAGCAAGGTCGAGCAGGATGCCGCCGGAATCCCCGCTTGCAAACACGACCGGGGGATCGCCGGTCCCCGGATTCACCCAGGCCGCCCGTCCCGACATGTACGGGCCCGTCGTCTCGCCCAGGTAGCCGTGGAGCGTCAGGGGCCCCAGCGTCGCGGTGTCGGTGTCTTGTTTCACCTGGAGAGCGTACGTCCCGGCGGCGGTCGGCATCCGTGCCGCGACGGTGGAGTCGTCGATCCGCCGCACCGTCAGCGTCTCCGTCCCGGCGATCAGCAGGGGGAGAGCCGCTCCGCCCTCGAAGGCTGAAGCGCTGACCTGCACTTCCCCACCCGCCCATACCGGGCTGGTGATCAGGTGCGCGGGAGTATCTGGACCGCTGGTAGTCTTGGTATGGAGACCGGTGGGCTGATCACCGTGACACGCGACGAGCCCTCCCAGTGCGAGCGACAGCACGACCGGACGAAAAGACGGCATGAGCCCTCCCAGAAAAAGTGCACAAACCCATCATATAGGGGTGTACCGGAGCCGGCAACCGGGAAACGGAGGAGCGTGGCCAGAGTCGCCGCGCCGAGGCAGATTCGCCTCATGAGTCCGACGCTCCGTGCTATCGCCGAAACCGTTGTGCCCGAAAGTCATAGCCTCGACCAGACCGGGTGGGCGTCGCTCGATCGCATCGTCGCGAACGCCACGGCGGCCCGGCCACCGCGGATGCAGCGGCAGCTCGCGCTCTTCATCCGCGCCATCGAGTGGCTTCCCGTGCTCCGCTACGGCCGGCCATTCTCGAAGCTCACCCCGGCGCGACGCCGGCGCTTTCTGGAATCGCTCCAGGACTCACGCGTCCTGCTCATCCGTCGCGGGTTCTGGGGGCTCCGCACCCTCATTCTGATGGGCTACTACACACAGGGCCGCGCCATCGCCGCCATCGGCTACCGCGCCGACCCGCGTGGCTGGAGCATCCGCCGATGAACGAAAAGTCCTACGACGTCGTGATCGTGGGATCGGGGGCCGGCGGTGGAACCGTCGCTCAGGCGCTCGCGCCTCTCGTGGCGTCCGGCCAATCCGTGCTCGTGCTGGAACAAGGAGCCCGGCTGGGAGACGCCGAGTTCACCGGGCGGGAGCTGGAGATGGCCAACCGGCTCTACCGGGACGGGGGCGGCTTCCTCACCGCCGACGGCACCATGACGCTCGCCTTCGCGGAAACGTACGGCGGCTCGACCGTGGTCTACACGGGGACCTCACTCGTCGCCCCCGAACGCGTGATCAAGCATTGGGCAGTCCCCGAACTTTCCCATCCGGAGATTGCCCACCGCTCCCGCAAATTCGCCGACGCGAACAACGTCCACCTCCTCCCGCCCGAGGAGATCAACGACAACAACCGGCTCTTTGTCGAGGGGGCCGGGCGCGCGGGATACGACGTCGAGCAATTCCCCGTCAACGTCAAAGGCTGCCGCGGCTCCTCCCTCTGCAACCTCGGCTGCCCCAACCAGGCCAAGCAGGGCACCAACCGCGTCCAGCTCCCTGACGCCGAACGGCACGGCGTGGAAGTCGTCACCCGCGCCGAGGTCCGACGCATCCTCCCCGACCGGGCGCTGGAGGTGCGCGTGCATCAGAAGAAGGAGGGAACGGCCGGAGCGGACTCGGAGTGGACCCCCGGCGAGTACCGCATCCGCGCGCGCGCCGTCGTGAGCGCGGGAGGAGCCGTCGGCTCGACGGCCCTCCTGCTGCGCTCGCCCATCGCCCCATGGTTTCCGCGTCTCGGCGCCGGCTTCACCTGTCATCCCGCCTTGATCCTGGTCGCGGAGCACGGACATCCGATCTCCAACGACGTCGGGCATCCCAAGAGCTACTTCGTCGACCGCGCCGAGACGCTGGGCTTCGTGCTCGAAACGTGCATGTACTTCCCGTTCGTCACCGCGAAGGCGCTCACCGGGTTCGGTCCGCCGCACGGTGCCGCGATGCGCGCGTTCCCCCGCCTCCAGATGATCCTGGTACTCGCGTGTGATCGCGCGTCGGACGGGAATCGCATCACGGTCGACAAACAGGGCGTGCCCGTGGTCCACTACGGCTTCGCCCCCAGGACGGTCGCGGGCCTGGTGAACGGGGCGCAGGCTGCCGCGAGGATCTTCTTCGCCGCGGGGGCGGAGCGGGTCTACACTCCGTTCGCCGAGCCCCCCGGCATCGAGCGCGCCGAGGCCGATCGACTCGAGACCAGAATCACCGGAGCGCATTGGAAGCCCGGGAAGGTCGCGGTCTCGGCGGCGCACTTGATGGGCGGGTGCGGCATGGGCCGGACGGCCCGGGACTCGGTGACGGACGGGTGGGGCCGGGTGCATGGACTGCCCTGGCTGCGGGTCGCCGACGCCAGCCTGTTCCCCGACTCCCTGGAGATCAACCCGTACCTGACGATCATGGCCCTCGCCGACCGGGTGGCCGAGCAGCTCACGACTGACCTCGGCTCGCTTTGAGGATCGCGTCCGCCGACCGGGCGATGTCGTCGTCGGTCGTGCTCCATCCCGACACGGAAATCCGCATCGCCGCCTTGCCCTGCCACGTCGTCCCCGCCAGCCAGCAGGTCCCGTCCTGCTGCACCCGCTCGATCACCGCGCGGGTGTTCGCATCCACATCGCCTCCGCCGTCGGGGTGAAAGCGCACGAGCACCTGATTGTAGACCACGTCATTCAGGATCTCCACACCGGGCCCCTTCCGCAGACGCTCCGCCATGCCCCTGGCTTCCGCGCAGCTCCGCTCGACCATCTCACTCACGCCGCTCCGGCCCAGCGCCTTGATCGCCGCGTAGACCGTGAATCCCCGCGCGCGCCGCGAAAACTCCGGAGTCCAGTCATCCGGGTCACGCCGGTCGTCCGCGGCTTTCACGATGTAGGCCGCCGTCGACGTCATGGCCGCGCGATGGGCGCCGGCGTCGGCGACGATCGCGATGCCGTTGTCGTAGGGAACGTTCAGCGACTTGTGCGCGTCCGTGGCCCAGGAGTCCGCCCGCTCGAGCCCCTTCGTGAGCGCGCGCCGCCCCGGACTGGTCGCCGCCCAGAGGCCGAAGGCGCCATCGAGGTGGAGCCAGGCACCGCGTCCTCCTGCGATGCCGGCGATCTCGTCGAGGGGATCGAACGCGCCGGTGTTCACATTGCCGGCCTGCGCACAGACGATGGTGGGCCCCACCGTCCCCGACAGCGCCTCACGCAGCTTGTCGGGGCGCATGCGGCCCTGCCCGTCCACCGGCACCGTCCGGACCCGTGCCGCGCCGAGCCCGAGATAGCGGAGCGCGGCGAAAATGGTGATGTGCGCTTCGCCCCCGACGACCACGTCGATCTCAGGTGCGCCGTAGAGCCCCTGCTGCTCCACGTCCCATCCGGCCTTCTTGAGTACCGCGTGACGCGCGGCCGCCAGACAGGTGGCGTTGGCCATCTGGCCGCCGGTCACGAACCCGAGACTCGCCGTGGCGGGCAAGCCGAAGAGCTCCAGCAGCCACTGCGCGGCGGTCTCCTCGACCACCGACGCCGCCGGCGACAGCGCGTAGATCCCCGCGTTCTGGTCCCATGCCGACACCAGCCAGTCGGTGGCGAGGGCCGCGGGCAGGCTCCCGCCGACGACGAACCCGAAGTACCGCGGGCCCGCCGACGCGACGATCCCGCCATCGGCGTGCCGGGCGAGCTCCGTCACGACTCGAACCGCGTCCGTGCCCTCCCGCGGCAGCGGTCCGCCGAGCGCCGCCCGCAGCTCCTCGAGCGATGCCCGCGCCCCTACCGGGCGGTCCGGGAGTCCGGCGAGATAGGTGCGAGCGGCGTTGACCGCGGCGTCCAGCGCGTCGGGTGGAGTCACAGGGTCCTCACGAGCGGTTGGTGACGAATTCGACGGCACGCTTGACGAGCGTCTGATCCCGCAACACGCCGCGATGCCCCAGTCCGTCCGTCAGGACCAGCTCGGCGCCGGGCCAGGTGGCGGCGATTTGCTTTCCTTCTTCTACGGGAATCGTCTCGTCCCGCCGGTCATGAATCACCAGCAGGGGGTTCCGCGCCCGGGCAAACACGGGCAGCACGTCCAGCTGATCCCAGTCGAACCGGATGCGTCGTTGGCTCCGGGCCCGAAGCGCGGCCCCGGTCTCCGGTGACAGCTTGAGAGCACGGACGAACTCATCGACGAACCGGATGGGGTCGGCCGCGGGTGCAAAGAGCGCCACCCGCCGAGGCTCCAGGCCCCCCGCCATGGCCAGCGACGTCACCACACCGCCGAACGAATGGGCGATGATCGCATCCGGGGCGCCGACCTGCGCGACGACGGCGTCCAGCGCGCGGGCCATCTCCGGCGCCGACGAAAGCCCGCGGCCCGTGAGCCCGTGTCCGGGGCCGTCGTACGTCACCGGGCTGAACCCCCGGGCGAGGATGGGGTCCACGAACGCGGAGAACCGGCCGGCCGCCCCTCCCCACCCGTGCACCAGGAATACCATCGGACCCGTTCCCCACTGCCACGCCCGGATCGGACGCCCCTCGGACGTCACGGTGAAGGCGCGCGCCCGGGCCAGGGTCGCGGCATCTCCGGCGGAGAGCGGGCGGTGCGGCGGGGTGAAGAAGAGCCGTTCTGCCCAGCGGCCCGCGAGTTCGGGCGAGATCGCCTCCGCGCCGCGGAGTGCGAGTGACAATGCCTTCAGGCTCAGGGTCGCCATCGTGATGTCGGAATGTAGCTTACCCGCCGTGGATACCGACGTCCTCGTGATCGGAGCCGGGCCCGCCGGGCTCGCCGCGTCGCAGCAGCTCAAGGCGCACGGCTTTGCTCATAAGGTGCTCGAGCGCGGCGCGAGCGTGGGCCATACGTGGGCCAATCTTTACGATTCGCTGGTGCTCCACACCGGAAAGCGGATGTCGAACTTACCCGGGCTCCCCTTTCCGGACGACTACCCGACGTTTGTAAGCCGCGGCGACTTCGTGAAGTACCTGCATGCTTATCGGAACCGTTTCGATCTCCCGGTCGAGACCGGGAGGCCGGTGTCGCGCGTGGAGCGGACGGCCACCGGCTGGACGGCTCACGTGAATGGAGACCGCGTGACCAGCCGGTTCGTGGTCATGGCGACCGGGATCGTCGCGAATCCGGTCGTTCCCCGGTTCCCCGGCCAGGAACGCTTCCCGGGGCGCATCCTGCACAGCGTCGAGTACCGGAGACCCGATCCGTTCCGCGGGCAGCGGGTGCTCGTGGTCGGCGTGGGGAACTCCGGTGGAGAAATCGGCGCCGAGCTCGCCCATTCGGGCGCGACGGTCACACTCGCGGTGCGCTCCGGCGCGAACGTCGTGCCCCGGGAGATCCTCGGCGTCCCGATCCAGTACATCGCGTACTACGTGCGGAAGCTCCCCCGCCCCGCACAGCGCGTGATCGTCAGCCTCGTCCGGCGGATCACCATCATCAGGCGGGGGCCGCCGGTGCTGCCGCCCTCGCCGGTGTTCGCGCTCGACGCCGTACCCGTGATCGGCTTTCATCTGATCGACGCCATCAAGGCGGGAGCCGTTGCCGTCAGGCCGGGGCTCGGGGGATTTACGGAGCGCGGGGTACGGTTCACGGACGGGCGCGAAGAGCCGTTCGACACCGTGATCCTGGCGACCGGCTTCCACGCCGCACTCGCGCCGCTCGGCGCGCTGGTGACCGCGGACGCCAAGGGATTCGCACACCGGGCCGACCGGGTGACCAGCGCCGAGCAGCCGGGGCTTTTCTTCGTGGGGCAGAACTACGATTCCGGCGGCGGACTCCACAACATCGGCGTCGACGC
>DATEGY010000320.1:0-11408 GCA_035279865.1 Gemmatimonadales bacterium | reverse complement strand
CACCGTCTTTTTCGCGCTGGCGGGCTCGGGCAAGGTCCATCGGCTGGTCGTCGGTGCACCGGCTGACTCGGTGATCTTCACCTTCTCCGGGCCCGTCACCGGGATGTCGGCCGCGTCGGGCCGCCTCGTCGCCGCGGTCGGTGGTACGCTCCACCTGCTGACGCTGGCGACGGCCGCGGACAGTGTTCTGTTGGTTCCCGGTCTGACCGACATCATGGATCACCCCGCGCTCGATCCCACGGGGCACTTCCTCATTGCCGATGTTACGGACACGTCTACGGGGCTCCCGCCCGATCTCTGGCTCTGGAGGATCCCATGAGCCGCTCGAGGACGGCGTGCGGACTCGTGGCGCTCCTCCTGCTCGCCGGGGCGCCCCTGGCGGGGCAATCCACCGGCGCCATCGCCGGCCGGGTGACCGACGATACCACCAGGAAGGCGATCGCCGGCGCGCTCATTTCGGTCGACGGCGGCCGCCAGGGCGCCACGACGGACACGAGCGGTCTGTACCGGGTCCGCGACGTCCGCACCGGCTGGCACCGGGTGCGCGTGGCGCGCATCGGCTATCGCTTGGTGATTCTGGACAGCGTGTTCGTGCGGAGCGGGGAGACCGCGACGCTCGACTTCGCGCTGGCGCCGCAGGCGCTCGCCATCGATTCCATCGTGGTGCGGGGGGAGGTGGATCAGGTCCTGAATCCCCTGGCGACGGCCGACGTGCAGGCGATCACCGGCGCCGAGATCCGGCGCCTCCCCGTCACGACGGTGGCGGAGGCCGTGGCCCTGTCGGCGGGCACCGTGGGGGAGAGTTACCGGGGCGGGCGGATCGGTGAATCGGCGTTCATCCTGGACGGCCTGGGCGTGAAGAATCAGCTCGACGCCTCCACCAACACCCTCGGCATCCAAGTCCCGACCGAGATCCTCACTGAAGCGTCACTCGTCACCAACGCGTTCTCGGCGCGGTACGGCCAGGCGCTGTCCGGGATCATCAACGTCGTGACGCGGGATGCCGGCGATCGCTGGTCTGGGCGGGTGGCCTACGAAGGGGACCGGCCGTTGCCCCGGACCGACGATCACGGTCTGGACCGCGCGGTGGTCACGGCCGACGGGCCCCTGGGCCGCGGGATCGGTTTCGTGGGGGTGATCAACGCCCAGGGACTGATCGACGGCGATCCGGTGAACGCGCCGGCCCCCACGGACCCTCACGATCCCCGCACCGCCGAGCCGTGGGTGCTTCCCCACGACGGCGCCGAGCGGCTGGATGCGGCCGGAAAGCTGATCATCCCCGTGACAGAGCGGAACGTGCTTCGCCTGTTCGGTCTCCGCTCCGCCGCCCAGCAGTATCTCTTCGATCCGGCCTTCAAGTACGACCCCACCTTCGCGCCGGCGACGCGGACGGTCGGGAATCTCTACTCCGCGCATCTGCAGCACTTGTCGGCGCCGGAATCCCGGCACCCGTTCGGGGCCGATATCCGGGTCGGCTACTTCGATCAGGAATTCATCCGCGGCCAGACGACCAACGCGCCGAGCCCGCTGGTCGGGGCGTTCAGCGGTCAAACGCTGCACTTCCTGGACGAGGGGATCGCCCGTGCGAAGGATACGATCACCGCGCGCGGGGTCCTGCCGGGGTACACGTCACCGCAGCTCAGCAACAACACGCCCTGGGGGGTGCCCGGATTCTTCCTGGGCGACGGATCCCGGGGCGAGCTCGATTGGAACCGGTACCGGGAGCTGCGGTTCCAGGGCGACTTCACGGTGGCGGCCGGGCCGACGACCGATTTCAACTTCGGCGGTGAGTTCCAGCGCCAGCATGTCGAGACCTTCCAGCGCGTGGATGCCTATCTCCCCGTGACGGGGGCGGCGAAGGACTCGGTGCCTCCGCCCGCGGCCTCCGATTTTCAGCCGCAGAGCGCCGCACTGTACGGCGAGACTCAGTTGGAGATCGAGGACATCGCGCTGACGGTCGGACTCCGGTTCGACGAGTTCGACCCCCGGAACCGGACCGTGGGTCAGCGCTTCGGGGCGCGGACCACTCTCTCGCCGCGGCTGGCGATGTCGACGGTGTTGCACGGAGCCACCTTCGTGGCGAGCTGGGGACACTTCTCCCAGGCGCCCGACTTCCAGTACCTCGTCAACTCGGCCTTCGACGACACCACGCGCACCGGGCGTTTCCGGCAGGGGAACCCCGACCTGGGGTTCGAGACCGCCACCCAGTATGAGTTCAGCGTGCGAGGGCGTCCGTCCGACCAGACGTCGGTGAAGGTCAACGCGTTCGTCAAGCGGTTGGACGGCCTGGTGGCGTCGGTTCCCCTCTCGGCGAATCCGGATTCCGCCATCTTCGGGAATTCCGACTTCGGCACCGTCAAGGGCGTGGAAGTGATTCTCGAGCGCGAGCTCAAGGATTGGTGGGGTGCCCGGGTGAGCTACACGTTGCAGGATGCCCAGGCGACGTCGACCAATCCCTTCATTCTTCTCAATCAATTCACCATCGACCAGCAGGGCGACACCATCCGCCCGGCCCGGGTGCAGTTCCCGCTCGACTATGATCGACGGCACTCGGTGACCCTGGTACTCCAGGCCAGGGTCCCCGACAGCCTGGGCCCGCGGCTCGCCGGATCTCCCATCTTCGGCGGCCTCGAGGCCGCGTTGATCGGGCGGTACAACTCGGGACTGCCGTACTCCCGCACCAACCTCGCGGGTGACAGCATCTTCGATCTGCCGAACAGTCAGCGGCTGCCGTCCCAGATGCAGATCGACATGCTCCTGCGCCGCTCGATCAACCTGTTCGGATGGCGGGGCGGTGTGTACCTCGACGTGCGGAACGTCCTCAATACCGTGAACATCGAGGCGGTGCGGCGGGATGTGGGGACGCCCAATCCCTCGAGCGGCGAGCTCCAGGCGATGGCGCAGGCCGCGTACAACGCGAACCCGCAGGCGATTCCGTACGAATCGCCCCGGTACCGCGCGTGGGCGGACCTCAACCATGACGGGTTGATCGCCGGGGCGAGTGAGCTGATGCCCCTGTACCTGTCCGCGGCCAAGGACTTCACGCAGCCACTCTTCCAGTACGGGCCGCCGCGGCTCTTCCGGCTGGGGGTCGAGCTCGAGTTCTAGTCCCCCCGGGCCTCGCTCCGGTAGCTGGTGGCGACTCCCCCCACCACCAGGAGAAGGCCGAGCCAGCCCAGGGCCGTCAGATGCTGGCTGAAGAAGAAGAAGGCCAGCAGGGTGCCGACCACCGGTTCCACGGTGGCGGCCACGGCGGTCGGGGCCGCGTCGATGCGTCGCACACCGGCGAAGAAAAGAAAATTCGCTCCGACGACGGGCCCGATGGCCTGGGCGAGGCAGAAGCCCCACGCCGCGAGACCCACCGGATATGGGATGCCACCCTCGGGGGAGCGGTGGAACGGTGAGCGACCGAAGAGCGTGAGGAAGATGGCCATCATCACCGCGCCCCCGGACAGCTCGAGAAACAGCGAACGGATGGCGCCGTAGCGGGGGACTGACCACCGCGCGAGGAGCGTCGTACCGGCGTACGACAGCATCGCGATCAGGCCGCCCAGGACTCCCGTCCTGAATCCCGGTCCACCCGCCAGTACCGATCCCACATCCCCGCCGCTGACCGTCAGACCGACTCCGATCATCACCAGGACGGCGAGGAACATTCGGAGGGGGGTGAGCGCCTCGCCCAGGATGAACCGGGCGAGCACCGCTACGACAACGGGAGCGAGGTACAGGAGGGCCGCCGCGCCGGCCACACTGACACCGGTGATGGCGTAGGGGTAGGCCACCTCGAACACCGCGACCAGGAGTCCGCCTCCGCCGAAGACCAGCAGCCAGCCTTTCAGATCGGCCTTGAGCAGGTCGGGATGGAAGAAGAGCATGTAGAGGAAGAGTCCCACGACGCCGACGGACACGCGCCAGAAGCCGATTCCCGTGATGTCCTGGCCCGCGTGGAAGAGCGCCGTCGACAAGACGCCGGTGGTGCCCCAGGTGGCGCCGGCCCCCAGCGCGAAGAGATAGCCCGCGACGCGGGTCCGGTTCACAACAGCTCTCCTTTCAGGACGGTCACCGCCTGCCCGCCGAGTTTCACGCGGTCACCGGCAATGCGGACGCGAACGGTGCCGCCGCGGGCCGACGCCTGATAGCCGATCATCTCGTCCTTGGCGAGCCGGGCGGCCCAATGCGGCGCGAGCGCGCAGTGCGCGGAGCCGGTGACCGGGTCTTCGTCCACGCCGACACCGGGCGCAAAGAACCGCGAGACGAAATCGACGCCCGAGGTGGCGGATCGGCTGGTGACGATCACGCCGCGGATGGGCAGGCTCTTGAACTTGCCGAAATCGGGCGCGAGCGCCCGCACGTCCTGCTCGCTGGCCGCTTCGATCAGGAAATCGGTCTTGTTTTTCCCGACGTACTGCGGGCGGACGCCGAGCGCGGCGAGCAGGCCGGGAGGTGGCTCGTGCGGCGCGACGGCTTGAGACGGGAAATCGAGCTCGATCCAGTCGCCCCGCCGTTCGGCCGTCAGGACTCCCGAGCGTGTCTGAAAGCGCGCCGTGGCCTCGGCCGGCAAATGCCCTTCGGTCCAGAGCACGTGGGCGGTGGCGAGCGTCGCGTGCCCGCACAGGTCGACCTCGGCGGCGGGGGTGAACCAACGCAGGTTGAAACTGTCGGGCCGGCCCGAAAGGAAGGCGGTCTCCGATAGATTCATTTCACGGGCCACGGCCTGCATCCACTGGGCATCGCGCGGCGCGTCCAGGATGCAGACGGCGGCGGGATTGCCGCCGAACGGCCGGTCGGTGAAGGCATCCACCTGCACGATTTTCAAACCCATGCGCTGGCTCCCGGAGTGGCGGGATGATCGTTCAAAACTGGTGGTACACGACTCTTCTCGGCATCCGCGATCCGCTGCAGCCTCCCTTGACCGACCATCTCCGCACTGACGTGCTGGTGGTCGGCGCCGGGATGTCGGGGCTGACGGCGGCCTGGCGGCTGGCCCTCGCGGGACGCAAAGTCGTCCTGCTCGACCGCAACATCTGCGGGGGCTCCTCGACCGGCCGCAGTGCCGGCTTCCTGACGCCCGACTCCGAGCTCGAGCTGTCGCAGATCCTGCGCCGCTACGGTCCGGAACGCGCCCGGGACCTCTGGGATGCCCCCGTTCACGGTATTGACCTGATCGTCGACGCCGTGAAGCGGTACGGCATCACGTGCGACCTGCTGGTCCAGGACAGCCTCTTCGTCGGCTCGGACGCGCGCGGCTGGGAGGACGCGAATGCCGAAGTCGAAGCCCGGAAGACCCTGGGCTATCCGCAGACCCTCTATCCGCGCGAGCGTCTGCCCGACGTAATCGGAACCTCCGAATACTACGGTGGCATCCGGTATCCGGGTACGTACGGCATCAACCCGCTGCTCTACGCCCAGGGCCTGAAACGGGCGCTCCTGGACCTCGGCGTGCGGATTCACGAGAGCACGGAGGCGCGATCCTGGGACGATCACACCGTCCGGACCCATCTGGGCTCCGTCACCGCCGATCAGATCATCTTCTGCATCGACAAGCCGGACCGGTCTCTGACGCCCCTCGAGCGCAACGTCTTCCACGCCCAGACCTTTCTCGCGATCTCTGAGCCGCTGGGCTCGGCTGACCTGACCCGGCTGTTCCCGTCGGGCGCCCGCCTGCAGTGCTGGGATTCAGATCTGGTCTATACGTACTACCGGCTCACCGGGGACGACCGGCTGCTGGTCGGGGGCGGGAGTGCGCTGACCACGTTCGCGCTGCATGCCATCAACACGCCCGGAGTCATTGCCCGCGTCTTGAAGGGGTTCCACCAGCGCTTTCCGTTCCTCGAGCGCCTCCGGTTCATTCAGTATTGGCCGGGACTCATCGATACCACGCGCGACCTCCTGCCGACCATCGTCCGTGACCCCGACGCGCCCTGGGTGCAATGGGTTCTGGGGTGCGTGGGGCTCCCATGGGCGGCCTTCTGCGGTGACTTCGTGGCGCGGCAGGCGTCGGGGTCGGGGGCCGCGGACGCCGAGCGGTACTACCGGTACTTCGAGGCGGCCCGGCCGTTTCTGGTGCCGACCTGGCTCGAGCCGCTGATCGGCAAACCGCTCGTGTTCGCGCTCAACAACGCGTGGGCCAAGTACGTCCAGGTGGACCGGGGGAGGAGGATTCCTCACCGGATCGAGAGTCTGTAGGTCCTACCAGCCGCCCTGTTCGCCGGCGTCGCCGATGGCGCGGGACAGCCGGTCCGCCGCATGCCGCCAGTTGGTCTGTACCGCCCGCTCCGCACCCGAAGCGTCTCCCGCGCGGATCGCGGAGATGATCGCCTGATGCTCGCCCGCGGAAACCGGGGCCTCACCGGCCAGGAGACTCACGTACATCCGGATGTAGCGCTCGGCCTGCGGCTTCACGGCTTCGTGAAGCGCGCGGAGCCTCGGGCCGGAGCCCGCCTCGACGTACTTCCGGTGGAATTCCTCGTCCGCTTCGTAGAGTCGGTTGAAGTCCACGCGTTTCTTGGAGGCGCGCAGGAAGTTCGCGTTGATCCGCGTCAGGGCGGAGAGGAGCGTACGGCGGGGGCCTGAGGGGAGGAGCGCGGCACGACGGGCCGCGAGACCCTCCAGCTCGCCCACGATATAGAGGAGCTCGGAGACATCGTCGCGGGTGAGCGGGGCCACGGTGGGGCGGGCGCGCTTGCCGGATGCCGTGGCCACGTAGCCCTCGCGTTCCAGGCGGGTCAGGGCCTCGCGGACGGGGGTCCGGGAAACGCCCAGGCGCTGCGCGATTTCGGTTTCCACCAGGCGGGCGCCGGGGGCGAGGGCGCCTTTGACGATGCCTTCGCGCAGGGCGGAGTAAACGCGTCCACTGGTGGCCATGACCCGGGGCAATATAGCCGGACCGGCTCCCTGCTTGCGGCCCCCGGGAGGTGACGTATGTTAAGCATAATTGTATCCAATTTTGTATTCCAAAATAGGAGGTCCGATGCCCGCCGGTTTGTTCGCCACCCAGCCCCTCGAGCGGCTCCGCGCCGCCGCCGGTCAGGAGGGGGGCGGCCTCTCCCGCACGCTCGGGCCCCTCAACCTCACCACCCTCGGCATCGGGGCCATCGTCGGCACCGGGATCTTCGTGTTCACCGGAATGGCGGCGGCCCAGTACGCGGGGCCGGCGGTACCGATCTCCATGGTGATCGCCGCCGTCGCCTGCGGCTTCGCGGGACTCTGCTACGCGGAAATGGCCAGCGCCGTCCCCGTGGCCGGGAGCGCCTACACCTACTCGTACGCCACGCTGGGTGAGCTGATCGCCTGGATCATCGGGTGGGACCTGATTCTCGAATACGCCATGGGTGCGGCGACGGTGGCGGTGGGCTGGTCATCGACCCTCGGGTCGATGCTCGGCCTCTTCGGCATCACCCCTCCCGCGAGTCTCATGAACCCGCCCTTCATCGCCTGCACGGCGGCGCAGGTGGCGCAGGGGATGGTGACCGGCTGCGCCCAGGCCGGCTGGCATCTGACGGGCGCCGTGTTCAACCTGCCGGCCGCGCTGTCCATCCTCGCCATTACCGCCATCCTGATCGTCGGTATCCGCGAGTCCGCCGGGTTCAACACCACCATCGTGATCATCAAGGTCGGTGTGCTGGCGCTCTTCGTCGGCTTCGGATTCCTCTACGTGAAAACCGCCAACTGGCATCCGTTCATCCCGGAAAACAACGGCCAGTTCGGCGGCTGGTCCGGGATCCTCCGCGGCGCCGGTCTCATGTTCTTCGCCTACATCGGGTTCGACTCGGTGAGCACGGCGGCACAGGAGGCGCGGAATCCCCAGAAAGACATGCCCATCAGCATCCTGGGCTCCCTCGTGATCTGTACCATCCTGTACGTCCTCGTCTCCACCGTCCTCACCGGACTCGCGCCCTATCAGGACCTGAACGTCCCGTCTCCCGTCATCATGGTGGTGGACAGCATCAAGGAGTTCGGGTGGTTCCGGTACGCCATCACCTTCGGCGCCATCCTGGGACTGGGCTCCACCATGCTGGTGATGTTGCTCGGCCAGTCCCGGGTGCTGTACGCCATGTCCCGCGACGGCCTGATTCCCGGATGGGCCGGACGGGTGCACCCCCGATTCCGGACGCCCTGGCTCTCGACCCTGATCACCGGCATCGCGGTCGCGCTCTTCGCGGGTCTCTTCCCGATCCAGATTTTGGGCAAGCTCGTGAACATCGGCACCCTGCTCGCATTCGTGCTGGTGTGCATGGGCGTCTGGGTCCTTCGGAAGACGCGCCCCGATCTCGAACGGCCGTTCAAGGCGCCCCTGGTCCCGCTCGTCCCCATCCTCGGTGCGCTGGCGTGTCTCGGTCTCATGCTCACGCTCGGCCTCGACACGTGGATCCGTCTCGTCGTGTGGTTGGTGATCGGGCTCGTGATATACTTCCGCTACGGCCGTCACCACAGCACCCTCCGGGTTGAGGGCACACAGCGATGAGCGGGAGCCGGGGATGTCAGAGGGAATCACCGTCAGGCGCGCGACGGAACAGGACGCTCCGATAGTCGCGCGGCATCGTGCCGCGATGTTCCGCGATATGGGGACCCTGCCGCCGGAGCAGGGTCCCCCGCTCGAACGGGAGGCGGAAGCCTACTTCCGGCAGGCCATTCCCGCAGGCAGGTACGTCGGCTGGCTGGCGTCCCCGGACGGACGTCCCAACGAGGTGGTGGCGGGGGCCGGGATCCAGTTGCGCGAGATGATCCCGCGCCTCCGCCTCGATCGCTCGGCGGTGGACCTCGGTCCTCAGGGACTCATCGTGAACGTCTACACCGAGCCGGCGTGGCGCCGGCGCGGGATCGCCGAGCGCCTGATGAGCGAGATCCTGCGGTTCACGCGCGAGCGGGGCATCGACAACGTCGTCCTCCACGCGTCGGCGGAGGGACGTTCCCTCTACGAAAAGCTCGGCTTCAGACAGACGAACGAGATGCGATACGAGGTCCCGTCCTCAGGCTGAATCACCGATCAACTCAGCGCGAACAGGGTCTTCTTGTGCAACACGCTGTTCTCGGAACCGATCAGGATGCGATCGGGGGCTCCGGCCGACGCGCCGACGAAGAGCATCGGGCTCGCAATGGCCGACGGGAGGTCGAACACCAGGTCCGTGGTATACGACTGCCCGGGGACGATTGTATGACGGAGCGAATCCTCGGCGCCGGCCGGGAGCAGCGGATACTCGTTCCCGGAGGCGTCGAGGACGTATACGGTCCGGGGTCCGATCTCGAGCGGGGACATCCCGCGGTGGGGCCCGATGGTCGCCGAGTCGAAGAGGACTTTGACGGTGACGATGTAGAACGTGCCGGAGGCGGTCCGGCTGCCGAGATGCTTGTCGGTGCGGACCCGGACCACGGAATACTCCGAATGACAGTCCAGCTCGCAGATGTGCTTGCCCTGGGTGAGGGCCAGGATCCGGGTGCGGCTGGTGAGCGACAGTCCGAAGAGCAGCACGACGTACAGCGCGACTCCGGCCACGCCCGTCAGCACGAACCGTCTGACCCAGACGCCGCGATCCATCAAGAGCGCCGCGACGATACCGACGCCCAGCGCCAGGGCTCCGCCGACCAGTCCGAGGAGGAGGAGCACGCCGAGGGGAGTGAGTCCATCCGTGATCATTTGGCCTCCGGTGAAGGACAGCGCACGTAGGGGATGCTCGTCCAATGGCGGGCGAGCCGGGTTTCGGTCAGGCTGGCCCAGTTGGTGCTGCGCCAGTCATGCGGCGATTCGTCGATCTTGAGCCAGCGACGGCGCAGGCTTTGATCCGCCTGGCACCGCGCCGCCGGATCGAGCCTGGGCAGTCCGGCGAGCAGGGCAGGGATCGCGTCGGCGGAGAGCGAGGTCGCATACCCCGCGTCGAAGGTCCGGGTGGTGGCGCGGCTCAGGTTCACGTGGACGATCAGCGCATCCGGGTTGAGGATGTGGAGTCCGGTGAGGGCGACGTACCCCGCCACCAGTGCTCCCGGGGCGAACCGCCGCCGCCGCTCGCGGATCAGGCGCGCGCCGAGCCAGGACGCGAGGAACGTGACGTACACCATCGCCACGGTGGCGTAGAGGCGGATCTCTGAGAGTCCGTAGGCGGCGACATAGAGCCGCATCCGGTTCAGTGCCGAGAGAATGATGATGAAGAGCAGGGCGAGGAGGGTGCGGGCCAGCCCCCGAAACCAGCGGCCACTGTTTCCCAGGTGATTCCCGAGCGCGCGGTCGGCGACGATCAGGAGCGGCAACACCAGGGCCGCTACTGCCAAGAGCTCGAAGAACCCCGATCGGGCGTACTCCGCGAAGCTCGGTCCGGCCGCGCGCTGGACCCACGCCGCCCCTCCAAAGAGCTCGCCCGCCTGGAATGACACGAACAGAGCGAAGAGTCCCACCGTCAGGGCCAGGGCGGTGTTGACGGGCACGCCACCGATCGAGAACCGGAATACGGCCGGTACGCGGGCCGGGATGGGGATGGGACGGAGGATGGCCCAGGCGAGGAAGCCTCCGCTGATCCCGGTGAAGAAGGTCACCAGGAAGACGTGGGAGGCCGCGAGGCCGGGGTCGATGGTGAAGATCCCCTGCATGGCTTCGCCAAAGACGGGGTCGGCGCTGGCGAACAGAATGCCGAATCCCAGGAGCACCGGGCTGGCGATCGCGGCGCCCAGAACGACGGCGCGGGCCCGGGAGAATCCGGCGGACTTGGGCTCCTGCATCCAGTGGGCGATCCGTCCGAGGAGGGGCAGGGTTCCGATCAGGGAGTAGACCGCCGAGGCTGTAACCTGGAAGGCATGGTCGAGCGCGTTGAGCCGGGCCAGGCGGACGCCGCGAAGCGTCGCGGCGGTGAGTCCCAGGGTGACCATGAGCGCCAGCAGGTCGAAGGCCGCCAGCGCCCGGGAATCGCGCCGGGCGAAGGCCAACGCCAGCAGCACGGTGGTGAGCGCGAGCCACCATGTTTCCCTGCTCGCGGGCATGCGCCGGTAGGTCACCAGCGCGGCTCCGACGATCACCAGGAGCGTGGTACAGATGGTGACGTTGACCCCCCAGGGGACACTGCGGAGGAGCTGATCGGCCACCACGCCGACCGCGAACGCACCCGCGAGGATCCAGGCCGGCAACGAGGTTGCGGTTCTCATCCGACCTTTTCCCCCGGAAGGCCGCCGAAGCGGCGCTCCCGGCCGTGAAACGTGTCGAGGGCGCGGCCGAGCTCCTGGGCATCGAACTCGGGCCACATGGTGTCGAGGAAGAGCAGCTCCGCGTAGGCGCACTCCCAGAGGAGGAAGTCCGAGAGGCGGCGTTCGCCTCCCGTGCGGATCAGGAGATCGACGTCGGGCAGAATGCCGCCGTCCCCGATCGCGGCGCGGGCCGAGTAATCGATGGCGATGCGGAGGTGCAGGCGTCGCCCCCGCTCCGTGGC
>DATEGY010000319.1:0-8777 GCA_035279865.1 Gemmatimonadales bacterium | reverse complement strand
TCCCTGGGCATTCGCCTCCAGACGCCCGAACCGTTCGCGGAACCTTGCGCACGCGTCGCGAAGCGCCTGCTCCGCGTCGAGCCCAAAATGCGACGAGAGGCCGGCGACGGTAAAGAGCAAATTCCCGATGACCTCGCCGATCGGGTCGCAATCCCCGGAGGCTGAGGTCAGCTCCGCCAGCGCTTCCTGACCCCTGGCGACGGCCTGGGTCAGAGCGGGCCGCGTGAACCCGGCGCGGCCCGCCCGCTCCTGCATCTGTTGGGCCAGCGCGAGCGCCGGCAGCGCACGCGGCAGGCCCTCGAGCGCGCTCCTCCCCGCGGCATCCCGCGCCGTGTCGCCGTGGAGGCCCTCTGCGCGCTCTTCCGCCTTGATCGTCTCCCAATTGGCCAGGACGTCGCCGGACCCCGTCACCTGCGTATCGCCAAAGACATGCGGGTGTCTCCGGATGAGCTTGTCCACGAGCCCGGAGACCACGTCGTCGATGGTGAACGTGCCGGCCTCCGCCCCCATCTGGGCGTGGAAGACGACCTGGAGCAGCAGGTCCCCGAGTTCCTGTCGGAGACGATCGGGAGCCGCCGCGTCGATCGCGTCAAGGGTCTCGTAGGTTTCCTCAACGAGATACGACCGCAGCGTCGTATGGGTTTGCTCGCGATCCCACGGGCAGCCCCCCGGGCCCCGCAACCGCGCCATCGTGGCCACCAGGTCGTTGAACGTCGCCCTCTTGGCGGTCATCAGCGCTCCCTCCAGCTGAAGTATGGACCCCGCCGCCCTTACCGCCCGGCCCGGCCGAGCGGCACTCCGCCCGCCCCCGTCCGTGCCGGGTCGGGGGCGGCCAGCGCGTCCAGCAGGTCACCGATCCTCGGGATCATCTCCGACAAACCGCCGGCGTCGGCGCGCACCAGGATGCCTTCGGGGGTCAGTTCGATCCGGCCCGGCCATGCTCCGGCCAGCACGCGCACGCGGTCGCCCGTCTTGGACGGATCGGCGAGGCGGAGGAGCACCCCGGTCCGTTCCTGCGAGATGGCCGCGACCCCGGCCCGACGGGCGAGGACGCGGAGCCTGATGACTTCGGCGAGGTGCTGGACGGGCTGCGGGAGCGGACCGTAGCGGTCCCGGAGTTCGTCGACCGCCGTCCGGCTTTCCTCGACCGTCTGCGCGGCCGCCAACTGCCGGTAGGCGGCCATACGCTGCGCGGGCGACGAGATATAGGTATCCGGCAGGTACGCGGCAACGTCCAGGTCGATCGCCACCTCCGCCGGCTCCTCGACGGTCTCCCCCCGGGTCTCCCGGAGCGCCTGTTCCAGGAGCTGCATGTACAGATCGAACCCGACCGCGGCCAGGTGGCCGTGCTGCTCGGGGCCGAGAAGGTTGCCCGCCCCACGGATCTCCAGGTCGCGCATCGCCAGCCGCAGCCCCGACCCCAACTCGACGAACTCGCGCATCGCCATGAGGCGCTGCTCGGCTTCCGGGGTGAGGCGGGCGTGCCGGGGGTAGAGGAGGTACGCGTAGGCCTGGCGATCCGCCCGCCCGACCCGCCCGCGCAACTGGTAGAGTTGGGCGAGGCCGAGCCGGTGGGCATCCTCGATCAGGATGGTGTTGACGCGCGGGATGTCCAGCCCGATCTCGACGATGGTCGTGCACACCAAGATATCGTACCGTCCTCCCAGAAAATCGAGCATGATCCGCTCCAGCCGTTCTTCGGGCATCTGCCCGTGTGCCACGGCGACGCGCGCCTGCGGCGCGAGCCGCCGGAGACGCGCGGCGGCCCGCTCGATCGTCTCCACGCGATTGTGGATGACATAGACTTGCCCTCCTCGGCCGAGCTCCTGCTGGATCGCGTCGGCCACCAACGCCGGGTCCTCCTCGCGGATCACGGTCCGGATCGGCTGACGGGCGTCTGGAGGTGTTTCCATGACCGAAAGATCGCGCAACCCGGCGAGCGACATGTGGAGGGTGCGGGGGATCGGGGTGGCGGTCAGGGTGAGCACGTCCACCTGGGTTCGGAGCTGCTTCAGCCGCTCCTTGTGCGTGACGCCGAACCGCTGTTCTTCATCGATGACGACGAGCCCGAGGTCCTTGAACTTGACCGACCGACTGAGGATCCGGTGCGTGCCGACCAGGACGTCGACGGCCCCGGTCCGCACCGCTTCGACGACGGCTTTCTGCTCCTTGGGCGAGCGAAATCGGCTGAGCATCTCTACCCGAACCGGAAAGGCGGCGAACCGCTCGCGGAATACCGTGAAGTGCTGCTGGGCCAGAATCGTGGTCGGGACGAGCACGGCGACCTGCTTGCCGTCCATCACCGCTTTAAACGCGGCGCGGACGGCGACCTCGGTCTTTCCATACCCGACGTCGCCGCTGACGAGGCGGTCCATCGGGCGCGTGGTCTCCATATCCCGCTTGACATCCTGGATGGCCTGCCATTGGTCGGGGGTCTCTTCGTAGGCGAACGCCTCTTCCATTTCCCGTTGCCAGGGGGTGTCGGGCGCGAAGGCGTGGCCAGATGTGGTCTCGCGCGCGGCGTAGAGCGTGAGCAGTTCCCGGGCCATCTCGCGCGTCCGCTCGCGGACGCGCCGCTTCTCCCGCTCCCATTCGGTGCCGCCGAGCCGGTGGATCTGGGGGGCCTGTCCCTCGACGCCGACGTAGCGCTGCACGAGGTTGATCTGATCGGTGGGCACGTAGAGGGCGTCCCCCTGCGCGTACCCGAGGTGCAGATAGTCGCGCTCGCCGCCGCCCATGGTGAGCCGCTCCAGCCCCCGGTAGACGCCGATGCCGTGATGGATATGCACGACCAAGTCGCCCGGGGTGAGCTCGCTCCAGTTTGAAAGACGCGTCCCGTCGTGCAGCCACTTCAGGGGACGGCGGCGCCGCCGCCAGCCCAGGATTTCCGCGTCGGTCACCACGACCAGGTCGTCCAGGATGAACCCGCTGGTCAGGGCCTGAGGGACGGCGAGCAGGCTTCCCGGTGCCGGCGGATCGTCCAGGCGGTCCGCCAGCCCGGCGAGGAGGTGGTGTTCACTGAACAGCTCCACCATTCGATGCGCTTGGCGGGTGGCGACGACGATCCGGCGGCCGGCCTGGGTCCACGTGCGGAGTTCGCGGGCGAGCCCTTCGATCTGCCCGGCGAACGACTCCACCGTGCCGAACTGCATCTCGATCGCCTGCCCGCGGGCGGGTCCGTGGAGGGCGGACAGGGCGCCGGTGCGGTGGGCTTCTAGCGAGGCGGCGATCGTCTCCCAGGAGACCAGCGGCATCGGCGCGTTGGGGGGGACCCGGCCAGTCTCCACCGCCCGGCGGCGGGCGGCGATCGCCTGGTCGTACAGGCCGCGCGCATGGCGTTCGAGCTCGTCGGGTTCGTCCAGGATGCACACCGCGTCCGGCACGAGGTCCACGAGCGGGATCCCGATGTCGGGGTCCGATCGGGCCGGCAGGAGCGTGATCCCGGCGAGCCCCCTCACCGTACGTTGAGTCTCGGCGTCGAAAACGCGGACCGACTCGACCTCGTCGCCCGTCCACTCGATGCGGACCGGATCACCCCCGGTCGACGGGTAGACGTCGACCAGCCCGCCGCGCACCGCCATTTCCCCGGGCCGCTGCACGAGGTCCGTGCGCTCGTACCCGGCGGCGGCGAGCCGCCGGACGATCTGTTCGAGATTTCCCCGGGATCCCCCGCTGAGGTCGACGCGCACCGTTTCCACCCAGCTCGGGTCGGACACGCGGTGGAGGGCGCCGGCCGCCGACGTGACGATGACGTGCGGCCGGCCGCGCCGCAGGCTGTCCAGGACCCGCTGGCGCGCGCCCTCTATCTCGATCGGAGGCCGGTCCTCAGGGTTGACCGATTCCCACGGCGTGAGCAGGTGTACCTCATGTCGGTCGGGAGGGAGGAAGGCGGCGAGGTCGTCGGCAAGCTTTTCGCCTTGATCCCGTCCGGGAGTCATGACCAACCAGACCGGCGCGTCGATGCAGCTGACCAGGCCGGCGATGACCAAGGCTTTCGCCGCGCCGCTGGGACCGGTTACCCAGGGGCGGCGGCGTTGTGCGATTTGCTCGCACACGAACAGAAACTCCCGCCTGCGCATCAGCAGCGGGAGCATCCCGGACAAGGCCATCAGAAACCCTCCGCCCGCTTATTGTACGGGAGGGTGGGAAAACGCGTCAACCGCAGTTCAACCGCACCCGGATGCCGCCGCGGGGGGAGCGGAGCTTGCCCCAGGCTCAACGGGCCGGAACTGGTTGCGCCTTGATCGCTATCGCCACAGGCGTCCGCCCAGGCGCCTGCGGCGACCACGGTGAGGCTATGACGCCGTTGGATGGGCGGGGGCTTCCAAGGGCCGCCGGCCGCGATACCAGTTGGTGATCGGGAGCCGGCGGTCTTTGCCGAACGCCTTGGGGGTGATCTTGATCCCGGGGGGAGCCTGGCGGCGCTTGTATTCGTTCCGGTCGACCATGGCGATCACCCGCGCCACCATCTGGGGGTCGAATCCCTGCGCGACGATCTCCTCGGCCGACCGGTCGTCTTCCACGTAGAGCCGCAGGATCGGGTCGAGGACCTCGTACGGAGGCAGCGTGTCCTGGTCCGTCTGATTTTCCCGCAGCTCCGCCGTCGGCGCACGCTCGATCACGCCCGCGGGGATCAGCGGCCGGCCCGCCTTGGCGTTTCGCCACCTGGCGAGGCGATAGACGAGCGTCTTGGGAACGTCCTTGATCACCGCGAATCCCCCGGCCATGTCTCCGTAAATCGTCGCATAGCCCACGCTCAGCTCACTCTTGTTCCCGGTCGTGAGGACGAGCCACCCCATCTTGTTGGAGAGGGCCATCAGCAGGTTGCCGCGCGTGCGGGCTTGGAGGTTTTCTTCCGTCACGTCCCGGGAGCGACCGGCGAAGGTCTCGGCGAGCACTTGATCGTAGGCGGCGACCACGGGATCGATCGGGAGTTCGAGCAGCTCGACGCCGAGCGCCTTCCCGAGGGTCGCCGCGTAGCGCCGGCTCGCCTCCGAGGTGAATCGAGACGGCAGCAAGATGCCCTTGACCGACTCCGGTCCCAGGGCGTCGGCGGCGATGCAGGCGACGAGGGAGGAGTCGACGCCGCCGCTCAGGCCGAGCACCACCGTGCGCACGCCGTTCTTCCGAACGTAGTCGCGCGTCCCGAGCACGAGCGCCCGATAGACTTCCTCGGTGTCATCCGGCGGATCGACGATGGCGGCACCGGTGAGCGGCGGTCGTGACGCGTCGGGATCGTCGCGCGAAAGCGTGAGGGCCGGGACCCGCACGCCCTCGCTCCGCAGCGCATCGGGGGTTCGGATCGGGTTGTACCGGCGAATGCCCCTGATGGCCTCGATGTCCAGATCGGCGGTGATCAGGCGTTCCTCGAACGCCGGCCCGCGAGCCACCACGTCCCCGGCGGCATCGAGGATCACGCCGAGCCCATCGAACATGAGCTCGTCTTGCCCGCCTACCAGGTTGTTGTAGGCGATCGCGATGGCGTAGTCGCGCGCCCGTGTCTTCAGCATCTCCTCCCGGACGCGCCACTTGGCCGTCGAGTAGGGCGAACCGTTGATGTTGATCCCGATGAGCGCGCCGGCCAGCGATTGGGCGAGCAACGGTCCGCCGGGCGCCCAAACGTCCTCGCAGATGCTCACGCCCACCGGGACACCGCGGATCACGAACACCGGGCTTTCCACCCCGGGTTGGAAATACCGTTTCTCGTCGAAGACCCCATAGTTCGGCAGGCGCATCTTCCGGTAGACTCCGGCGACGCGTCCGGCGTGCAGGACCGCTGCGGCGTTGTAGAGGTGGTCCCCCGAATCGACGAACCCGACGACCGCCGCGGTGCGGGTCACGTGGCGGGCGATTTCGTCGAGGCACGCCAGGTTCTCGTGGATGAAATCCGTCTTGATCAGGAGATCCTCGGGCGGATATCCGGTGACCGCCAGCTCCGGGAAAGAGACGACGTCCGCGCCCAGGGCCTGGGCCTCTTCGATCCGCTCGATGATCTTTCGGGTGTTGCCTTCGAAGTCCCCGACGGTGGTGTTGATCTGGGCCATCGCGACCCGAAACCGACTCATCTCGGTCCTCCCGCAGATAGGGTAGGCTTGAGCCGTGATCATTATAGCATTGAGCCCCGAACGGCGAGGGCCCCGCCGTACGGCGGAGCCCTCGGCCCGTCCACGTGGGTGCGCGCCTACACGTCGTAATACAGGAAGAATTCGTAGGGCACCGGTCGGATGTTCACCTCGTGGAGTTCCTTCGTCCGCTTGTAGTCGATCCAGGTGTCCAGCAGATCCCGGGTGAAGACGTCCCCCTCCAGCAGGAATTCGTGGTCGGCCCCGAGCGCATCCAGCGCCGCCCCCAGCGATCCGGGCACGCTCTTGATCCTCGCCGCCTCCTCGGGATCCAACTCGTAGGTATTCTTGTCCATTGGGCCAAACCCCGCCTTCCGCGGGTCGATCTTCCGCTTGATCCCGTCCAACCCGGCCATCAGCTGGGCGGCGAACGCCAGGTAAGGGTTGGCGGTCGCATCCGGGCAGCGGAACTCGATCCGCTTGCTCGCCGCCGCCGCCGGGCCGGAGAAGTACATCGGGATGCGGATGGCGGCGCTGCGGTTGCGCTGGCTGAAGGCGATGTTGACCGGGGCCTCGTAGTGCGGCACCAGCCGCCGGTACGAGTTGGTGGTACACGCGCACAATCCCAGGAGCGCGTCGACGTGGGTGAGCAGTCCCCCGATGTAGTGGAGGGCCTCCTGGCTCAGCTCGGCGTACCCACCCTCGCTGTAGAAGATGTTCTGGCCGCCCTTCCACAGGCTCTGGTGGGTGTGCATTCCCGTCCCGTTGTCGCCGAACAGGGGCTTGGGCATGAACGTGGCCGTCATCCCGTGGCGGCGCGCGACATTTTTGACGATGTACTTGTAGCCCAACAAGTTGTCCCCGGTGCGGGCGAGGGTGTTGTACTTCATGTCGATCTCGCCCTGCCCGGCGTGGCCGACCTCGTGGTGCTGCATCTCCACCTCGATGCCCCACTTCTCCATCTCCAGCGTCATCTCGCTGCGGAGATCGAGGAGGGTGTCCGCCGGCGAGACGGGGAAGTAGCCTTCCTTGACCCGCATCCGATTGGCCAGCCCGGGCTGGCCGGAGTTCCAGGTCGCTTCGGCGGAGTCGATGCTGTACCCCATTCGCTGCGGGAGGACCTCGTACTGCACGTTGTTGAACACAAAGAACTCCGCTTCCGGCCCCCAGTAGCTCGTGTCCGCGACGCCGGACGCCTTGAGGTACTCCTCGGCCTTTTGCGCGACGTAACGCGGATCCCTCGAGTACGGCCTCCCCGTGACCGGATCGTTGACGTTGCAGATGACCGACAGGGTCGGGATCTCCGTGAATGGATCGGGGCGCGCCGTCGTGGGGTCCGGCATCAGGAGCATGTCGCTCTCCTGGATCGCCTGGAAGCCGCGGATGCTGCTGCCGTCGAAACCGATTCCGCGAGAGAAGGTCTTCTCATCCACTTGGCTGGCCGGGATGGTGGTGTGCTGCCAGGTGCCCGGAACGTCGACGAATTTGAGGTCCACCATCTTGATGCCGTGTTCTTTGATGTACGCTACCACCTCGCGCGCGGTCATATCCTTGCCCGCCATCCCTCCACCTCCGTGTCCCGGCCGGGACAGAGTACAGTCCTCGAGCGCACACAAAAAGCCCCCCGAGCGCTGAGCGCCCGGGAGGCATCATGGCCCCCGGTCCTGCTATTCGGCTACGAAGGTTTTATACCACGCGCCGGTGGAGAAGTCAACCGCCTTGTGGGGAAGGCGGGAGGGCCCAGGGCCCTGCGGTTGCAGGCGCCCTCGGCCCTCCCGCCGCTTCGCTATCCGAAGAGGCGCGGCTTCCCGAGGAGCGCGCGCAATGACATGATTTTCCCGATGTGGTACCATCGGTGCGCGTTGGCAAACTCGAACATCCCCGCGTAGTTCTTCCAGAGCCCTCGCGGGCCCTCATCCGCGGCGTCCAGGTTCGCCTCGGCCGCCACGCGCACCAGGGCCTCATGACTGTCGTCGAAGGCCTGCCTCACCTGGGCGAGGGGGGGGTAGTCGGCCTTCCCACCGCTCCCGCTTTTGAAGAGATCCGCGTAGGCGCCCGGAAGCGCCGTGGCCGATGTGGCGCCGGCTCGCTTGATGAAGTTCGCGTTGACCACCGCGAGGTGTCCCACCTGCCAGATCACCGGGGACAGCACCGGGTGCGGCATCCGGCGCGCCTCGTCGTCGGAGATCTCGCTCAAGCCGTACCGGACGGCCTGATGGCTGCCGGCGAGTTGGTGCTGGATCAGCGCCCGTTCGTCCATCATATCCCCCCTCGTCACCGCTACTTGGCGTTGCCGTCCGACTGCATGATGCCGAACGCGTTGCCCTCGGTGTCCTGGCAATACGCCAGATAGCCGACGCCGGGGATGGCCATCTTGGGCGCGACGACCTTGCCGCCGCTCTTCGTGATCTTCGCCGTGAATTCATCGACCGAGGGAACGTCGATGGTGTTCACGACCCTCTGCGGTCCCTTGGGGCGCATCAGGCCGCCGTTGATGCCCGGCTGTTTGTCGTCGCCGGTCGTGACGAGCCAATAGTCCTCCGGCCCTTCCCATTTGTTGATCTTCCACCCAAAGACCTGGCCGTAGAACTTCGCGGCCCGCTCGGGGTTGTCCGCCGCCAGCTCAAAGTGCACCACTCTGGGCATCGGTGACTCCTCCTTTTGCGATCTGTGCCATCCAAATATCCCCAACGTCTGTGACGGATCGATAACATC
>DATEGY010000318.1:0-2188 GCA_035279865.1 Gemmatimonadales bacterium | reverse complement strand
TGAGCGTGAAGTTCCCCGACCCTGGCGGTCATTCGACGAGGTCGATCAAGGCGGCGAGGATGCCGATGGCCACAAGCAGCGCGATCTTCATGCCGACGAGGTCGCGGTCGTCGGTGAACCGCCGCCAGAGGCTCGCGTCGGAGGGCGGCGCAGGAGGGGCGAGCCACCCGCGGGGGGCGCTCCGTCCTTCGGAACGGCCGTGGCCGGACTTGGATCCGGCCGCTCGCGGTGCGCGCGTCGGGTAGCAGCCAGACCCTGCAACGTCCTCCCGGCCGAGACGGAGCGGCGTGTGCACGCACCCCTCCTTGATCATGGCCTATCGGGCACGTCTCTTGCGTCCTGACCCTACCGTACACGGCCAAGGTCAAGGGGAGGTGAAGCTCCCGCCAACCTGCTGTGAAGGAATGGCGAGGGCGGCTTCACCCAGCCTTCAACCGGCCTTCACCTTCGGTTAACCTTCGCTTCCTACCCTGGATTGGACGGAGCGCGGGGGCGGAGCCCCTGTCGAGGATGCGGTGCGCACGGACCGAGAGACCAGATGGCTCGCGGACGCGAAAGCGGCCCTGACGATCATCGGGGTGCTGCTCGTGGTCTCCGCGCTCGCCGCCGCGTGTGTGAGGTCGCTGCTGGGATTCTAAGCAGCGGTCGGAGACTGCACCACATCCTGAGGGGGGCGAGAGCTTCCTCCGCGTCAAGCCCACGTCATGCGGGGGCGAGGCCTGGGTGAAGGCCGAGGCGGCCGGCGTCGCCGCGCATCGAGCCGAGCCTGTGACGCAGAGGAGGCTGGCCCCGCTACCCGGAATCGCTTCGTAATCGCGTTGGGGCCAGGGGACGCAGATGACGACTCGGGAGACCTTCGATCGCGATCTGCAGCAGTTACAGGAGGACCTCCTGCGCATGGCCGATCTCGTCGACGACGCCATCCGGCGGGCCGTGGAAGCGCTTCAGGCGCGCAGCCTCGACGGCGTCAACACGGTGATCGCGTCCGACAACGCCATCGATGCCCTGCACCTCGAGCTGGAAGAGCGGTGCCTGCGCCTGATGGCGACGCAGCAGCCGATGGCGAAAGACCTGCGCATGATCGCCGCGATCTGGACGATGACGATCGATCTCGAGCGCATGGGCGACCACGCTGAGGACATCGCCCGGATCACCCAACGCACGGCCGGTCAGCTGCTGCTGAAGCCCTTGATCGACATTCCCCGGATGGCGGAACTGGTCCGGGAGATGCTCCACGACGGCCTCGACGCGTTCGTCCGCAGGGACACCGCACTGGCCGAGCGCATGGCCGCCAAGGATGACGAGGTCGACCATCTCTACGGGCAGGTCTTCCGGGAGCTCCTCACCTACATGATCGAGGATCCCAAGAACATCCAGCGGGCCACCCACCTGTTGATGGTCGCCCAGGCGCTGGAGCGGGTGGGGGACCACGCCACCAACATCGCCGAGCGGGTGATCTACATGGTCACGGGGACGCTCAAAGAATTGAACGTCTAAACGGCCTACGGCTGTGCGGCCGCTCGCCATCCCCGAAGGGCCGCCAGGTCGGCCGGCGTGTCCAGGTCGAAAGCGAGCCCCGGCCGGTGCACTTCGACGACCCGGAGTCCCAGCCTGCGCGCGAGGGTCTGATGCCCCCGCCGACTCCCGAGGCCGAAGGCGGGGCGCACCACGACGCCGGGGGGAAGCAGCAGTGCGTTCGTGCCCGCCACATCCCTGGAGGGGGCAAGCACGAGCGTCCTCGCCTCCCCGCAGTCCAGCAGGGCCGCCACATCCGCCGGCTGTAACAGTGGTAGGTCGCCGGCCACGACGAGCAGCCCGCCGCCGGTGATGGATAGGACGCGGAACGCTCCAGCCAGGGCATCGTTCAGGCCCGGTCGCGGGTCGAAGATCCCCCGGATGCCGCAGGCGGCAGCGTGATCCCGCACGGCGGGATCGGGCGTCATGACGACCACATCCTCCACCCCCGCCGTCGCGCGTAGCACGCCGCAGACGGACTTGAGGAGCGCGAGGCTGAGCGCTGCCCGCGCCTCCTCAGGAAGCACGGACCCGAGGCGGCCCTTGGCCCGGAGGAGCCACTTCTGGGGGACGACGGCGCGGACTCTCACCCCTGCCGGGCCGCCACCGCGGCGCCGCGCCTCACCGCGATCTCGATCAGCGCCCGGGCGACCCGCCGTCGGCCGGGGCGATC
>DATEGY010000317.1:0-3617 GCA_035279865.1 Gemmatimonadales bacterium | reverse complement strand
CCCATGCGCTCGCGCCGGACCTTGGACAGCGTCACTTCCACGCCGCAGCGGTCGCAGATCACGCCGCGATAGCGGATCCGCTTGTACTTGCCGCAGTGGCACTCCCAGTCCTTCACCGGACCGAAAATGCGCTCGCAGAAGAGGCCGTCCCGTTCGGGCTTGAACGAGCGGTAGTTGATGGTCTCGGGCTTCGTCACCTCGCCGCAGGACCACCACGTCTTCTGGCCCTGGAGCTCGAGGCGCTCCCGTTCCTTCGAATCCTTGGGCCCGCGGATCTCTTCGGGCGCCGCGATCCGGATCTGGATATAGTCGAAACTCGAGCCCTTGGGCTCGCGTCCGCTGCGGAAATCGATCATCGGTTCTCCCTCCCCTTATTCTTCGACGTCGTCGGTGACGCCCAGGGTCACCTTCAATCCCAGGGCTTGCAGTTCCTTCACCAGCACGTTGAAGGACTCGGGGATGCCGGGTTTCGGCAGATTCTGCCCCTTCACGATCGCTTCGTACACGCGGCTGCGGCCGTTCACGTCGTCGGACTTGACGGTCAGAATCTCCTGCAGCGTGTGGGCCGCGCCGTACGCTTCCAGCGCCCAGACTTCCATCTCGCCGAACCGCTGGCCGCCGAACTGCGCCTTCCCGGCGAGCGGCTGCTGTGTCACCAGCGAGTACGGACCGATGGACCGGGCGTGAATCTTGTCGTCCACCAGGTGCGACAGCTTCATCATGTAGATCGTGCCGACGGTGACCTCGGACTCGAAGTACTCGCCCGAGCGGCCGTCGCGCAGCCGGCACTTGCCGGCGGCCGACGAACCCGCCACCCGGAGGAGCTCCACCGCCGCCGCGTCCGCGTCCGACTCGGACTTGGGCCCGAGCAGGGCCGCGAGCGCCGGGAGCCCGACCGCCTCCAGCACGTCGGAGGGTTTGCCGTGCTCCAGGAACTTTTCGACCTCCTTCAGGCCGGCCTTCAACGCGGTCTTCTCGGCCTTCCCCGTCTCCTCGGACTCGAGCAGCTCCTGCTGGAGCGTCTGCTCGACCTTGCGCTGGGCCAGCTCGCGGTCCGCCAGCTCCTTGGCCGCGAACTTGAGGAAATCGGTGAACTGATGCGCCAGCTCCCGCGTCTCGGCGGCCAGGGACCGGCTGGCGAGCTGCGTGAGTCCCGCCAGACCGAGGCCGGGCCGGGCGCCGTCGCCCACCGGCAGATTCGCCAGATCCGCCACCAGGGCCCGCACCCGTTCGGTGTCGAGCTCAGGCGGCTTCACGTCCAGGCGCAGGATGTCCGCCGCCCAGACGAGCCCCGCCAGGCGCAGCAGCACGCCGATCTCGGTCTCGTCACCGCCCTGGAAGACGGGAGTCTTCGCTTCGAAGCCCAGGATCCGCGCGGCCCACCCGAGGTGGGTCTCGAGGATCTGCCCCACGTTCATCCGCGACGGCACGCCGAGGGGGTTGAGCACGATGTCCACCGGCCGCCCGTCGGGCAGGATGGGCATGTCCTCCTCGGGCACGATCCGGGCGATGATGCCCTTGTTGCCGTGCCGTCCCGCCATCTTGTCGCCCACCGAGATCTTCCGCTTCTCGGCGAGATAGACCTTCACGAGCTGGATGACGCCCGGGGGGAGCTCGTCGGGCTGCAGGATCTTGTCGATCTGATCCTCCGACTTCTCCTCGATCTTGCCCCGCTCCTGGGTCGCCGCGTCGAGCACGGCGCGCATCTTCTCGTTGACGCTCTTGTTGCCGACGCGGAGCGTCTTCAGGTCCACGTCGTTGAAGTCCACCTCGGCCAGCTCGGCCCTAGTGAGCTTGGTGCCGGCCGGCAGGAACTCCTCCACCGTGCCGTTCTTCAGCATCAGGCCGACTTCCTGGCCCGAGAGCAGCTCGCGCAGCTCGCCGAAGACCGCCTCGGTGATCCGGGCCTTTTCGTCGGCTTCGAGCCGGCGGACCTCGCCGATCCGTTCGCCGCGGTCCTTCTCCACCACCTGGTCCTCGACGCGCGAGAAGATCTTCACGTCGATGACCACGCCTTCCATCCCCGGCGGGACCTTGAGGGACGAATCCTTCACGTCCTTGGCCTTTTCGCCGAAGATCGCCGTCAGGAGCTTCTCTTCCGGCGACAGCTCGGTTTCGCCCTTCGGGGTGATCTTGCCGACCAGGATGTCGCCCGCCTTCACGTGGGCGCCGATGCGCACGATGCCGCGCTCGTCCAGGTCCACCAGCGACTCTTCCGCGACGTTCGGGATTTCCCGGGTGATCTCCTCCCGGCCCCGCTTGGTGTCCCGGACGTGCAGCTCGAGCTCCTGGATGTGGATCGACGAGTAGACGTCGTCCTTCACCAGGCGCTCGGACAAGACGATGGCGTCTTCGAAGTTGTGGCCGTACCAGGGCATGAACGCGACGTTCACGTTCGCGCCCAGGGCCAGCTCGCCGTGGTCCGTGCCGGCCCCGTCGGCGATGATCTGCGCCGCCTTCACCTTCTGGCCCACGTGCACCAGGGGCCGCTGGTTGATGGCGGTGTCCTGGTTGGTGCGCCAGAACTTCTTGAGCTTGTACCGGTCGTGCTGCTTGAGCCGGGCCAGCGGGTTGTCCCCCGCCTTCCGGTCCTCTTCGCCGGTATCGATGATGATTTCGTCGGCCGTGACGCGCTGCACCACGCCGGCGCGGCGCGCGATGACCACGGCGCCCGAATCCCGGGCGACCTTCTCCTCGAGCCCGGTGCCCACGACGGGGGCCTGCGGGAAGAGGAGCGGCACCGACTGCCGCTGCATGTTGGAGCCCATCAGCGCGCGGTTCGCGTCGTCGTGCTCGAGGAACGGAATCAGGGCGGCGGCGATCGACACCAGCTGCTCGGGCGCCACGTCCATGAAATCGATGCGCGCGGGCGCGAGGAGCGGGTAGTCGTCCCGCTTCCGGCAGAGCACCAGCTCGTCGGCGAAGCGGCCGTCTTCGGTCAGCTTCGCGTTCGCCTGCGCCACCGCGTATTCCTCTTCTTCACTCGCCGAGAGCCACCGGATCTGCCCGGTGACGCGCCCGTTCTCCACCACCCGGTACGGCGTCTCGATGAAGCCGAGGTCGTTGACGCGGGCGTAGCACGAGAGGCTCGTGATGAGGCCGATGTTCGGACCTTCCGGCGTCTCGATCGGGCACATGCGGCCGTACTGGCTGTAGTGCACGTCGCGGACTTCGAAGCCCGCGCGCTCGCGCGTCAGGCCTCCCGGTCCGAGCGCCGAGAGCCTGCGCTTGTGCGTCAGCTCGGCGAGCGGGTTGGTCTGGTCCATGAACTGCGACAGCTGCGACGAGCCGAAGAACGCCTGAATCACGGCGCTCACGGTCCGGGCGTTCACCAGGTCGTCCAGGGTGATCCGCTCGGGGTCGTTGTTGATGCTCATCCGTTCCTTGATGAGCCGCGCCATGCGCGAGAGCCCCACCGAGAACTGGTTCGCGATGAGCTCGCCCACCGAGCGCACCCGGCGGTTGCCCAGGTGGTCGATGTCGTCCGTGTACCCGCGGCCCTCGGAGAGCTCGATCAGGTAGCGGATGATGGCGACGAAATCCTCTTCGGTGAGGACGGTCTGGTCCTTCGCCGCGCCCACCTTGAGCCGCTGATTGATCTTGTACCGGCCCACCCG